>CAYGCV010000035.1:0-19811 GCA_964348425.1 uncultured Vicinamibacteraceae bacterium | reverse complement strand
GCGCATGTCAGGATACGCCGGTCTCGTTCCGAAAACAAGTTAGCGCCTATGCCCCACTGCCCCGCGCCGCTACCGCCGGAGCCGCGCCGTGCGCGGCTTGCGCCTTCTGCGGCGCAGGCTGCTCAGTCGGCGGTCTGGCCGGGGCGGAGCTCGATCACCTTGACGCCCGCGGGCTCGACGAGCCGGCGGAGGCGGTCCGGCGTGCCGGTCAGCTCCGGAAACGTGCCGTAGTGCATCGGTACCACCCGCCGTACGCCCAGCAGCTCGCAGGCGATTGCTGCCGCGTCCGGCCCCATCGTGTAGCGATCGCCGACCGGCAGGAAGGCCAGGTCGGGCGCGTGCATCCGGCGAATCAGGCGCATGTCGCCGAACACGGCCGTGTCGCCGGCGAAGTACGCGCACAGGCCATCCTCGAATCGGAGCACGTACCCCACGGGCTCGCCCAGGTAGACGGGCAGACCGTCCTCGACCAGGCTGCTGCTGTGCTCGGCCGGCACCATGCCCACCCGCAGGCCGTCGACCGCCAGCATGCCGCCCTTGTTCATCGGCAGCAGGTGCCGCACCCCCCGGGTTTCGAGCCAGCGGCAGATCTCGACGTTCGCCACCACCGGCGCCCCGGTGTCCCGGGCGGCCTGGAGCAGGTCGCCGACGTGGTCGGAGTGGCCGTGCGTGACGAGAATCAGGTCGGCCCGGCGTATCCGCCGCCACTCGGCGGGGCAGGCCGGATTGCCCTCGAGCCACGGATCGATCAGGATGCGCTTCCCGCCCGGCGACGTCAGCAGAAACGTCCCGTGCCCGATCCAGGTGATGGCGAGTCGCTGGTCCATGATCGGACGGGGCTGCGCCCCGAACCCCCGGCGTCCGCTTGCGGGGACCCCACTGCCCCGCGCCGCTACCGCCGAGGCGCGCCGTGCGCGCCCCTACGGCTTCCGGTCCCGGCCGCGATGACGATAACATTGCCTGCGGCCGTGGCGACGAGCACCCCCATTCCGGTCGAGCTGGTCCGGGGACGCAGGCCCCTCCCGGCGCCGGCCAGGCAGCCGAAGCCCCGCTGGCTCCGCGTGCGAGCCCCCGGCAGCCCGCGCTACGTCGAGCTCAAGCGGCTCATGCGGACGCTCGAGCTGCACACGGTCTGCGAGGAAGCCGCCTGTCCGAACATCGGCGAATGCTGGGACGGCGGCACCGCCACCTTCATGATCCTCGGCGACGTGTGCACGCGCTCGTGCGGCTACTGCAACGTGGTGCATGGGCGGCCGGGGCCGGTCGATGCGGCCGAGGCCGGGCGGCTGGCCGCGGCCGTCGCGCACCTGGGGCTGCGCCACGTGGTGGTCACGTCGGTCGACCGGGACGACCTCGCCGACGGCGGCGCAGCCGCCTTCGCCCGCACGATCCGCGCCATCCGCGCCCGGGCGCCGGGCTGCCGCGTCGAGGTGCTGATCCCCGACTTCGCGGGGCGCGCCGCCGACCTCCGGACGGTTCTCGACGCCGGGCCGGACGTCCTGAACCACAACATCGAGACGGTCGCGCGGCTGTACCGGGTCGCCCGTCCCGGTGGGCGCTACGCCCGCGCCCTGGAGCTGATTGCCCGGGCCGGTCGCTTCGCGCGGGACATCCCCAGGAAGTCCGGTCTCATGGTCGGACTCGGTGAACGCTGGCCGGAGGTGCTGGACACGCTGGCGGACCTGCGGCGCGCGGGCTGCGAGCTGCTGACGATCGGCCAGTACCTGCGCCCGTCCATCGCCCACCTGCCGGTCGATCGCTACTACACGCCGGCCGAGTTCGAGAGGCTCCGCGCCGCGGCGGTCGAACTCGGGTTCGCGCACGTGGAAGCCGGCCCCCTGGTCCGCAGCTCGTACCACGCCCGCGAGCAGACCGAGGCATTCGACCACGCCCGGAAGCGATGACCGCCTCGCTGGCGGCGATCCGCCGCCGGATCATCGCCTGCGAACGCTGCCCGCGGCTGCGGGCGCACTGCGCCCGGGTCGCACGGGACAAGCGCGCGGCGTATCGGGATGAGCCGTACTGGGGCCGGCCGGTGCCGGGTTTCGGCGACCGGCGGGCCCGCGTGCTGGTGCTCGGCCTGGCGCCCGCCGCCCACGGCGCCAACCGCACCGGCCGCGTGTTCACCGGCGACGGATCCGCGGACTTCCTGATGCGGGCGATGCACGGCGCCGGATTCGCCAACATCGCCACCTCGCGCGACCGGGACGACGGACTGACCCTGACGGACGCCTACATCGCGGCGGTCGTGCGCTGTGCGCCGCCCGACAACCGGCCGACGCCCGCGGAGATCGCCAACTGCCGCCTGCACATCGAGGCCGAGCTGCGGGCGCTCGCCAACCTGCGCGTCATCGTGGCGCTGGGGAAGGTCGCGTTCGATGCGTACTGGCGCCTTGCCGTCGGTGCCGGGCAGCAGCCCCGGCCGCGGCCGCGCTTCGCGCACGGACTCGTCTTCCGGGCCGCCGGGGTCTGCTCGCTCGTGGCGTCGTACCATCCGAGCCGGCAGAACACCAACACCGGCCGGCTGACGCCCGACATGCTGGCCGCCATATTCGAGCAGGCTCGCCGCCTCGCCGCGTCGTGATCCGGGCGGGGACCCCTCACGCGCGACGCCGCTTCGGGCGGTAGACGTGCGTGCTCTGGCCGAGGGCGACCTCGGCCGCCTCCGACACGGTCTCGGACAGGGTCGGATGGGGATGAATCGTCAACTGCAGGTCCCCGGGCGTCGCACCCATCTCGATGGCGAGCACCCCCTCGGCGATCAGCTCGCCGGCGCCGGCGCCGACAATCCCGACGCCGACGACCTGCTCGGTCTCGGCGTCGACCACCAGCTTCGTCAGTCCGCCCGGCCGGTCCAGCGTGGCGGCGCGGCCGGACGCGGCCCACGGAAAACGCGACACCTCCACGCGCCGCCCGTCGCGGGCCGCCTGCGTTTCGGTCAGGCCGCACCACGCGACCTCCGGGTCGGTGAAGACGACGGCCGGGATCGCGGCCGGCTCGAACGCCGCCGCGCGCCCCGCGATGGCCTCCACCGCGACGCGCCCTTCGTGAATCGCCTTGTGCGCGAGCAGCGGCTCGCCGGCCAGGTCGCCGATGGCGAACAACGACGGCTCGGCCGTCCGGCGCTGGGCGTCGACCTGCACGAAGCCCCGCTCGTCGAGGACGACCGCCGTGCGCTCGAGGCCGTCGATGCCCGAGTTCGGCGCGCGCCCGACCGCCACCAGGACGGTGTCGAACACCTGGCGCGGCGTATCGACGTCCGGTCCCTCGAGGACGACCTCCACGCCGTCCTCGCGCGGGTTCAGCGCCGACACCCGCGTGTCCAGGTGAATCGCCGCCGTGCGCTCGCGCAGCCGGCGGGCGAGCACGGTGACGAGGTCGCGGTCGACGCCCGGCAGCAGCCCGGACGTCATCTCCACCACCGTGACCGCCGAGCCGAGCGCCGCGTACACCGTGCCCAGCTCGAGCCCGATGTAGCCGCCCCCGACGACCAGGAGCGTGCGGGGCACGCGCCGCAACTCGAGCGCCGCCGTCGAGTCGAGCACGCGCTCGCCGGCGGCCGCCAGCGCGGGCGGCCGCGCCGGGCGGGACCCGGTGGCCAGGACGGCGAAGTCGAACGCCAGCGTGTCGGCCGCGCCGTCCGGCCGGTCGACCCGGATCGTGTGCGGGTCGACCAGCGCCGCACGGCCCTGGACGTAGTCGACGGCGCGTTGCCGCGAGAGCTGGGCCAGCCCGCCGGTCAGCGTCTCGACCACGCCGTCCTTCCACGCGCGCAGGCGCGCCAGGTCGATGCGCGGCTCGCCGAAGGCCACACCCCAGGCGCTGGCGCTGCGGGCCTCGCCCAGCACGCGGGCGACGTGCAGCAGCGCCTTCGACGGCATGCAGCCCCGGTGCAGGCAGACGCCGCCCGGCCGCGGCGCCTCGTCGACGAGGCTCACGCGCAGGCCGAGATCGGCGGCGTGAAACGCCGCGGCGTAGCCGCCCGGACCGGCGCCGATCACCACGACGTGCTTCGGATCCGACATCTCCCCGTCCACTCGATGCCCACTCGCGGGCGCCCCGGCCGCACGCCAAGCAAACTAAATTACACCAAGTCCGGCCCCGTGCGGGGCGGACCGCCGCGGCCCCGGCACGCTCTGGCGCCAGTGCGGACTGAATGCCTATAATGGCGGCACACTCGCCACGCGGCGCCGGCCGCGCGGGCACATCCACGCGTTAGCGCGAGGTCACTATGTCGCAACCAGAAATCACCGTCGGCATCGGAGGCGCAGCGGGGGACGGCGTCGCCTCGGCCGGCAACAGCCTGGTTCTCTCGCTGGCCCGCCAAGGTCTCGCCGCCTACAGCTACAACAGCTACCAGTCCGTGATCCGCGGCGGCCACTCCTGGCTGCGGCTCCGGTTCTCGGCCAGCAAGCCGCTCAACCAGGGCGATCAGGTCGATGCCGTCGTCGCGCTGAACCAGGACACGCTCGACCGCCACATGCAGGAGTTGCAGGCCGGCGGCCTCGTGCTCTACAACGGCGCCAAGCTGAGTCCGAGCTACGACCCCCCGCCGGGCGTCCAGCTCTGCCCGCTGCCGGTGCCGGATCTGGCGCCGGGCTCGCAACGGCTCCCGGTCATGCAGAACACCGTGGCGGTCGGGGCGCTGATGCGCTTGATGGGGCTCGAGATCAGCGGCCTCGAGTCGGTGCTCCAGTCGACCTTCGCCAAGAAGCCAGCGGTCGTGGCCTCGAACATCGACGCCGCGCAGGCCGGGTACGACTACGCGCAGGCCAACTTCCGCGCGCTCGCCACGCAACTGCAGCCGACCGACCAGAAGTGGGCCCAGGCCTCGGGCAACCACCTGCTCGCGATGGGCGCCGCGCTGGCGGGCTGCAAGTTCTACGTCGCGTACCCGATGAGCCCGGCGACGCACATCCTGGAGTGGTTCGCGGCGCACGCGCAGCGCCTGGGCATCTGCGTGCGACAGGTCGAGGACGAGATCTCGGTCATCAACATGGCGATCGGCGCCGGCCACATGGGCGTCCGGAGCATGTGCGCCACGTCGGGCGGCGGGTTCGCGCTGATGACGGAGGCGATCGGCATGGCCGGCATCATCGAGACGCCGGTCGTCGCCGTCAACGTGATGCGGGCCGGCCCCTCCACGGGCGTGCCGACGAAGACCGAGCAGGCGGATCTCAACCAGGCGTTCGGCGCCAGCCAGGGCGACTTCCAGCGGGTCATCATCGCGCCCACCAGCATGACCGACTGCTTCAACACGCCCCACCAGGCGTTCAACGTGGCGGAGCGGTATCAGATTCCGGTCATCATCCTGTCGGATCTGCTCATGAGCGAGGGCAGCGAGACGGTCGATCCGGCGCTGCTCGACGTCGACTTCCCCATCGATCGCGGGGAGGTGATCACCGAGGCGACCGGCAGCGACGAGCCCTACCTGCGCTACAAGGACACCGCCTCGGGAATCTCGCCGCGCGCGCTGCCGGGCGTCCCCAGGCATCTCTACGTGTCGGGGACGGACGAGCACGACGAGGACGGCGTGCTCATCAGCGACGTCTACACCGATCCGGTTCGGCGCAAGAAGATGGTCGACAAGCGGGTCCGCAAGATGGAGACGGTGACCCGCTACCTGCCCGCGCCGGAGCTCGACGGTCCGGCCGCCGCGGAGGTGACGCTCGTCGGCTGGGGCTCGACGTGGGGCACGCTCGTCGAGGCCGCCGAGCGGCTCCGGCAGGAAGGCATCGCAACCAATCACCTGCACATCAAGTACCTGGTGCCCCTGCACGTCGACGAGATCACCGCGATCCTCGGGGCCAGCACGCGCATCGTCGTGGTGGAGAACAACCAGAGCGGCCAGTTCGCGCGCCACCTGCGCGCGGAGACCGGCATCGTCGCACACGGGCACGTTCGCAAGTACGACGGCGAGCCGTTCGAGCCCAAGCACATCGTGGCCGGGGTGAAGGACATCCTCGCGGGTGCGAAGGTCGTCGACGTGCTGTCCTCGGAGCCGGGCTGGCGGACGGACCATCCGACCGGGACGACCGGACCGTGGGCCGGCCTCCGGGTCGACAGCGAATCGAAGGCACTCGTCTGATCGCCGGCGCGGCCGCGACCAGGCACAGGAGACCCAGACACATGGCCATGGCAGCTCCCGTACTCGAAGCCAAGGATTACAAGCCGGAGGTTCCGCCCGACTGGTGTCCGGGATGCGGCGACTTCGGCGTGCTCAACGGCATGTTCCAGGCCTGCGCCGACCTGGCGCTCGAGCCCGCCCGGGTGCTGGTGGTGTCCGGCATCGGCTGCTCGTCGAACCTGCCGGGATTCTTCCGCTCCTACGGCGTCCACAGCCTGCACGGCCGCGCGCTGCCGTTCGCGACCGGCGCCAAGCTGGCCAACACGTCGATGACCGTGATCGCGACGGGCGGCGACGGTGACGGCTACGGCATCGGCCTGAACCATTTCATTCAGGCGATGCGCCGCAACATCGACGTGACCTACATCGTGATGAACAACGAGATCTACGGCCTGACGACCGGCCAGGTCTCCCCCACCAGCGAGACGGGGATGAAGACCAAGACGACGCCGCTGGGCAACCTCGAGGGCATGCTCAACCCGCTGGCCCTGGCCCTGGCCTCGGGCTGCGGCTTCGTTGCCCGCGGCTTCAGCGGCCAGCCCAAGCACCTCACGGCGCTCTACAAGCAGGGCATCCAGCACCAGGGGTTCGCGCTGATCGACGTGTTCAGCCCGTGCGTCACCTTCAACAAGGTGAACACCTATCCCTGGTTCCGCGAGCGCGTCTACAAGGTGGAAGAGACCGATCACGACCCGACGAGCTTCCACGGCGCGATGGACCGGGCGCTCGAGTGGGGCGAGCGGATCCCGATCGGGCTGATCTACCGCAACCCCGACCCGCGGCCGTCGATCGACACGCTCGATCCGGCCCTGGGCGGCGAGGCGCTCGTGCACCAGAGCTACGCGATCGCGCCCGAGACTCGCAGCGACCTGATCCGCGAGTTCATGTAAGGTCGACCACATGCGGCCCACCGCCCTGGGGGACCTGCGCCGCGCGGTCGACGCGGGCCGGCTCCCGCACCGCAGCGTCCGCCACGAGTTGCGGGACAACCTCATCGCGAAGCTGCGCCGGGGGGAGACCCTGTTTCCCGGCATCATCGGCTACGACGAAACCGTCATCCCGCAGATCTGCAACGCCGTCCTCTCGCAACACCATTTCATCGTCCTCGGGTTGCGCGGCCAGGCGAAGACGCGCATGCTGCGCGCGCTGGTCGACCTGCTCGACGACGAGCTGCCGGTGGTGGACGGCTGCGAGATCAACGACGACCCCCTGGCGCCGCTGTGCGGCGCCTGCCGCGACCGGCTGCGCGCGGAAGGCGACGACCTGCCGGTCGCCTGGCTACCGCGCTCGCTGCGGTTCGTCGAGAAGCTCGCGACGCCCGACGTCACCATCGCGGACATGATCGGCGACATCGACCCGATCAAGGCGGCGCGGAGCGGACGGCAACTGTCCGACGACCTGACCGTGCACTACGGGCTGCTGCCGCGCGCCAACCGCGGCATCTTCGCCGTCAACGAGCTCCCGGACCTGGCCGGCAAGATCCAGGTGGGCCTGTTCAACATCCTGCAGGAAGGCGACGTCCAGATAAAGGGCTACCCGGTGCGGCTGCAGCTCGACGTGCTGATGGCGTTCACCGCCAACCCCGAGGACTACACGGCGCGGGGCAAGATCATCACGCCGCTCAAGGACCGCATCGGCTCCGAAATTCGAACCCACTATCCGCAGACGCGGCACGACGCCATCGCCATCACGGAGCAGGAGGCCTGGGTGGACCGGCCCCGGGATGCGCGGTCGACCACCGGCGTCACGGTGCTGCCGTTCGTGCGCGAGGTCGTCGAGGAGGTTGCGTTCCAGGCCCGCGCCGACAAGAAGATCGACCGCCGGTCGGGCGTCAGCCAGCGGCTGCCGATCACCTGCCTGGAGAACGTGGTCTCCAACGCCGAGCGCCGCGCGCTCGCGGCCGGCGAGCAACCGGTGGTAGCCCGCGTCACCGACGTGTACGCCGCGCTGCCGTCCATCACCGGCAAGTTCGAGCTCGAGTACGAGGGCGAGCTGCGCGGGGCCGATCAGGTGGCGCGCGATCTCATCCGCGCCGCCGTGCGGCACGTGTTCGACGGCTGGTTCGACGGCGTCGACAGCGGCGCGGTCGTCGAGTGGTTCGAGATGGGCGGATCGCTCCAGGTCGCCGACACGACGCCCGCGGGCGATCTGCTGCAGCAGATCCGCGACATCCAGGGCCTCGGCGAGCTGGCCGAGCACGCCGGCGTCAAGCCGACCGACCCGCTGCCGGCGATGGCTGCCGCCGTCGATTTCGTGCTCGAGGGACTGTACGCTCAGAAGAAGATCACGCGCACCGACGAGCGCGAGTACCGGGCGGCCGAGCCGGCGCGACGCACCGTGCGTTCCGCGGAGCAGCGCTTCGATCCGAACGCCTCGCTGCCGGGGTCGGGCAAGAAGAAGTACTACAACTGACGGTCCGTCCGTCGCGGGCGCGAGACCTCGCATGCGGTATCGCTACACACGCTTCACGGGCGACGATCTCGAGGGACTCGACCTCGAGGAGCTGGTCTCGAAGCTCTCCGATCTGCTGCTGTCGAGCGGGTTCGCCGATCCGTACGGCGACCGGCGCGGCGCGGACGGCGGCGAAGACCGCACCCTCCAGGCGCTGCACGACGCCATCCTCGACGCGCTGCTCAATGGGGGGCTGCTCTCCAACGAGGCCCTGTCGCGGCTGCTCGGCGATCCGGCCGACGCCGACCAGGACGCCGAGCCGTCGCGGCTCGAGCAACTGATCCGGGACATCGTCGAGCGCATGGCGCAGCAGGGCTACATCACGGTACAGGGCGACGGCGAGCGCAGCGGGGGGCAGGCCGGCGGCTTCGGACCCGACGCGGACGTGCCGCCCGCGACGTTCGAGATCACCGACAAGAGCCTCGATTTCCTCGGCTACCGGGCGCTGCGCGACCTGCTGGGATCGGTCGGCCGCGGCAGCGTGGGCCGCCACGACACGCGCGACGTGTCGACCGGCGTCGAGGCCAGCGGGACCTCCAAGCCGTACGAGTTCGGCGACACCCTCAACCTGGACGCGAGCGGCACGATTCTCAATGCGGTGCGGCGCGGCGGCCTGGCGCAGGGCGGCCACGGCGCGGCGATCGACGTGCAGTACGACGACCTGATGGTGGCGCAGGGCGAGTACCAGAGCTCGTGCGCGACGGTGCTCATGCTCGACTGCAGCCACAGCATGATCCTGTACGGCGAGGACCGCTTCACGCCGGCCAAGCAGGTCGCCCTGGCCCTGGCCAACCTGATACGCCGCCAGTATCCGGGGGACGCGCTGAACGTCGTGCTCTTCCACGACTCGGCCGAGGAGATCCCCATCAAGCAGCTCGCGCGCGTCCGGGTGGGCCCCTACTACACCAACACCCGCGACGGGCTGCGTCTCGCTCGACGCATCCTGGAACGCCAACGGAAGGACATGCGGCAGATCGTGATGATCACCGACGGCAAGCCGTCGGCCATCACGGCGCCCGACGGACAGATCTACCGCAACGCGTTCGGACTCGACCCCCGCATCATCGCGGCGACGTTCGCGGAGGTTGCCACCTGCCGCAAGGCCGGCATCATGATCAACACGTTCATGCTGGCCCGCGACTACGAGCTGGTGAGCTTCGTGCGGCGCGTCGCGTCCATCTGCCGCGGCAAGGCGTACTTCACGACGCCGTACACGCTCGGCCGCTACGTGCTGCTCGACTACATGGACAAGAAGACGCGCACGGTGCACTGACGAAGCCGCGACCCCATGCTCCCCATCTTTCCGCTGCCCAACGTCGTGCTGTTCCCGAACGTCTTCCTGCCGCTGCACATCTTCGAGCCCCGCTACCGCGAGATGGTGCGCGACGCGCTGGCCGGCGACCGCATCATCGGGATGGTGCTGCTGCGGAGCGCCCGGACAACCGCCGGCGAGCCCGCGCCGCCCGTCTACCCCATCGGCTGCGCCGGGCTCATCACGCACCGCGAGCGCCTCCAGGACGGCCGCTTCAACATCGTGCTCCGCGGCCTCCACAAGTTCCGCGTACTCGAGGAGGATCACTCACGCAGCTATCGCCGGGCGCGGGTCGAGACCATCGCCGAGCCCGATGCCCCCGAGGGGCTGCGCGAGGCGCGGCAGCGGCTGGAACGGTTGCTGGCGCGCCGGCTGGAGGTGCGGGGATCGGACTCGAAGGTGCCGTCCGGCATGCGCGACGCCGACCTCGTCAACGCGCTCTCGCAGTACCTCGAGTTCGACCCGCTCGAGAAGCAGGCGCTGCTCGAGCGGAACGGCCTGCTCGAACGCTGTCAGTCGCTCGGCGATCTGCTGGAGATGAAGGCCTTCATCGAGAGCGGCAACTTCCGCCTGACCCACGCGCAGTAGCCGCGCGCGGCGTCGTCCCCCCGATTCCCAAACTCGTCAACTGCGGCGCGTAGCGCGCTCTGCTCAACACGAGACCCACCCCCGGCACGCCCCCCGGCACGCCCCGCGTGACCCGGAAACATTGCCTCCACCGCAAGTTTGCCAACGCTTGCGGGCCCCCATTCCCCATGTAGCGTAGAAGCCAACGCCCGACCCGCCCGCTCGGGTGCGGGGAGGCCATGGGAGGGAGTGGGACATCATGCCGACTTTTGGTGGCACGCCTGGCGACGACGTTATTCGCGGCACGGAAGAGGACGATGTCCTGTGGGGCGCCGCAGGCAACGACGAGCTCATGGGCCTGGCCGGCGATGACCGCCTCATCGGCGGCCCGGGCGCCGACACGTTGAACGGCGGCCCGGGCGCCGACATCGCCGACTACGCGAATTCCCCCGAGGGCGTGCACGTCCACCTCGACGGCACGGCCGGGCACGGCGGCGATGCCGAGGGCGACGTGCTCATGGGGATCGAGGTCGTGTGGGGCTCTGCCTACGCCGACCAAATCTTCGGTGACGGCGAGGACAACCGTCTGTTCGGAGGCGACGGGAACGACTTCCTGGAAGGCGCCGCCGGCGGGGACGTGCTCAACGGCCGCGGGGACGACGGCTACGTTGCTGGCAGCCTGGCCACCGTACGCGACAACATCTGGGGCGACACGGCCGGGTACACGCTGTCCGACGCCAGCGCAACGGTCGACCTGGCGACGGGCGCGACGAAGGGCGGACACGCCGAGGGCGACACGCTGGCGGGGATCGAAAGCGTCCGTGGGTCCGACCACGCCGACATCCTCACCGCGCGCGACGACGACCCCGACACGGATGATGTGCGGGAAGGCAGCAACCTTTGGGGCCAGAAGGGCGACGATGCGCTGCACGGGGGAACGAGCCTCGACTTCCTCTGGGGCGGCAAGGGCGACGACACGCTGCTGGGCGGGGCGTCCCCGGACTACCTGGAGGGCGGTGCCGGTGCGGATGTGCTCGACGGTGGCGACGAGCCGGAGAACGCGCTCGACGTAGCGGGCTATGAGCTGTCCGACGCGGGCGTGACGATCAACCTGGCGACGGGCACCGTGCGGGGCGGGCATGCCGAGGGCGACACGCTGACCGGGATCGAGAGCATCTACGGGTCGCAGCACGTCGACCATCTCACCGGCGACGACGGGAACAATTGGCTACTTGGCCGCGATGGTGACGACACGCTGGTCGGCGGCGCGGGCGACGACGCCCTGGTCGGCGGAGCCGGTGCAGACAGCCTCGACGGTGGGGAGAGCGGCGATGTCGGCGATTTCGTCTTGTACTGGACGTCCGACGCGGGTGTGACGGTCAACCTGGCGACGGGCGCCGTGCAGGGCGGACACGCCGAAGGTGACACGCTGACGGGGTTCGAGAACCTCTACGGGTCGGATCACGCCGACCGCCTCATCGGCGACGACGGAGACAACCTCCTCGCTGGGCTGGATGGTGACGACACTCTGGACGGCGGTACGGGCAACGACATTCTCGACGGCGGCGCGGGCGCGGACGTGCTCGATGGCGGGGACGGCGACGACCGGCTCCGTGGCCATGAAGGTGCAGACACGCTCAACGGCGGCGATGGACGCGACATCCTCGAAGGTGGCGCCGGGGCGGACATGCTCGATGGCGGGGAGGGTGACGACGATCTTCGGGGCAACGCCGGGAGCGACACGCTCGACGGCGGCGCGGGCTGGGACCGGGCCATCTATCGGGACTCCGATGCGGGCGTGACCGTCAACCTGGCCACCGGCACGGGGCAGGGTGGCCATGCGGAGGGGGACGCGCTCACCGGCGTCGAGGAGGTCATAGGGTCCGCCCACGACGACGTGCTGACCGCTCACAACGACGGCAGCACTCTCCAGGGCGGCGGCGGAGCCGACATTCTCACCGGCGGTGCGGGCTGGGACAGAGCGGGCTACTGGGACTCCGATGCGGGCGTGACCGTCGACCTGGCCACGGGCGCGGGGCAGGGCGGCGACGCCGAGGGTGACACGCTGACGGGGATCGAGGCCGTCGCAGGTTCGCGTAACCATGCCGACCGCCTGACCGGGGACGATGGGAACAATCGTCTTGACGGCTTGGATGGCGACGACACCCTGAACGGCGGAGCGGGCGAAGACTGGTTGAACGGCGGGGCGGGCGACGACACGTTCGTCTTCGGGGCCGGCGATACGATCAACGACTTCGGTAACGGCGCCGACAGGATCGACCTCAGCGGCTTCGGCGACATCAGCGCCGGGAACTTCGAGACGCACGTCACGATCCGACAGAGCGGCGACAACGTGGAAGTCGATATCGGCGGCAGCGTGCTCACGTTGACCGGGGTCAGCGCCGCCGACATCACCGCGGACGACTTCCTCTTCGCGTAGCGGCGCCGGCGCAGCACGGGAGCGGG
Source organism: uncultured Vicinamibacteraceae bacterium (assembly GCA_964348425.1). GTDB lineage: Bacteria > Acidobacteriota > Vicinamibacteria > Vicinamibacterales > UBA8438 > JAAXGX01. The sequence goes on along the minus strand of CAYGCV010000035.1, from coordinate 6,888 downwards.
CGGTGCGGGTGACGCCAGAGCGCACCGCTGGGCGCCCGAGCCGCGTGATCGCGCAGGCACGACGTCGGGGTGCGGCGTGCGAGCGCCGCGCCCCGACGTCGGCCAGCCGGCCGTGTCGCCGAGGACACCCGCAGCAGCGAACCGGCCAGAACGATCCCGAACACGTTCACAACCCATTGACGCCAGGCACATCGGCACCTAGGCTTGACATATGCTGACAGGCGAGCCCGACAAGGCCCGGCCGGCGCGCCGGGCGCGGCTCTTCCGGAACGGGCGCAATCAGGCCCTCAGAATCCCCCGCGAGTTCGAACTGACCGCGGACGAGGTCGTCATCTATCGCGAAGACGACCGTCTGGTCGTGGAGCCGGTCAGGGCGGCTCCCACGCTGGCCGAGGTCTTGTCCCGATTGACGCCGCTCGACGAGGACTTCCCGCCTATCGCCGATCAGCCGCCCCACCCCGAAGACGTCCTTTGAATGGCCGCCTTGCGTTACATGCTGGACACGAACATCGTGTCCGACCTGGTGCGCCGGCCAGACGGGGACACCGCAGGACCCACACCCCCTACCCTACCCCGCCAAACCCTTCCGATGAACAAAGTCAGCCCTCACCATCCTCCGCGCCGTCGACCGCACCCGCTCTGAGGTTCACGCCCCGCGTGACCCGGAAACATTGCTTCCACCGCAAGTTTGCGGACGTTTGCGGGCCCCCATTCCCCGTGTAGCGTAGAGGCCGACGCCCGACCTGTCGCCCAGGTGCGGGGACAGTCAATTGGAGGGAGTGGAACATCATGCCGACCTTTGGTGGCACGCCTGGCGACGACGTTATTCGCGGCACGGAAGAGAACGATGTCCTGTGGGGCGCCGCCGGCAACGACGAGCTCATGGGCCTGGCAGGTCGTGTGGGGCTCTGCCCACGCTGACCGGATCTTCGGCGACGGCGAGGACAACCGTCTGTCGGAGGCGACGGGAACGACTTCCTGGAAGGCGGCGCAGGCGCGGACCTGCTCGACGGCCGCGGGGACGACAGCCTCGTCTATGGCAACCCGGCCACCGTGCGCGACAACATCTGGGGTGATACGGCCGGATACACGATGTCCGATGCGGGCGTGACGGTCGACCTGGCAACGGGCGCGACGGAGGGCGGACACGCCGCGGGCGACACGCTGGCGGGAATCGAGAGCGCCCGCGGGTCGGACCACGCCGACGTCCTCACGGCTCGCGACGACGACCCCGACACGGACGGTGTGCGGGAAGCCGAAGGCAGCAACCTCTGGGGCCAGAAGGGCGATGACACGCTGCACGGCGGAACGGGCGAAGACTACCTCTGGGGTGGCAAGGGCGACGACACGCTCCTGGGCGGCGGGGGCAATGACTACCTGGAAGGCGGTGCCGGCGCCGACGTGCTCGACGGTGGCGACAACCCGGAGAACGGCCGCGACGCAGCGGGCTATGAGCTGTCCCACGCGGGCGTGACGATCAACCTGGCGACGGGCGCCGTGCAGGGCGGCCATGCCGAGGGCGACACGCTGGCGGGGATCGAAAGCATCTACGGGTCGCAGCACGTCGACCACCTCACCGGCGACGACGGAGGCAATTTTCTGGTTGGCCGCGATGGTGACGACACACTGGTCGGCGGCGCTGGCGACGACCGCCTGGTCGGCGGCGCTGGCGCGGACAGCCTCGACGGTGGGGAAGACAGCGATGTCGGCGATCTCGTCTTCTACAGCACGTCAGATACAAGTGTGACGGTCAACCTGGCGACGGGCACCGGGCAGGGAGGACACGCCGAGGGCGACATGCTCGCCGGGATTGAGGGCATTCTCGGGTCGGACCACGCCGACCGCCTCACCGGCGACGCCGAAGACAACGTTCTCATTGGCCGCGATGGTGACGACACAGTCGACGGCGGTGCAGGCGACGATTTCGTCCAGGGTTCAGAAGGCGATGACATCCTCGACGGCGGCGCAGGCAACGATATCGTGTGGGGTCACGCAGGGGACGACGAGCTCTCGGGCGGCGAGGGCGATGACCTCCTCGATGGCCAGGAGAGTGCGGACGTACTGCGGGGCGGAGCGGGCGACGACCAACTGACCGGCGGAGACGGCGACGACAGCCTCGCCGGCGGTGCAGGAGCCGACAACCTCTTTGGTGAAGATGGCGACGACAGCCTCGACGGCGGTGCAGGATCCGACAACCTCCTTGGTGAAGACGGCGACGACACTCTGGACGGCGGCGCGGGCGAGGACTGGCTGCACGGCGGCGCGGGCGACGACACGTTCGTCTTCGGCGATCGCGATACGATCAGCGACTTCGGCGACGGCGCCGACAGGATCGACATCAGCGGCTTCGGCGACATCAGCGCCGACAATTTCGAGACGAGCGTCGCGATTCGACAGAGCGGCGACGACGTGGAGGTCGATATCGGCGGCAGCGTGCTCACGTTGACCGGGGTCAGCGCCGCCGACATCACCGCGGACGACTTCCTCTTCGCGTAGGTAGCGGCGACGGAGCACGGAAGCGAGCGGCGCGGCTGGCGCCGGCGGCGCCAAGGTCACGAGCCCAGCCGGCGCGCGATGTGCTCCACGACTACCCGGCCGTGGAAGCGGCCGTTCTCGATGAAGACCTCGCCGCGGTTGGCGCCGGCCACCACCGAGCCCGCGAGGTAGAGGCCCGGCACGTTGGTCTCGTACGTCTCGGGGTCGTGCCGCGGGATGTTCGTCGCCCGGTCGACCGCGACGCCGCAGGCCTCGAGGAACGCCAGGTCGGCGAGGTAGCCGGTCAGCAGGAAGACGCCGTCCGCCGGCAGCGCCTCGCGCGCGCGGGCGCCGCCGCCCGCGCCGGCGCCGCCGTCCCCGCCGTCGGCCGCTGCCCCCGCGACGGGCTCGACGATCACCTCGGTCGGCCGTATCTCGACGGCCCGCGTCTCGAAGCGCGCGGCGACCGACCCCTCCTTGATCCGGTTCTCGATGTCGGGCTTGACCCAGTACTTGATCGACGACCCGAGCTCGGCTCGGCGGTGGACGAGGGTCACGTGGGCGCCGGACCGGTACAGGTCCAGGGCGGCCTCCGCCGCCGAGTTCTTGCCGCCGACGATGACGACCTGCTTGCGGTAGAACGGATGCGGCTCGGTGTAGTAGTGCGACACGTGAGGCAGGTCCTCGCCGGGCACGCCCAGGCGATTGGGGTGGTCGTACGTGCCGGTCGCCAGCAGCACCGTGCGGGCCTGCCACGCCGCTTCGCGTCCCTCCCCGTCGCGCGTCCGCACGGTGAACGGACCGCCGTCCCGTCCCGCGGCCCGCTCCACCGCCGTGACGGCGTGCGCGAACGCGATCTCCAGCTCGTACGTGTCGACGACCCGCCGGTAGTAGCGCAGCGTCTCGTCCCGCGTGGGCTTGTCCCGGGGCGAGACGAACGGCAGCCCGCCAATCTCGAGCAGCTCGGGGGTGGTGAAGAAGACCATCTGGCTCGGGAAGTGAAAGAGCGAGTTGACCAGCACGCCCTTCTCGAACACCCGGAAATCCAGGCCGGCCCGGCGGGCGGCTATGGCGGCGGCCAGCCCCGCGGGGCCCGCGCCGATGACGATCAGATCGTGGCTGTGCATCACAGGTGGGTAACGGCGGCGAAGATCAGCGTGGGCGATAGGAAATCAACGCGTCGCTGAGGACCGCGATCGGGCGCCCGACGGACCGGAACGTGTCGCGGCTGTCGGAACGCACGACTTCCAGACTCTGGCCGACGATGGACACCTGGTCGAGTCCGGCCGGCACGGTGACGAACACCCGCTCGGATCCGAGCGGGGCAATGGCCCGGATGCCCAGCGGACCCGCGCCGCCGCCGATGCGGTCGACGAGGTCGGCGGCGGATCTGAACTCGCTGAGCACCGCCCCGCGGGCAATGACCTCGCCGTCCATCGTGGCCACCGCTATCGACGCGACATACTGCGCGTACGCGTCGCCGCTGCGCACGGCCTGCCCGGAGTAGGCGTGACGGTTGTGCAGGTTGAACGACAGGGTCGCCTCGCCGCCGCGGCGCGGCAGCACCACCAGGATGCCCAGCGCCGGGTCGCGTTGCACCTCGATGTCGCAGAACGGCACCTGGGTGACGATCCCGACACCCAGCACCGACGGACAACGCACCTCGACGGGTTCGTCCGCGAGCGTCTGCGCCGCGGCCCCGGAGGTCGCGGCGGCCGCCAGCACGACGAGCAGTGCACGGAACCACATCGTTCAGCGTTCAGCGGGTCTCGGCGCCGAAGGCCAGCGAGGCCGGGTCGAGCGCGGCCCGCATCCCGCCCCGCAGCTTGAGGAGCTCGAGGAATTCCATCCGCGTGCGCGCGTCGTCGCGAAAGCCGCCCAGCATCGCGCTGGTGACCGCGAACGAGTTCTGCTGCTCGACGCCGCGCATCAGCATGCACAGGTGGGTCGCCTCGATGACCACCCCCACCCCCAGCGGATTCAGGGCATCCGCCAGCGTCGTCGCAATCTGGTTCGTCAGCCGCTCCTGCACCTGCAGGCGGCGGCTGAACATCTCGACGAGACGGGGAATCTTGCTGAGGCCGATCACGTGCGTGCGCGGCAGGTAGGCGACGTGGCACTTCCCGAAGAACGGCAGGAGATGGTGCTCGCACAGGCTGTAGAAGTCGATGTCCCTGACGATGACCATCTCGTTGCAGTCGACGGTGAACAGCGCGTCGTTGACCACCGCCTCGACGTCGGTGTCGTAGCCGCTGGTCAGGAACCGCAGGGCGCTCGCCACGCGGTCCGGGGTGCGGGCCAAACCCTCGCGGGTCGGATCCTCCCCCACTTCCGCCAGCAGCACCTCCACCGCGTCGCGTACCCGCTGCTCGTTCATCTCCTGCCTTCGCGCCCGGTCGCACCCGCTCAGTAGGCGTAGAAGCCGTGGCCGGTCTTGCGGCCCAGGCGGCCCGCCGCCACCATCCGCTTCAACAGCGGCGGCGCGGCGTACGCGGGATCGCGGAACTCGTCGTACATGATGTTGGCGATGTAGTACGTCGTGTCGAGCCCGACGAAGTCGAGGAGGGTGAAGGGCCCCATCGGGTGGCCGCACCCCAGCGCCATGCCCTTGTCGATGTCCTCCAGCGTGCCGACCCCGGACTCGTAGGCACGAATGGCGTCCAGCAGGTACGGGATGAGGAGACGGTTGACGATGAACCCCGGCCGATCCGGCGCGGTCACCGGCTGCTTCCCGAGCGAGGTGGCGAACTCCATCCCCCGCCGGTAGGTGTCGTCGCTCGTCGCCAGGCCGCGGATCACCTCGACCAGCTTCATCACGGGCACCGGGCTGAAGAAGTGCAGGCCGAAGAAGCGGTCGGGACGCCGGGTCGCCGACGCCATCTCCGTGATGCAGAGCGACGACGTGTTGGAGGCGAACAGCGTGTCCTCCCCCACGACGGCGTCGAGCGCGGCGAACATCTCGCGCTTGGCGTCCAGGTCCTCCACGATGGCCTCGACGACGATGTCCGCCGCGGCGAGATCGGCAACGTCCGTCGTGCCGGACAGCTTCGCCAGCGTGGCGTCACGCGCCTCCGGAGTCACCTTGCCGCGCTCGACGCCCGCCGCCAGGAAGCTCTCGATGCGGCCCAGACCGCGGTCGACGAGCGCCCGATCCACTTCCCGGACGATGGTCCGGTAGCCCGACTGGGCGCAGACCTGGGCGATGCCCGATCCCATCAAGCCGCATCCGAGCACGCCTACCGTCCGCATCGGCACCTCCGACCCTTCGGCGCCGCTGCCGGCGCCGCGTACATCCGATCGATCATATCAGCCCGCGGCGAGGGGTCGTCCGTGGTCCGGCCGACGCCGCCCTCAAATATACTCCCGCCTGCACTCCCTCCGAACGGGCCCGACAGGCGACGCTCGGCGGGCTGCGTGCGCCCGGTAGTCGCCGCCGGGTATCCACACCGCATCGCCGAGCGGCCGCGCGTAGAAGTAGATCCAGGCCCACCGCCGCGAGCCCCGATCGAGGCGCACCTCGACGGCCTCGCGGACGTACTGGCTGCGCAGAGCGTCTCCGGGCACGCAACCCTCGAGGGCGTCGACGCGCGGTATGAGGCTCTCCGCGCAGGTCACCGCGTACAGCTCTCCCCGCACCGTCCCCTCCGCCCGGATGGCGGCCGGATACGGACCGAGGTCGAACAGCGCCGCCCGGACGACGCCGGGCCCGACGAACCGCACGAAGCGCTCGATCGCCGCCCGCCGGCGCAGGGCGAAGCCGGACATCAGCGTGCCGTAGAAGAGGATGTGTCCGGGAGCCGGGCGCGCCATGGCGTGCTCATCCTACCCGAAGGGAGGCGCCGTGCCGCCGTTGACAAACCGGCCGCCGCCCGCCAAGAATGGAGCTTCAGCCGGAAACCAACCTCCCGGAGTGGAATCCCGCCGGCAAGGAGGCGTGAGATGAGGCGTCTGAACACGAGTCTGTTGCAGCTTGCGGCGTTCGCGGCGGTCGTGGCGGCACTCGGGGTCGCATCCGTCGCGGCGCAGGAGGCGCCGCGCACGGCGTGGGGCGACCCCGACCTGCAGGGCGTCTGGACGAACCGGACCACGACGCCGCTCGAGCGGCCGGACGATTTCGAGGGGCAGGAAGTCCTCTCCGCCGAGGAGCGGGCCGAGCTCGACGCGCAGGCCGAGGCGAATCGCGACCGCCCGCCGCCGCCCGGACGGACCGGCGCCTACAACAGCTTCTGGCTCGACCGCGGCCTGCGCTCCGACCGGACGTCGCTCATCGTCGATCCGCCCGACGGCAAGTACCCGGCGTTGACCGATCGCGTGCGGGAGAGCGACGCGGCCTTCGCGGCCATGCGCGACGGCACGGCGTTCGACACCTGGGAGGACCTGAACCTCTACGACCGCTGCATCACGCGCGGCATG
>CAYGCV010000034.1:0-19896 GCA_964348425.1 uncultured Vicinamibacteraceae bacterium | reverse complement strand
AAACTACTGATTCTAAAATGCCTTGGCTGTACCGTTGTTAAACATGGGCTAGGAGCGGCTAGGAAGCCTCACAAGGTCATCACGTCGAACTGCTCGTGGTGCAGTTGGGCGTCGGACTTCAGCCGCGGGCGCCGGCCGAGCACGCGTTCGAGCTCCCGCAGCACGCTGCGCTCCTCCTCCTTGAGCGCGCGGGCGATGTCGGGATTCACGCGCAGCAGCACCGCGTGGCCGTTCAGGTCGCCGGCCAGCTTCCGCATCTCCGCCAGGATGTCGTAACAGATCGTCGAGGTCGCCTTGATCACGGCGCTGCCCGAACAGTAGGGGCACGGCTCCGTTAACTGGCGTTCGAGGCTCTGCTTCGCGCGCTTGCGGGTGACCACGATCAGCCCGAACTCCGACACCTGCACCGCCTTGGACGGCGACCTGTCCTTCCGCAGCTCCTGGTCGAGGACCTGATAGACACGCTGGCGGTTCTTGCGCTCCTCCATGTCGATGAAGTCGAGCACGATGATGCCGCCCAGATCCCGCAGGCGGATCTGGCGCACGATCTCCTTGGCCGCCTCGAGGTTCGTCTTGACGATCGTGTCCTCGAGCCGGCCGGTCCGCTTGCCGACATAGCGGCCCGTGTTGACGTCGATCGCCACCAGCGCCTCCGTGTGGTTCACGACGATGTAGCCCCCCGACTTCAGCCAGACCTTGCTCCGCAGCGCCTTGTCGATTTCGGCCTGGACGCCGTACTCGTCGAAGATCGGGAACTCCTTCGTGTAGTGATGCATGCGCGGCACGAGGCCGGGCATGATCCGCTCGATGAGCCGCAGCGCCCGCTTGAACTCGTCCGCATCGTCGATCCGGATGGCGGAGAAGTCCTCGGAGAGGAAATCCCTCAGGAGCTTCGCCACCAGGCTCTCCTCGCGGTGGATCACGGCAGGAGCACTCGCCTTCTCGGTCTTCTGCCGGGCCTCCGTCCAGAGCTGGTGGAAGTACGAGAGGTCCGCGACGATGTCGTCTTCGGGCCGGCCGGCGGCCGCGGTCCGCAGGATGACGCCGCCGGTGAACCCGTGCTCCTCGCGAAACCGGCGCACGATGCCCCGCAGCCGCCCGCGCTCGTTGCGCGCATCGATCTTGCGGGAAACGCCGATCTGATCGACGGTCGGCATGAAGACCAGGAACCGCCCCGGAAGCGCCACGTGCGAGGTGATCCTGGCGCCCTTCGTGCCGAGCGGGTCCTTGGCGATCTGAACGAGAATCTCCTGGTCCGCCTTGAGGAGCTCCTCTATCTTGGTGTTGGGATCGGCGCCGTGCGGAACGTCGTCGTCCTCGGAATCACCCGCCTCGAGCCGCTCGAACTGCTCGACGGTATCGACGACGTCGGATACGTACAGGAACGCATCGCGCTCGAGCCCGATGTCGACGAAGGCGCACTGCATGCCGGGCAGCACCTTCGAGACCCGGCCCTTGTAGACGTTGCCGACGGTGCCGCGCTGGCTGGCACGCTCGATGAACACCTCGGCGACCTGATCGTCCTCGAGAATCGCGGCCATCGTCTCGTGCGGAGACGAGGAAACGATCAACTCCTTGTTCATGCGAAACACTCTCCGTCGGACTCGCGGGCCTGCGCCGGCGAAGGTCGGGCACCGGCGGCAGCGGCGAGGCGGCGGGCACTAGCCCGCCGGCCAACGGTCCGCACACCGTCATCGGCACACCGTTCCACGTCACGGCTGTCATCCCCTGCGAGTCGCGATCTCGCCGCCGCTCAGCGCGGCGGTCAACTGGCGAAACGGCGCATTCCGACATTCAGAATGAGCCCGAACCCCATCAGCGTCGCGATCAGCGACGAGCCGCCGTAGCTCATCAGCGGCAACGTCAAGCCCTTGACCGGGGCGAGCCCGGCGGACATCGTGAGGTTGTAGATCACCTGGAAGGTGAATCCGGCGGTTATCCCCACGACGAGAAACAGGCCGGTCCGATCTCGCGCCACCCGCGCCGCCTCCAGCGAGCGCATGATGACGAACAGGTACAGCCCGAGCACCACGAGCACGACCCGAAACCCCTGCTCCTCGGCCAGCACGGAGAAGACGAAGTCGCTGTGGGCGACAGGCAGGAAGTTGTACTGACTCTGCGTGCCCTGCAGGAAGCCCTTGCCGGTCAGCCCGCCCGACCCGACGGTGATGCGGGCCTGGATCTGCTGGTACCCGGCGCCGCGCGGATCCCGTTCCGGGTCGACGAAGCTGGCGAGCCGGGCGCGCTGGTAGTCCTCGAGCGCGTAGGCCCACGCGACGGGACTCAGCAGCAGGCCGACGAGAGCGAGCGCGGCCAGCAGCTTCAGACGGAGCCCGGCGAACACCATGATCGCCAGGCAGACCGGCAGCAGCGTGACCGCGGTCCCCAGGTCGGGCTGGACGATGATGAGCAGGAACGGAACGGCGACCACCGCCCCGCCGACGACCCAGTCCAGCGCGCGGCCCCTGGCGCGCTGCAAGGTCCCGTAGAACGCCGCCAGGGCCAGGGCGACGGTCATGCGGGCGAACTCGGACGGCTGCACGTTGACCGGGCCGAGGTCGATCCACCGCCGCGCGCCGCCCTGCTCCGAGCCGATGACGAGCGTGCAAACGAGCAGCAGCGCGAGCCCGCCGTAGATCAGCACGATGCGGTTGGACAGCTCGCGATAGTCGATGCCGAGGCAGAACGCCATGGCGACCAGCCCGATCGCGAGAGCCCACAACTGCCTTGCGAGCTGCGGCCCGACGCGGCCCGTGGCCGCCTCGTAGGTGGTGCTGTAGATCATGGCCAGGCCGAGCAGGCAGAGCGCGAACAGCGCGGCCAGCAGACCCCAGTCGAGATGGCTGTACAGGCGGCGATCGAACATCTGCGCGCCTCGCTATCCGTCGGCCTCGAAAGCGTCGGCCGGGTCCGGCCGCACCGGGTCCGGCGGGGCCGGGGCCGGCGGGACCGGGGCGGGCAGCACCGGCAGGGGCCGGTCCGCCTGCTTCGCGAAGAAGGTCTCGAGCATGTGGCGTGCGATGGGCGCCGCCAGGTAGCCGTGGCCCGCGTGCTCGGCAAAGACGACGCCGGCGATCCGCGGATCGTCGCGCGGCGCCGCGAAGACGAACCAGCCGTGATCGCGAAAGCGCCGGGCATCGCCGCCCGCGGCCTCGGCTGCCGCGCGGCCCGCCAGCGAGATCACCTGCGCCGTGCCCGTCTTGCCGATCACGTCGCGGCCGCGAATCCGCGCCCGACCGGCCGTGCCCGCCCGGTTCACGGCCATCCACAGCCCGCGCTGCAGCGTCTCCACCGTCGCCGGGCTCAGACCGATCGGCGACGGCAGCGGCCGGTCCGCGGCGATCCAGCCGTCCGGCGTCCGCGCGGCCTTGAGCAGGTGCGGCACGACCCGCTTGCCGCCGTTGGCCACGGTCGACATCATCACCGCCAGCGACAGGGGCGTCACCGCGACCGACCCCTGGCCGATGGCCACGGAGATCGTCTCGCCGGGATACCAGCGCTCACCCAGCACCCGGCGTTTCCATTCCCGCGACGGCACGGTGCCGGTCGCTTCATGCGGCAGATCGATGCCGGTCGGGCGCCCCAGGCCGAGGGCGGTCGCCCAGCGATGGATGGCGTCGATGCCGGCGCGTTGCCCCAGCGTGTAGAAGTACGTGTTGCACGACTTCTCGAGCGCCTCGTCCATGGCGACCTTGCCGTGGCGGCTGTGGCACCGGAAGAAGCGGCGGTAGAACACGCCTCCCCCCTGGCAGTCCACCCTGAAGTCGGGCGTGGCGATGCCCTCCTGCAGCGCGGCCGCGGCCACCACCAGCTTGAACGTGGAGCCCGGCGAGTAGCGTCCCTGGAGCGCGCGATTCTGCAGCGGCCGGCGGGCGTCGTTGTTGAGCATCGACCAGGTCGGCCCGTCGATGCCGCGGGCGAAGTCGTTCGGGTCGTAGGCGGGCAGGCTGGCCAGCGCCAGCACCTCTCCCGAGCGCGGATCCAGCGCCACGGCGGCGCCGGTGAATCCCGCGTGCGCGAACGCGTCCTCCGCCGCCTTCTGCACGTCGAAATCGATCGTGAGCTGCAGCGGCTGGCCCTCCGCTGGCGGCAGCTCCTCGAGCGTCCCGAGCTCGCGGCCGATGCTGTTGACCGCCACCCGGCGCGTGCCGTCCTCCCCCATGAGCAGCCCGTTGTACGCCTGCTCGACACCCGATTGGCCAATCACCGCGCCCACCTTGATGCGCTCGTCGGTGGCGGCCTGAAGCTGACTGCCCGTGACCTCGCCGACGTAGCCGAACAGGTGCGACGCGATGGTCCCGCTCGGATAGTGCCGCGTCGGGTTCCGCTCGACGACCACCCCCGGGAGCTCGAACGCGCGCGCCACGACGGCCGCCACCTGGGCCTGCGTCGCATCCTTGATGAGGGCGACGGGCCGATAGACCGGCACGTCGGCGCCGGCGGCGACCGCGGCGCGGAGCGCCCCCGGATCGGACCCGGTCGCGTCGGCAACCAGGGCCAGCGTCCGTTCCAGATCGGCGACCTGCTCGCGGATGAGACAGATGTCCAGGGAGTAGCGATTCTGCACCAGGACGTCGCCGTTGCGGTCGACCACCGCCCCCCGCAGCGCCCGCAGATTGAGAACGCGCTGGTGGTTGTTCTCCGCCATCTCGGCGAATCGGACGTGCTGGCCCACCTGGAAGCTCCAGAAGCTCAGCGCGATCACGCAGAAGGCGGCCGCGATGCCGGCCCGCGCCAGACGCAGCAGGCCGCGGCTCCGCTCGCGGCTGGCGGAGAGGCGGTCGTCCGTGAGTTCCGGATGCATGCTCACTGCTCAGCCGGGATGGGACATCACCCAGCGCCGGCGCGCGGCTCGCCGCCGGCGCACGCGCTGGCGCTGGACGGCGCCCGGCACGACGCGCGCGAGCGTCAGCGCGGCGATGCCGAGCACCCCCTCGGCCGCGGCCCGGCTCAGCACGAACGCGGCCGTTGCCGCCGGCGCGGCCCCCACCAGCGCGTACACGCCCAGCACGGACACCGTATGGAACGTGCTGGCCGCCACGATCACGACCAGGTGCTGCCAGGCGGTCTCGATGATGAAGCGGAAGCCGGCCGTCGCGACCAGCACGCCGGTGATGCACTTCGCAAGCCCGCTGATCCCGATGATCCCGCCCGACAGCATGTCCTGGAGCAGCCCGCCGGCAGTGCCGGTCCACAATCCGGCCAGTCGGCCGCGCGAGAGCGCCGCGAAGATCACGACGATCAGCACGAGATCGGTCGGCAGTCCCTCGCTCGCCACCATGCGAACGATCGCCGTCTGGGCGAGCAGCGCTGCGGCCAGCGCCAGCGCGATGCCGATGGTGGTCACTCGCTTGCCACGCTCAGCGGGGGCAGCGGCTCGTCGTCGCTCACGATGACCAGCACGTCCTCCAGCCGGGAGAACCTGACGGCCGGGACGAGGCGTATCGCCAGATCCAGCTCCGGGCCGGGGGCAACCGACGCGACCGTGCCGATGAGGAATCCCGGCGGATAGATCCCATCGGTCCCCGAGGTCACGACCCGGTCTCCAACCCGCACGTGCTCGTGGTTGGAGACGTACTCCATGCGCAGCGCCGTCCCGTCATCGCCGCCGGTCACGATCCCGGCTGCCCGCGTGCGTTCCACCCGCGCGCCGGCGGCCGCGAGGTGGTCGATCAGCAACTGCACCCTCGCGGCCCGGGGGCCGGGCGCACCGACGATGCGCCCCACGATGCCCTCGGGCGCGATGACCGCGTCGTCCGTATGGACGCCGTCTTCCGCACCGCGATCGACCGTGAGGGTCCGGACATAGGGCGTCGCGGCGGTGGCGATCACCCGCGCGCCGACCGTCCGCAGGTCCAGGGCCTGCCGCAAGCCGAGCAGCTCCTGCAGGCCGCGGGCCTGCTGGGCCAGTGCCCGCTGCTCCTGCAGCAGCAGTTGGAGGTCGGCCACCGTGAGGGTCAGCGCGTCGTTCCGTTCGTGCACGTCGCGCAACTCGACGTAGTGCGACCAGGCATGCGCCACGGCGCCGCGGGCCGACGTCAGGAGACGCTGCATCTGCGCGAACGCACGGAACGCGACGTCCTCGAGCAGGCTCCCGTCATGCCCGCCGGCCTGGGCGGAGATCAGGATGAAATGGCCCACGATGACGGCCGACACCAGATAGCCGTTGCGCTGGCGGTGCTCCACGCGTGCTCAACCCTGGGAACCAGCCCGCCAATCGTCGCCTGACGGCTCCGCTTGGCGCCCAACCCACCCTGCAGGAGTCCGCGCCGTTCTACGACGCCGACTACAAGTCCATGGCGATCCTCCGCAGCAGACCGAAGTCCGACAGCATCTTGCCGGCGCCCTTCACGACGCACGAGAGCGGATCCTCGGCCATCTCCAGCGGCAGCCCGGTCTCTTCGCGGAGCCGCTTGTCGATGTTCTTGAGCAGCGCCCCGCCGCCGGTGATGGTGATGCCGCGATCGACCACGTCGGCCGACAGCTCGGGGGGCATCTGCTCGAGGGCCACGCGCACGGCGTCGACGATGGCCTTGACCGTCTCGGCCAGCGCCTCGCGAACCTCGTCGTCGCTGATCGTGATGGCCCTGGGGATCCCCTCGACCAGATGGCGGCCCTTGATCTCCATGGTCTGCGGCTCGTCGAGCACGCAGGCCGAGCCGATCTGCATCTTGATCTGCTCCGACGTGCGCTCCCCGATGAGCAGGCTGTATTTCTTCTTGATGTACTGGATTATCGCCTCGTCCATCTCGTTGCCCGCCACCCTGACGGCGCGGCTGTACACGATCCCCGCCAGCGAGATGACGGCGACGTCCGTCGTGCCGCCCCCGATGTCGACCACCATGTTGCCGAACGGCTCGGTGATCGGCATGCCGGCGCCGATGGCGGCGGCCATCGCCTCCTCCACCAGATGCACCTCGCTGGCCTTCGCCCGGTAGGCGCTGTCCTTGACGGCCCGCCTCTCGACCTGCGTAATCTGCGAGGGCACGCCGATCACGATGCGCGGCCGAACCCAGACCGCGCGCTCGTGCGCCTTCCGGATGAAGTAGGTGAGCATCTTCTCCGTGGCTTCGAAATCGGCGATGACGCCGTCGCGCATGGGCTTGATGGCGACGATGTCACCCGGCGTGCGACCCACCATCTCCTTCGCATCGCGGCCAACGGCCTCGATCGAGCCCGTGGACTTGTTGAAGGCCACGATCGACGGCTCGCTGAGGACGATCCCCTTGCCCCTGGCGAAGACGCACGTGTTCGCGGTTCCCAGGTCGATGGCGAGGTCGTTCGAGAACAGGGAAAAGATCGAGCGAATACTCAAGCCGGGCGATGCCCTCCGGGCGCACTGATTCGATTTTTGGTCGGATGTCCCTGAATCCTTGCGTGCAAATATAGCATACCCCCGGTCCGGACCCCGGCCCGGGTGTGCGCCCGCCGGCCGCAGGAACGGATGGCAGGATTCGCGCGCGACGGCTACAATCAGCAGCATGACGATGCTCGACGGCATGCGGCGCCACAAGGGATGGCTCAAGTGGAGCCTGGCCCTGGTCTGCCTTGCGTTCGTGTTCCTGTACGTCCCGGGATTCGTCGATCAGACGGCCCTCGAGGGCATGCCGAACGATGTCCTCGCGCGGGTCGGCGACCACGAGATCACGGTGGCGCGGTTCCGCCAGCTCTATCTGGCCCAGTTGCAGAGCTACCGCCTGCAGTCTTCCGGCGAGGTCACCGAGGAGGTGCTGCGCTCGCTGGGGATCGATCGCCAGATCCTGCAGGCGCTCATCAGCCGCTATGCGGCCCTGTCGGAGGCCGAGCGGCTCGGACTGACGGTGAGCGACGCCGAGGTGCGCCAGCGCATCGTGAGCCTGCCGGGATTCCAGGAGAACGGCCGCTTCGTCGGCGAGCAGCGCTACCGGCAGGCGCTGGCGTTCCAGCGCCCCCCGCTGACCCCCGCCCAGTTCGAGGAAGAGGTGCGCCGCGACATCCTGTTCGAGCGGCTGGAAGCGGCCGTCACCGGCTGGGTCACCGTCTCGGACGAGGAGATCGCCGCGGAGCACCGCCGGCGCAACGAGAAGGTGCGGGTCGAGCTCGTCGCCTTCCGCGGCGACGACTACCGGGACGAGGTGGAGGCGTCGGACGCGGAGATCCAGGCGCTGTACGACGAATCGCCGCTGGCGTACGAGGAGCCGGAGAAGCGGCAGCTCAGGTTCCTCCTCGTCGACGAGTCCGCGATCTTCGAGACCCTCACGCCGGCGGAGGCGGAGGTCCAGCAGTACTACGACGCCAACATCACCCAGTACACGACGCCGGGGCAGGTGCGCGCCAGCCACATCCTCCTGCGCACCGAGGGCGAGGAGGAGAGCGACGTGGAGGCCAGGGCCCGCGAGCTGGCGGACGAGGCGCGCGCCGGGGCCGACTTCGCGGAGCTGGCGCGCCAGCATTCGCAGGACGACGCGACCGCGGCCGAAGGTGGCGATCTCGGCCTGTTCGGGCGCGGCCGCATGGTGGCCGAGGTCGAGGCTGCCGCCTTCGGGCTCGACGTCGATGCCGTCTCGGACCCCGTCCGCAGCGCGTTCGGCTTCCACGTCATCCGGGTGACCGAGAAGCAGGAAGAGACCACGCAGCCGCTCGAGGAGGTCCGCGAGGCCATCGAGAACACCCTGAAGAACGAGCAGGCCACCGCCCGGGCCACGGCGCTCGGCCGCGCGATTGCGGCGGAGGCCTCGACCCCGGAGGATCTGGAACGCGCCGCGGCGGCCCGGGGCCTCGAGCTGCAGGAATCGGGATTCGTCGCGGCGGGCGAGCCGATCCTGGGTCTCGGGTTCGCGCCGCGGGTCTCGGCGGAGGCCTTCCAGATGGACGAGGGCGCCGTCGCGGGGCCGATTCAGACGCCCACCGGGCCGGCGTTCGTCACGGTCATCGGCCGCCAGGAGCCGGTCATCCCGCCCCTGGAGGACGTCCGGGACGATGTGCGGCGGGACGTGCTGCGGCGCAAGGCCCTGGAGCTGGCGCGCCAGCGGGCGGACGAGGCTGCCGAGATCCTGGCGGCCGCGGGCGATGGTTTCAGGACCGCCGCCGAGTCCGCCGAGCTCACCGTCGCCACGAGCGGGCTGATTGCGAGGGGGGCCGCGTTCCCCGAGGTCGGCGCCAGTCCGGCCCTGGAGCGGACGGCGTTCGCGCTGCCCGTCGGCGGCGTGAGCGGCGTGGTCGAGACCGGCGGCGACGCGCTCGCGCTGGTGCATCTGGTCGAGCGCGAGGACGTCACGACCGAGCAGATTGCGGAGGCGCGCGACGCGCTGCGGGCAGAGCTGCTGCAGAACCGTCAGAACGAGTTCTACAGCTCGTACATGTCCCAGGTCCAGCAGCGGCTGTCGATCGACATCGACTACGAGGCGCTGGACGTCGCCGTCGGCGCGTAAGTCTACCTACTCCACGTACACGTACGGCATCAGCGCCAGCGGCTCGCCGGGGCGAAAGAGGCGGAGCGGCACGGTGAGCGCCGAGCCGGCGCGCGCGGTCGGGGTCCCCGGCCAGCCCGCTTGCAGGAGATGCGAGCGGATCGCGAGGCCGCCGGCAAGCACTTCGAAGAACGAGCGGGGCCGCGGGTAGGGCACGAGCGCAACCTCCTGATCGGCCGCGATGCCAGCGCGCTCCTTCGCGATGGCCACCGCCCGCGCCAACCCGCCCAGCTCGTCGATCAGGCCGGTTTCGCGCGCCTGCCGGCCGGTCCAGACCCGCCCCTGCGCGACGGCGTGGATCGCCTCCGGGGTCATCGAGCGCCCCTCGGCCACCCGCGTCACGAAGACCTCGTAGAAGGCGTCGATCAATGCCTGCACGCGGACCCTGGCCTCGTCGGAGTACGGCGTGAAGACGGAGTTCATCTCGGCCATGCGGCCGTCGGAGACCGCCTCGACCGCGATGCCGAGCTTGGCGAACATGCCGCCCAGCACCAGCTTCCCGCCGACGACGCCGATGGAGCCCGTGAGCGTCGCGGGCTGCGCCACGATGACGTCGGCCCCCATCGCCAGGTAGTAGCCGCCCGAGGCGCCCAGGTCGGACATCGACGCGACGACCGGCTTGTCCGCCGCGGCCAGCACGATCTCGCGCCAGATGAGGTCGGACGCGACCGCCGAGCCGCCGGGACTGTCGATGCGCAGGATGATGGCCTCGATCGCCTCGTTCTCGCGGGCGGCGCGCAGCGCGTCGACGAGGACCTGCGCAGCCGCCACGCTCCCGCCGCCCGCATCGACGCTGCTGTCGCCGAGCACGATGGGCCCGACCGCGTACACCACGGCGAGGTGCGGTCCGGCGTCGAGCCCGAGCGACTCGGGGTCGACGCGGCGGTACTCGGCGTACGGCAGGCGCTCGAGCGGCTCGCCGCCGCCGGCCAGGTGCTCCATCAGCTCGTCCTCGTACGCGAGGCCGTCGACCAGCCCGCTTCCGACCGCGTCGCCCGGCAGGAACGGACCGTCGTCGATCAGCGCGCGCACGCCGGGCACCGGCATTCCCCTGCCCTCGGCAACGCCCGCGACCAGTTGCTCGTAGAGATCCTGGCTGAGCGACTCGTTCATCTCGCGGTGAAACGGCGTGAACGTCGTCTCGGTGAACACGTTGGCGGCCGTCTTGAAGTCGCCGGCGTGGAGCATGTCGGGATACGCGCCGATCTTGTCGAGCGCCTCGCGGGCGAACGCCTCGTACAGGGCGACGCCCACCAGGTCCAGCGGGCTCGTCGGCGCCAGGAATATCTCGTCGCAGGCGGTGGCCAGGTAGTACTGCTGGCCGCCGCCGTACTCGAGGTAGGCGACGGCAGGCTTGCCCGAGCGGCGGAAGTCCTGCACGGCGGCGCGGATTTCCTGCACCTTGCCCCACAGGCCGGGCTGCACGGGCGGCACGAGCACGACCGCCCGCACCCGGTCGTCGACCCGCGCCTTGCGCAACGCGTCGATGACCCCGCCCACCGTGTCGCGCGGGCCGAGCAACTGGCCCAGCGGGTGATCCGACGGCCGCTCCGCCAGATTGTCGGGGACGCGCAGCCAGAGCACGGATTCGGCCGGGATCTCCGGGCCGCGGGTCGCAAGCAGGATCATGGCCGCCACGGCGGCCATCGAGGCGAGAACCGACAGCGCGATGAAGAGCAGGACGAGACGTGCGGCGCGTGCAAGTGCCACCTTGGAGTCTCCTTGTGGAACCCGGTGCTATACTCGTTGCTCTCGTTGCGGAAGTGGCGGAACTGGCAGACGCGCAAGCCTCAGGAGCTTGTGGGCTTCGGCTCGTGGGGGTTCAAATCCCCCCTTCCGCACCAGTCAACTGTACACGGTTCCCGCCTGGTTGTGGCGGGACCACCGGCCGTAGCGCACGGAGCGCTCCGGGCTGCCACGATAACGGCGGATTACAATCGACAGGAGGCCTGCCATGAACGTGATCTGGGCTCTGACGATGCTGCTGGTGCAGCCGCCCGCGGCCCCGGTTGAGCTCGACTTCGAGTACTACCGGACGCAGGTCGAGCCGATCTTCCTGGAGAAGCGCCCCGGCCTGACGCGCTGCGTCGTGTGCCACGCCGGCGACGAGCGCGTCGCCTTCCTCGAGGGGCTCGAGGGCGATGCGACCACCTGGACCGAGGAGCAGTCGCGCCGCAACTTCGAGTCCGTCGCCGCGCTCGTGACGCCGGGCGACCCGCTGGCCAGCCGGCTGCTCGTGCATCCGCTCGAGCCCGCCGCCGGCGGCGACGAGTTCCACACCGGCGGACGGCAGTTCAGCTCGCAGGAGGACCCGGCGTTCGAGACGCTCGCCGCCTGGGTGCGCGGGGAGACCGGCGGGCAGTAGAGCGAGGCAACCCTATCCGTACCAGTCACACAGGAGCTCAACGATGGTCATGACACGCAGCTCGATCCTCTCGTTGGCGGCGGCGGCGATCCTCGTGCTGCCCATCGCGGCGGCCGCGCAGGGCACCGTGCGCATCGTGCAGACGAACAGTGCCGGTGACAACGTCCACATCATCGATCCGGTCACCAACAAGGTCGTCGGCGAGGTCCAGGGCATCGAGCGGGCGCACGGCGCGGCCCCCTCGCCGGACGGGCGCTGGCTGTACGTCGCCAACGAAGCCGACGACACCGTCGACATCGTCGACGTGCAGGCGTTGAAGGTCATCAAGAAGGTCCCCCTCAGCGGACGGCCCAACAACATCGCCGTCACGCCCGACGGCCGCAAGGTCTACACGGCGATCGCGCAGTCCCCGGGCGCGCTCGACGTGCTCGACACCAGCACGAACGAGATCGTCGCCACGATCTCGGTGCACGGCGGCGTGCACAACACGTACGTGACGCCCGACGGGAAGTACGCCATCGCCGGGATGGTCGGCGCGCGCAACATCACGGTCGTCGACACGATGACCGACCAGCCGGTGTGGACGACCTACTTCGACCGCGGCATTCGTCCGATGGCGTTCGACACGAATCCCGACGGGTCGACGCGGCACATCTACGCGCAGCTCTCGAACTTCAACGGCTTCGGCGTCGTGGACTTCGAGACGCGCAAGGAAGTGACCCGGGTCGAGTTTCCCGAGGTGCCGCCCGATCAGCAGACGCCCGGCCACGGCGGCAACACGGCGCACGGCCTCGGCGTGACCCCCGACAACAAGTACCTCGTCGGCAACAGCAGCTTCAACAGCAGCGTGTACGTCTACTCGCTGCCGGACCTGGAGCTGGTCGGCGGCGTCAGGGTGGGCCACTCGCCCAACTGGGTCACGATTACGCCCGACAGCAAGTACGCCTACATCTCCCTGTCGGGCAACAACAGCGTCGCCGTGGTCGAGATCCCGACCGTCAAGAAGGTGGCCGAGATCCCGACCGGCGGGCAGGTGCCGAAGCGCAACGCCACGCTGATCCTCCCGTAGCAGCGCCCCATGGCCGTTCCCTCGTCCGCCGGCGCGGCGGCCGTTGCCCTCATCGTGGCAGCGGTCGCCGTGCCGGTGGCACAAGCCCAGCCCCGCTCCGCGGACGACGGCGTGTACACGGCGGCCCAGGCCGCACGCGGTCAGGTGCTGTACGACGACCAGTGCGCAGCCTGCCACGGCCCGATTCGGGCGTTCGTTCCGGAAATGGCGGCGCTGCTCGGCGACCACACGTTCCGCGCCAACTGGCGGGGCCGCCCGCTGGGTGAGTTGTTCGGGCTCATCCAGGAGACGATGCCCCAGGACGCGCCGGGCTCGCTGTCGCCGCAGCAGTCGGCCGAGATCGTCGCCTACATCCTGAGCGGCAACCGCAAGCCCGCCGGCGAGACGCCGCTGGCTGACGACCCGGATCAACTGGACCTGATACTGTTCGAGTGACCGCAGGCCAGGCGCACCGTTGGCTTGGCGCCTGGCCCGGGCAGCGGTGCGTGCTGTTTCGTGCCGCAAGTCTCCTGCGGCGCAGACTCCTAGCTCACCCGAACTCGGTGACCGACAGCACCAGACGCACCAGGTCCACCTGCCCCGAGAGTCCCCGCTTGTCGTAGATCCGCTTCAGGTGCCAACGAACGGAACCTTCCATGCGGTCCGTCGCCGCCGCGATGTCGCGCACGGTCTGGCCTTCCGCCAAACGCACCGCGACCCGGCTCTCCGCCGGGGTGAGCCCCAGAGTCGTCGCCACCACGGCCGGATCGATGTGGCCCCGGCGCCCCGGCTCGACCAGCAGCAGCAGCGCAGTGACCAGACCGTACGGGTGAGAGGCGGCCACGGGTTGCACGTGCACGACCATCGGCGCGACCGTGCTGCCGCCGCCGAGTAGCATCGATCCGCCGACGCCGCCCCCGGCGACCGGCACCGCCGCCGCCAGCAGGCGCTCGAGCCGGGCGCGGTCAGCCGGCAGGTTGGCCTGCAGCACGCCGTCCCGGTCCGACAACCCCTCGCCGCGCCGCAGGATGGCCCGGGCGCGGTCATTGGCCGCCGCGATCCGCCCCAGCCGGTCCAGGTGGATGACGCCGATCCGGGCCTTGTCGAGCAGGCCGGTCACGGACGTGGTCAACACCCCCGCGCCGGCCAGCGCCCGCCGAACCCGGACGAATTGCCGAACATGGGGCAGTAGCGCCTGAACCAGCGCGAGATCGGAGGCTCTCCAGCCGCCCGACGTCACGGGGTCGGATAGGCCCCAGGCAATGTGGGAGCCCTTCGCCACGTCCATTCGCACGTTCAGACCGTCCTGGCCCTGGGCCCGGCGAGTCGGCTCGTTGTACGTGCGCGACGTCCGCAGTTCCTGCTCGGTATACAGGCTCGTAACATGCACGATGCGGCTATCGGGCAGTTGCCTCAAGCGCGGCACGCGTTCATCTGTAGGGTGGTAGTCCTCCAGGTACTCACGCTCCAGGTCCTCGGCGCGCTGCCCCCGGTAGTAGAGCCCGATGAAGCGGACCTGCACGTGTTCCTTCGGCCCGTCCCCGATCAGCAGAGCGTTCCCGTGTATTCCGCAGGCCTCGTCGATCAAGGCCGAGGTGGCGGGCCACCGGGCATCGTCGAGCGCCGCCGCGTGCAACGACGCGACGAGGCGCTCGAACACGGCGTGGTCTCCCATGCCACAGTCTTCCGTCGCGTTGAACGCTCGCTAACGATATGACAACGACGCGCTGCAACTGCTCCTCGAAACCTACTCGATTGGCGTGTAGGCGCCCCCGATCCTTCCTGTATTGCATGTAGCGAGAATATGATCAAGAATTCTACGCTGAAGAAAGAGATGACGAGGATGGCTCACACCGGAACGCCGGTCGTTCTGTCTGGTACCAAGTTATTCTTACATTAGACCGCGATAGGGCTAACGTAAGAGGCGTTATTGGACACCGCCGGGATCCGGAAGCTCCCGCACGAGTCGAAAGCCCACATACGAGTCAGCATCGGGGTGGTCAGCGTACGGAAAGTCTGCAGCCCCATAGAAGGTGTTCTCTGCCCGCAGTCCAGCGTGGTAATATGCGCCCCCCATTCTGGCGGGCCGCTCACAGTCGTCGACATCCTCCGGCGAGCCGTCGCGTGCCAGGCGGATGTAGCGGCCAACGACTCGGCCGCAGCCTAGTACCAGTTCCGATACGTTGCCGATCATGTCGTGCACGCCGAGGCCGTTCGGCGCAAACCGCCCAACCGGCGCCGTGTAACGCACGCCATCCGTGCAGTTGGGTCCGTCGCCCCAGTCCATATCGTCGAGATTGGCGCGGCCACATTGCGCGCCCTCGACGTGGTCAACGTGGAGCATCGCGGCGTTAGAGCCAGCCCGAGCCGCGTACTGCCATTCTGCCGGGCTCGGAAGCCGGTATGTCTCACCTGTCTGGTCAGACAGCCACGCCGCGTACGCCATCGCGTCGCGTTGGCTCACGCAAACCACGGGGTGATCGTCCGTCTGGTCGATTCGCGGTGCCCGCCGCCCGTCTACCCAGAGATTGACGCCTCGTGGACGCTTCCATGCATCTCTCTCGTCACAGCGGTAGATCGCCTTGGCATCGGTGCGATAGCGGCTACTGTCGGCGAATCGCTCGAACTCCCCGCGCGTCACCTCGTATTTCGAGATCGCGAACGGTCGGTCGAAGGTCACCCACTCGAGGTGCTCGCCGCGGTCCTGGCGCGTGAAGTACTGAAAGCGCCCGGCGGCAACGGTCACCATCTCCGGCGCCAGGCCGCCGGAACGCAACGGGTCTCGCGGAAGCGGGACAGCCGCCGCCTCCCTCTGGCGTCGGGCGAGATCATCGTTCTCGCGCCGGCGTGCTTCGATTCGGCGCCGTTCCGCCTCGGCCCGTCGACGGGCAGCCTCCGCCCGGCGCCGTTCGGCATCCGCTCGGCGGACCGCCTCTTCCGCGGATTCCAGCAGCTCGAGCGCATCACGATAGAATTCGCCCTCCCGGCCGGCCGCCAGCAGGTAGTCGTTCAACGACTCGACCGCAGTTTCCGGGAGACCCGCGGCCAAGGCCACCTGCGCATACTTGAAGGGGAACTCGGCCGGGAGTGCGACCGCGTGCTCGCGCTGCAGCGCGAGCACCTCGTTCATGACGTCGTGCGCCGCGCGATGGTCGTTGCGAGCCAGCAGCCGGTCGACGCGAACCAGGCGCCGGTCGATCAGAATCTCCGGGGGAAGTTCACCAGGGCGCGACGCTCGGGCGGGAGCTTCTGACGACTCGACAACAAGTGGCCCGGCAGTGTCGGGTGTCGCCGTCGACCGGGTGTCGGTCGCCGCGGTCGAGAGTCCAGCATCCGGAGCTGCGACAGGCGCTGGTGCATCCGCAGCCGGTGCGGAGGCCGATGCCGGACCCTGCGGTTCCGGCGACGCGGTCACCGGGCGCGGAACAGCCGCCGTCAGCAGCGCGGCGACCTGGTCGCCAGCGAGATACCCGGTCCGGGGCTCGTCTCGTGCCGCCTGCCACGCCCGGATGGCGGCCCGCGTCCGCGGGCCGAACAGGCCGTCCGGCGCCCCCGGGTCGAAGCCCTCGTTGCCGAGGCCCTGCTGAATCAGCCGCCGCGTCGGCCGGTCGAGGCCCAGTGCCGCCTCGGCCGCCGCCGCATCCTGCGCAGCCGTTACCACGGCCGCGCCGAGGGCCGGCCCGTGAAGCGGCGTGCCAACGGCGCCAACGGTGAAGACACCGGCCAGGACGACCACCGCCCGTCTCGAGACGACGCCGAACTGCTCAGCTCGCATCTCCCGCTCCCGCGCCGCCGCGCGGCGCGACTTGGCGAACGAACCGGATGGGGCGCACCCTCTTCAACGTTTCAGCTATCTCTCCAGGCGTTCGAGAGACGCAAAGCGAACGCCGAAAATGAAAAAAGTGCCACGAGTGCGACCCCCGAGCGTCGAAATCGGGCTGCAACACGACGGCGGCGACGCCGAGACGGGCGCGGGCATGGACATGGGTGTCGACTTGATCGTGTCGGACGCGTCGACGGGGCTGTTGGTGGACGTGCGGGTGCGCACCTTGCTGGCGCACCGGGCCGAGGGGTCCCGCGAGCGGGGCGTGGCGCTGTCCCTGAGCTACAACCCGACACCGTCGACGCGCGGGGCTTCACCACGCGGGTGGCGCCGTCGTGGAGCGGTGAGGCGATGAGTGGCGCCGAGGCGTTTTGGGGCCGGGAGACGATGGCGGCGATCACGGCGGCATCGCGCAGGAGGCAACCGGCTGGATGGTGGATGTCGAGGTGGGCTACGGGTTACCGGTCGGGAGCCGCTTCGTGGGGACACCGCGGTGTCGTACACGTCGTCGAGGGCGTCACGCAATTCGATTAGACGGAAGTTCCGGAGCTGATTGCGCGTAAGTCACTCGTGTTGTGTTAGTTATCGATTTCGCGGGTGTTGGCTACTGGCTACATTTGGGGGGCTCTCGACGGCCAGGGTCATGTAGACGTTGAATCCGTGCGCCCTGAACCGAGAGCGTCCCCAACCGCTCCTCGCCGCCCGCCGTCCTCCTCCGCACGCAGCCGCTCGTGGACGGCCGTTGGGCCGCTGGTCGACACATACGGTGCATCCGAGCACCGAGTCTCGCCGACCGTCACCGTCTCGTAGCGCACGTCCACCCTGGCAGACGGCCGCGTGGCGCTGGTGGTGAGCAATAGCACCTACCGCGCGTCCTGCCGCTCGACGAGCCCACCGCCGACCTCGACATCGATCACATCATCGAGACGCTGACGCGGCTGCGGGCGTTGGCCGACTCCGGCGCGACGGTCGCGCTGGCACCGCACGAGCTCAACATCGTGGCGCGCTCCGCGGACGAGGTGGCCGTGCTGCACGACGGCCGCCTGCACCCCGCGGCCCCCTGGCGCGAGTACTGGACGACGACTTGGTCGCATCCATGTTCGGCGTCCGGGTGGAGCGGCTCGCCGCCGGGGACGGCCGATCGACACTGGTGTTCCACCGGGGGCGGCGTCAAGGGGCGTCTGAGGCTCGTCAGGCTACGGATACGGACGGGTCGCCAACAAGCCGGTCACGATGAGACCGCCGCTGCCCGAGTAGGACTGGGGCGTGATGAAGCTGTACCCGTGTCGCGTCCTGATGAGCTGCGACCCGGCAATCCTCCATTCATCTTCCGGCGGAACGAAGTCGCGCATCTTGAGCGCCGCGAACCGTCCGCTTCCGTCATTCAGCCAGATGAGCGGCTGATCCTGCGGCAACCGCCCCCGCCCGCCACGGACTGCCGCAACCGCAAAGTCCGATACCCCGTCGCCATTGAAATCCAGGACCTCTACCCACTGCGCCCACGGTGCACCGGTCTCCTCGCCAAGGCGGCCACCGAACCGCTCGTCTGGCCGCAGTCGATTGGACGTCCCGTCGATGAACGTACCGTCACCCCGGTTCATCAACAACTGAACGAACCAGCCGTCATAGAAGGGATTCCCTTGAGTTCCCACAACGATCAGGTCGAGCAAGCCGTTACCATCAGCATCGATGCTGGCAGCATCGAGATCGATGTGGGTCTCAGAGAATGGCGCGGGCATCGGCAGACGCGTCTTGTTCTCCTCGCTGAAGGTTCCCGAGCTGTTCCAAAGGATGCTGGAGTTGTGATTCCCGTTGTCAGGAAAGCTGCGATCCGCCGTTACAATCAGCTCGGGCAGTCCATCGCCATTCAGGTCCGTCAGCACGATCCCCGGGAAGTTGTGCCCCGTATAGGCGTCCATGGTCTCACCGGGACCAACCGGTAGGATGGTTCGATCGAGCAGGAACGACCCGTCACCGTTATTCAGAAGAGCGTACGGCAGAATCCCTCCATACGAGGTACCAACGATGATGTCAAGCAGGCCGCGGCCGCGGACATCGCCCATGGCCGCCGAATGCGTGAAGTCGCTGAGCTGTGGCAACTCGTGGGTGGCATCGCGCCAGCCGCCACCGGACAGGGACAGATAAAGGCGATTCTGTTCACCCGGAAATGGATCGGCATCCCAACCGTGGGCGGCGACAAACATATCCAGGCGCCCATCCCCGTTCAGGTCGCCAAAGGGCACGTTTCGAGGGTGAACGGTATTCAACGTGTCGATGGGAAACAGCTCACTCGGCGCCACCGTAAACTCACCGTCGCCGTCCCCCAGGAGAACCCGTCCTGGTCTGGGGCTGTAGCTTGACGACTGACCGTCCGGATAGTCGGCGCCCAGGACGATCAAGTCTGCGTTCCCGTCGCTGTCGAGATCCGCCGATGCGGTAAAGGTATGGTGAGGTGGATAGCTCGGGTCGACGACGTTCAGCGGGATGTATGCGTAATAGGATTCCAGCGACGGAGAAGAAGGCGTAACATCGTCGACCGCTTTGCGCAACTCCGTCAGGCGAGCACCGCCGAGGATGCTTCTGTGATGGTCGAGTGCGTATGTCCGATAGGCCGCCCGCACGACCGCTTCGCTCGGCTTATCGCGCACGGAATGCGTGCGTATACCTGCCCAGAACTCCCGCCAGCGTTGGTCGCTGGCGATCCAGTTGTCCCACCAGAAGACCCCGTTGACGACGCCGGGATACCGTTCCATGGCGCCGAGCAGGCCCTCGTAGACATTAGCCTGGGTCTCGCGCCCGTCGTCGATCCCGTTGTCGTTCGCGTCCGCGAAGACGAATCGGGGAAATCCCGCGGAATCGTCCGGGGCGGCGGGAGTCTCGACCCGGTCTGGCCCGCCGTACTCGAGAAACACGATTGGCCGGCCGGGATTCCTCCCGGCGAGCGGCACGAGGTGCTCGCTGAAGATCTGCTCGTACTGCGCCTGAGCCTGCTCAACGCTCATCACGGTCGCCGGCGGCGCATCGGTCAGCGGGAACCACGCGCTGACCCCGACCACGTTGAGGTCAAGATCGTTCCACAAGTGATCCAAGCCGGGCCCGAAGAAGTCTCGGGCGAAGAGGGCCGAGTAGTGCATATCATAGGTCAACAGGCCCGAATAGACGACCCGGACCCTGTCGACCATCGACCGCAGCTCGGCGCCGAAGTCGTTGA
>CAYGCV010000033.1:0-19993 GCA_964348425.1 uncultured Vicinamibacteraceae bacterium | reverse complement strand
CCCCTTCGCCCCGCGCCGCTCCCGCCGAGGCGCGCCGGGCGCGCCTTGCGGAGGCTGCACGGGGCTACGGAGCAGACGCCTGGCGCGCTGCGGCGCCGGGCCGCCAGTGGCGCGCCAGCCGCTCGGCGGCGGCGACCTGGCCGGGGCTCATGCGCCGCTCGAGCGCCGCGCGCGAGTCGACGGCCCGCGCACGGGCGGCCACGGCGGCCTCCCGCTCGTCGCCGGCAAGCCGGGCGGCCGCCAGGCTGAGCCACATGTGGGCGACGACGTCGTCCTGCGCGATCCCGTCGCCCGAGCGGTACATCAGCGCCAGGTTGAACTGCGCGAACGGATGGCCCTGCTCGGCGGCGCGCCGGTACCAGCGGACCGCCTCCGCGTCGTCCTGCCGCACGCCGCGCCCGTCTCGGTACATGCGGCCGAGGTTCACTTGGGCGGCGGCGTGGCCGCGCGCTGCCGCCTGGCGATAGAGCCGCGCCGCCTCGGCCGCGTCCGCGGCCACGCCGCGGACGCCGTCGTGGAGCTGCGCGAGGTTGAAGCTCGCCTCCGGGTAGTCCGGCTGCAGCTCGAGCGCCCGCCGGAACGCGGCGACCGCGGCGTCCCAGCGCCGGCCCCGGACATGCGCCACGCCCAGGCTGTTGTGTGTCTGGGCCACGTCCGGAGCGAGCGCGGCGGCCGCCTCGAGCGGCGCCAGCGCTTCGGCCGTGCGACCCGCCCGCAGCAGCACGTAGCCGAGCTCGTTCTGCAGCACCGCCCGCTCCGGTTGCGCCCGCACGAGGTCGCGGTAGTGGGCGATGGTCTCCGCGACGCGGCCCTGCGACAGCAGCGAGACGCCGCGCGCCAGCGCCACCTCGGTCCCGGTCTGGAGCTGCATCACGACGAAGACGGCGGCCCACACCGCCACGTAGGCCAGGTTGCGGCGCATGGGCGTCAACGCACGCCCGAGCGCCGCCGGGTCGAGGTGCCGGCAGACATCCGACCGTGCGGCGCCGTCGATCGCCCTGATTAGCAGGTTGAGCACCGGCACCGCCAGCAGCTTGTCGTAGTGGGTGGGGATGCCGGTGCGATCCAGCAGGCCGAACAGCACGATGATGCTGGCGCCGTACAGGACGCCGAAGACGATGCGTCCCAGCTCGGTGCGCGGCGAGGTGGAGGGGTCGTTGAACAGCAGGTGCATGCCCAGGAACGCCGCAATCGGGACGGCCCCGCCGCCGAGCGATGCGGGGCTGAAGAAATGGCTGCCGGTGAGTGCGAAGTGGACGAGGATGAAGGCGTACGTCGTCACCACGGCGGATAGCGTCATCGACACGACGCCGAAGAGAAGCTGCGCCGGCAGGCTCGCCGCGAAGATCAGCAGGTAGATGTAGGGCGGAAAGATCTGCGTCACGGCGATCTCGGGGCCCCAGGTCAGGTCGGTCGTGCCGGTCGCGATCAGCAGCAGGGCGAACAGCCCGAGCGGGAACGACGACGGATTGAAGATGTGTACGCGGCGCCCGTCCCGGGTCCAGCGGATCAGCTCCTTCACGGCGAAGCCGACCGCCACCATCACGAACTGCATGGCGAACCAGTCCGGCTTGAACCACATGAAGAGGTTGATGCTGAAGATGATGGGGAAGGGGCCGAAGCCGAGCGTGTAGCGGTCGCGCCGCGACCAGGTGAGCAGCATGTCGAACGCATAGGCGAAGACGAGCTGCGCGGCGATCAGGTGCGCGGAGTCGTACACCTCGCGCCAGTACCAGCCCCAGTAGAGGTAGACGGAGAGCTGCGCACACGCCTGCACGTAGTGCTGCTTGCGCAGGACGACGACCACGCCCAGCCGGCGGCCCGCCCGCCGCGCCAGCGCGAAGAGTGCGCCGTTCCAGGCCAGCAGTGCGCCGGCGGCGCCCAGCACTGCCCCCAGCAGCGGCGGCCGCTGGTGGACCGCGCCGATGGCCGCGAAGGCCGCCAGCGCCAGCGTGAACGCCAGCGGCCACGCGAGCGCCAGCGCCGGCGGCAGGTCCGTGAGCCGCGCGGCCGCAGCGTGCGGGGCCGCGGCCTGCGAACCCGCCTGGCGGGCCTTCCGCGCCGCTCGCTGCCGTCGTTGGGACATGCGCTACCGTCGATCTTAGCAGTCGCCGTGTCCCGGGCCGCGGCACGGGCCCCTGCAGGGCCTGGCATGTTTCCTGCTGTTGCAAGTCTTCCCGAAGCGGCGTTGTCGAGGATGGCGCGCCGGCCTATACTGCGGAGGTCACGGTGGCTGTGAAGACGGTTGAAGAACGATTGACTGTAGCGGAGCGGCAGGTGGCAGAAAACGCGCACGGCGTCGAGGCGCTGCGTGAAGCGGTCGTGGACCTAGGTCGCCGCATGGAGCGCGGCTTCGAGGCCGTCGACCGGCGGTTCGAAGCGATCGACCAGCGGTTCGAGGCCATGGAGCGGCGGTTCGATCGCATGGAGCAACGCGTCGACCAGCGGCTCGACAGGCTCGACCAGCAGATGTCGCGGCAGTTCTTCTGGGTGGTCGGCATCCAGATCACCACCGTGCTCGCGATGACGGGTGCCATCGCCGCCATCGCCGCCGCCGCGCTCGGGAGTTGACGGTCCGGCGGCAGCCTGCAGGCCGCACCGCTCGGCGGTTCCCCACGCGCCTCCCGGCGACCCCGGGACCCGCACGAAACCGGATCCACAAAGAAAAAAGGGGACGACCCGCGAGGGTCATCCCCTGAACACGCGCCGCGGCCCCGGGTCCGACAGGTCCCGGAGCGCGCGCCGAGCTAGAGCTAGAAGTCGAGTTGGAAGGCGAACTTGGCCAGCCGGCCGGCCATGGTTACCTGCGGCACCAGGTAGCCGGCGCCGGTGCCGGTGGCGCCGCCCCAGCCCGGCGCCTCGCGCGTGATCGCGTTCGCGTTGAACAGGTTGAACAGGTCGAACATGGCCCGGAGCTGCGTGCCGCCGCCCATCCGGAAGATTTTCGTCAGCCGCAGGTCCAATTGGCTGAAGCGTTCGCCGTACCACGATCCCGGCGGGACGACGTTCACTTCGACGGTTCCCCCCTGGGTATACGGCCGCCCATTGACCAGCGTGTCCCCGCTGTACGCTACCTCGGCGAAGCGCTCCGGCCCCGGCTGGTTCTGCAGCGTCGCCGCGATCTGGACATCGTACGGCAGGGTGTACGACCCCAGGAACTTGACCTGCGTCAGCCAGTTGTGCTGCACATCGCAGTACGTCTGCGACGTCCCGGCGCCCGAGAAGGCCCGCGCGTTGAACTGGATCTCCGGCAGCGCGCTGAGTACGTCGCAGTTGTCGGTGTAGGTGGCACCGGTGCTTAGGCCGCCCTGGATCAGGAGGTTCTCGAGCCGGCCGTCAACCGTGACGTCGAAGCCCTGCCAGTTCTGGGTCTGGCCGCCGAAGTTGTCCGCCCCGAGGAAGATGGTGTCCGGCCGCTGGATGGTCTCCGGCCGCTGGTCGTACAGCATGATCGACTGCGGCAGATCCGGGTTCAGGTCCCGCAGCCCCTGTGGAATTGCCACGGTGAACTCTTCGTAGTCCGCCGGGTTGAGGGCGCGGTCGTCCTCGACGAAGAAGTTGATCCACGAGCGTCGGAAGTAGCCGACGTCGAGCGACAGGCCGGGCGCCAGCTCCTGCTGGATGCTCGCCGTGATCTCCCAGTTCGACGGCCGGTTGCCCCAGCCGTAGCGCCACGCTTCGTCGAAAAACGTGGTCTGTACGGGTCTGCCGAAGAACGGGGTCGGATTGGGGTTCAGCAGCTCCCCGTTAGGCTCGTTGATGAGGGGATTGCCCTGCACGAGGCCGTCGCCAGGAATGCAATCCCCCGGCCACATGCTGTTCTGCCAAGCGGTTCCCGTATTGCCCAACCCCGGGTGCGAGATGCAGCCGGTGGCTCCGTCCAGCCAGGTCCGGTTCATTCTGATGTTGTTCAGGCCCGGGTTCAGGAGGTTGGCGATGTCGGTCGAGTTCCGCTTGCCGTAGCGGTGCGCGCCGAACTTGACCGCCGTCCGGCCGTCGCCACGGACGTCCCACGCCAGGCCGACACGCGGCTGCAGGTCACGCCAGCCGTTCGCCGTCTCGCCGCGGATGAACAGGTCCCGTTCGCCTTGTAGCCAGGAGCCCGCGCCGGTCGTGGCTTGGTCGGGCCAACTCGATTGTTCGTAGTCGTAGCGGATGCCGGCATTGATCGTCAGCCGGTCGAGCGTCCACTGCTCCTGGGCGTAGATGCCCATGTTGCGCGCGCGGTTGATCTGCCAGGCCGGCGTGCGGAAGTGGGCCCGGACCGGCCTCGGCCCGACCGCCAGGACGTCGTACCAATGGTGGTAGTTGGAGTTGATGGTGTTCTCGCCCAGCCACAGGCCGGTCATGCCGAACTTCAGGTTGTGGCTGCCGGTGACGTACGACACCGACCCGCGGATCATGTTCGTGTGCTTCGGGCTGTTGCGCTCCTGCGCGCCTCGGAACCAGCCCGACATGTTGCGGGTGGCCCACGGTCCGGGCACGAAGAGCACGCCCGGCAAGTCGAGGTTCGCCGTGTCGGTCGGGTGCAGTCTGTAGCGCACCGGCAGCATCGACACGCCGGCCTCGAACAGCAGGCGGTTGGTGTGCGGCCGGGTCCAGGTGGCCTGGTACGTGTTGGTCCGGATCTCGCCCCGCAACGCGGCCGCCGGCGCAACGGCGATCGACGCGAGCGTGCGCCCCTGCAGCAGGTGCGGCTGGTCAGTGCTGCTGTTGGTCCAGTACAGCTTGAACTTGTCGCGCTGCGTCGCCTGGATGGTGAAGTTGATCGACTGCTCGCGGAGCGTCGTCGCGTCGATTGCGGGGTTGCTGGTGTCGAATACCAGCCCCCAGTTGTTCGGGTCCTGGAGGCTCGCCGGGTCTTCGTGGAAGACGCCGCCCGCAATGGTGTCGGCTGCCTGCGAGGTGTGCGTCGCGAAGAACCAGACGCGGTCGCGAACGATCGGACCGCCGACCACCGGGTTGATCG
The DNA here is from genome assembly GCA_964348425.1 of uncultured Vicinamibacteraceae bacterium. Lineage (GTDB taxonomy): Bacteria > Acidobacteriota > Vicinamibacteria > Vicinamibacterales > UBA8438 > JAAXGX01. The sequence continues at coordinate 15,024 of CAYGCV010000033.1, read as the reverse complement.
TCCAGATCTCGTCGATTAACGTGGCGGTGAGGTCGGGGTTCGCGGCCAGGAGCGCTTCGTCGTTCTTGACGTTGTCGGCATTGAGCCCCTGGAAGGCGAAGGTAGTGAAGAAGTGGCCGCTCCAGTCGTTGCGGCCCTCACGTGGGATCATGTTGATGCGCACGCCGCCCGACTCGATCTCGGCCGGGCTGGCCGAGTAGTTGTACGCCAGCTCTTCGAAGTTCGAGTCCGGGAAGACCGAGTAGTTGGCGCCCTGCGTCAGCGAGTCGCCGACGTCCATGCCGTTGATCTCGAGCTGCTGGTCCTCCTGGTCCCCGCCGTGGATGGCCAGCCGCTGCAGCGTCTGGCCGCTGATGCCGCCCTGGTCCTGCGACAGGCTCGTCAGGTAGCTGTCGAACCCGCCCATGCCCGGCACCAGCAGCGCGTAGGACTGGAACGACTTGCCGGTCGGGATGCTGTCGATGACCTCGCGGTCCATCACCTGCCGCTGCTCGACGTTCTGGATGTCGACGACGGGCGTGGCCCCGGAGACGGTGATCGTCTCCTCGATGTCGCCGACGCCGAGCTGGATGTCGATGTTGGCGGTGAAGCCGCTGCTGAGCCCGACGCCCTCGCGCAGGACCGTGCCGAACCCTGGCAGGGAATAGGTGACGTCGTAGGTGCCGACTTCGAGGGCGACGATCAGGTACTGCCCGTTGCCGTCGGTGATCGCCGTCCGCACCTGCTCGATGAGGGCCGGACTGCGCGCCTCCACCGTCACGCCGGGCAGCACGCCGCCCGTGGTGTCGGTGACCGTGCCGCCAATCTGCTGCGCGCCGGCGATGCCGGGTACGAGCAGCAGGATGGCCAGGACTACCGCTTTCTTCATCGTGACTTCTCCCTCCCTGGGATCGTTCAGGTCCCTCAGGTCAAGCAAGAACTCCTGCAAGTTTCGCACCAAGCCCCGCATTCGGATAAGTTCTTCTGCAAGCGCGGCTTGGGCTCCTGCTCCGCACACCGCATCTATTCATTGGTTGAAATCCAAACGCTTGGGCTCGGTTCGCGCCGCGGGGCCGAAGATCGAAATACGGATTTTACACGATCGCGGCGGCCGCCGCGCGGCGCCGCAACCCCCCGCGGTCGGCCCCCGCGGCCCCGCTTTTGCGCCCGAAACGTTGCGTGTATGATGCTGGCCGTTACCGAGAGGAGGCAGACCGTGGCGATTCACGATGATCGTACTGCGCGGCTGAGCCGCCGGGATGCGCTGCGCATGCTGGGCGTCGGCGCCGCCGGGGCCGGATTGGGGCTGAGCGCGGGCGCCGGGTCGTCGGCCGCCGCCGCTCGGGCGCTGCCGCAGGCGGCCGGCGCGTCGCAGGTGACGTTCCCGGCGGGCGCGATCGTGCGCACCGTGCTGGAGGACCTGTCGCCGGACGCCCTGGCCGACGGCGCGACGCTGTTCCACGAGCACCTCGCCTTCGACTACGCCAGTCCGCCGGCCGAGCCGCGGGCGCCCGGCACCCCCGAGCCGCCGCCGCCCACCAACGACGAGATGGTGGACCTGCTGGTCGAAGAGCTGCAGATGGCGGCCTTCGACGGCGTGAGCTGCATCGTCGACTCGTCGATCGGGCCGCGCACGCCGCAGCAGCTCGAGAACCTGCGCACGATGACCACCCGTTCCGACGTGCACGTCGTCCTCGGCGGCAGCTACTTCCTGCAGGCGCGCTACCCGGAAGAGATCATCGCGATGCCGCAGGAGGAGATCACGGCGAGCATGGTCGCGCAGGCGGCGCGCGAGCGCTGGGGGGCGCTGGGCGAGGTCGGCAGCTCGTTCCCGGCGATGCACGACGACGAGCGCAAGGTGATCGCCGCCACCGCCCAGGTGCACGTGCAGACCCGGCTGCCCATCTTCACGCACGTCCCGCACGAGAGCTGCCCGACGTGCGCGATCGATCAGCTCGACCTCTACGAGGCGCAGGGCGTCGACATGGCCCACCTGTGCATCGGCCACCAGTCGACCGTCAAGCGCGCGGACGACCCGACGTGGGAGACCCACAAGGAGATCGCCCGCCGCGGGGCGTTCGTCGGCTTCGACACGGTGGGGCACCGGATGTCGTCCTCGTTCATTCCGGAGCGGCAGAAGGTGGACATGGTCCTCAACATGATCGAGGCTGGGTACGAGGACCACGTTCTGCTGTCGGCCGACTTCGCCAACACGGCGCAGATCAAGGCCAACTGGGGCAATGGCTTCTCCACGGTGCTCATCCAGTTCGTGCCCAAGCTGCGCTACTTCGGCGTGCCCGACGAGACGATTCACAAGATCCTGGTGGACAACTCGCGGCGCTGGCTCGCGTACACGCCGGTCTAGGGCTTGCGGTGAGCGGCGCGCGGGCCCGGGAGGGAGCGGGCCGGAGGCAAGTAGGAGGCCGTCAGCGGCGGTGCTCGAACGCGTGCTCGACCTGCACCGTCTTCATGCCGCGCAACTCCGCGACGTGCTCGCCGGCCAGGCGCTCGCCGAACTCGCCGTAGCGCGCGACGACCTCGGGGGGCTGGGGCGGCAGCGGGAACTGGACGACCACGCGCACCGCGCCGGGCGGCCAGTTGAAGGTGCTGATCCGGGCCCAGTAGGTGCCGTCCTGCACGGCGCTCCGTCCCGACTCGATGAGGTTCGTCGCCGGCCAGTCGGCGACCTCGGTGGTGTGGGCCGCCTCGTGCGTCACGCGGTAGTTGACGTACGCCCCGTTCGGCAGGTTCGTCTCGCCCTCGAGCCAGAGCTGGCGCCACTCGGAGCGGTGCGCGACGGTCAGCTCCACCGTCTCGGCTCCCGCTCCGCCGAGCCCGTCCGCGCCGCAAGCCGGTAGCGCCAGGAGGAGCGCGACCAGCGGCATCCGCCATGCCATGACTTCCCGCATTATACGCCCCGGCCGCCGGCCCATCGTGGGCGTGATGGGCTCGCACGCCGCGGCGCACGCCGAGCGCGCGCGGCGGGTCGGGGCGTGGGTCGCGCGGCAGGGCTATCACCTGCTGACCGGCGCCGGCGGCGGCGTGATGGCGGCGGCGACCGAGGCGTTCGTCGCGGTGCCCGATCGGCAGGGGCTGGCGCTAGGCGTCGTGCCGTCGGTGCCGGACCGGCCCGGCACGCCCTTGCCCGGTTATCCCAATCGCTGGGTCGAGATTCCGATCCGCGCGCACCTCGACAGCGGCGGGCCGGCCGGCGACGAGCCGACCTCGCGCAACCACGTCAACGTCCTGACGTCAACGGTCGTCGTTCTGCTGCCGGGCGGCGCCGGCACGGCGAGCGAGGCCCGGCTCGCGCTGCGCTACGGGCGGCCGTGCGTGGCCTACCTGCGGTCGCCCGACGAGCTGCCGGGGCTCCCGCGCGGCATCCCGATCGAGGCGGACTTCGCGCGGGTGGCGGCATACGTGGCGGAGCACACGGGGCCGGCGCCTGCCAGCCCGCCAATCGTCGCCTGACGGCTCCGCTCGGCGCCCAACCAACCCTGCAGCAGTCCGCGCCGTTCTACGGCGCTGACTCCTGGCTGAGCCGCCGCCGGGTGTCGGCCAGCCTGACCGCGGCGACGAACACCGGCATGGCCTGCTCGATCTCCGCGAGGCCGGGATAGGTAGGCGCCAGCCGGATGTTGGCGTCGTCCGGGTCGCGGCCGTACGGAAACGTCGCCCCGGCCGGGGTCAGCTTGACGCCCGCCTCACCCGCCAGCCGGACCACCTCGCGGGCCGTTCCGGGCGGAACGTCGACCGACACGAAGTAGCCCCCGCGCGGCCGCGTCCAGGTGGCGATGCCCGTCAGCCCGTCGTCGAGGTGCCGCAACACCGCCTCGAACTTGGGCCGCATGATGGCGGCGTGGCGGCGCATCAGCGCCGCGATGGCGGCGCGGTCGGGCAGGAAGCGGACGTGCCGGAGCTGGTTCAGCTTGTCGGGTCCGATCGTCTGCACCGCGAGGTGCTTCCGGAAGTGCGCGAGGTTGGCGGGCGAGGCCGCCAGGAAGGCCACGCCGCCGCCCGCCCGCGTGATCTTCGAGGTCGAGCCGAAGATGACGACGCTATCCTCCGTCCCCGCCTCCCGGCAGCACGCCAGGATGTCGAGCAGCAGCGGCGGGTCGTCGTAGAGGTCGTGGACGGCGTAGGCGTTGTCCCACATGATGCGGAAGTTCGGCCCGGCCAGCTTGCCGAGGCGGGCCAGGCGCCTGACGGCCGCGTCGGAGAACGTGTGGCCGGTCGGGTTCTGGTACTTGGGGACGCACCAGATGCCCTTGATCAGCGGATCGCTTGCCACCAGCCGCTCGACCTCGTCCATGTCCGGGCCGTCGGCGAGCATGCGCACGTTGAGCAGCTCGAAGCCCAGCGACTCCGTGATGGTGAAGTGCCGGTCGTAGCCCGGCACCACGCACAGGAACTTGAGCGGCTCGCCCTCGCGCCGCCAGGCCGTGTCGGGTCCCAGGGGCCCTCGCAGCCAGGCGTTCAGCAGGTACTGATACATGAAGGTGAGGCTCGCGTTGCCGCCGGCGATGACGTCGCTCTCGGGCACGCCGAGCAGCCCGGCCCCCAGACGCCGCGCCGCGGGCAGGCCGTCGAGCCCCCCGTAGTTGCGGACGTCGACGCCGTCGGGCCCGAGGTAGTCGCCGTCGAGCGCGCCGTCGAGCGCGTCGGCCAGGGCGAGCTGCTCGGGACTCGGCTTGCCGCGGGTCAGATCGAGCCGCAGGCCCTGCGCCTGCAGCTCCAAGTAGCGCGCGGCGAGCTCACGCTCGCGCGCGACCAGGTCTTCTCTCGAGATGGTCTCTGTCGGCACGCGGGGATTATAGTCGCCGGCCGGCAGCGTCAGCCCAGCACCGCCTCGACGGCCTCGGCCAGGATCGCGACGGCGCGGTCGAGCTGCTCGTGCGTGATGACGATGGGCGGCGCGAGCACGTAGCTGTCGCCCTTCACGCGGCTGAGGAGGCCGCGCTCGAGCGCGGCCCGGAGCACGCGCGGGCCGACCTTCGCGGCGGCGGGGAAGGGCTGCTTCGCGGCCCTGTCCTCGACGAGCTCGACGCCGCACATCAGACCCTTGCCGCGGATGTCGCCCACGTGGGGGTGGCCGGCCAGGGCGGCCCGCAGCGCGCCGTCGAGGTGTCGGCCCTTGGCGGCCGCCTGCTCGGGCAAGCGCTCGCTCTCGATGATCTGCAGCGTCCGCAGCGCGACGGCGCAGCCGACCGGGTGCGCGCTGTACGTGAACGCGTGCATCCAGGGCCCGCCGGCATCCTGCAGAACGTCCATGACGGCGTCGGCGATGCCGATGCCGCCGAAGGGAAAGTACCCGGAGGTGACGGCCTTGGCGAACTGGACGATGTCGGGCTCGACGTCCCAGTGATCGAGGGCGAAGAGGACGCCCGTGCGGCCGAAGCCGGTGATCACCTCGTCGGCGACGAACAGCACATCGTACTGGTCGCAGATGGCGCGAATCCGCGGGAAGTAGTCGTCCTGCGGCACGATCACGCCGCCGGCACCCTGCACGGGCTCGGCGATGAACATCGCGACGGTCTCGGGGCCTTCGCGCAGGATGGCCTGCTCCAGCTCGTTCGCCGCGGCCAGGCCCTGGCTGACGCCCGCCGGCGCCTCGTAGCGGTACGGGTACGGCGAGGGGATGTGCACGAACCCCGGCACGCGCGGCTCGAACAGCGGCCAGTAGGGCGAGATGCCGGTCGCGCTCATCGCGGCCAGCGTCACGCCGTGGTAGGCGTCGATGCGGGAGATGACCTTCGTCTTGTCCGGGCGCCCCCTGAGCTTCCAGTAGGCGCGGGCCGCCTTGATGCTGCTCTCGGTGGCCTCGCCGCCGCCGCTGGTGAAGAAGAAGTGGTTGATCGAGGGGTAGCACAGCGACGCGAGCCGCTCGGCCAGCTCGATGGCGCGGGGGTTCGAGCTACCGCTGTACGCCGAGCAGTAGGCCAGCGTCTCGGCCTGCGCCCGCATCGCCTCCGCCAGCTCGCGCCGGCCGTGCCCCGCCGTGACGTTCCACAGCCCCGCCAGCCCGTCTATGCATTCCCGCCCGTCCGCGTCCGTCAGGATCGCACCCTCGCCGTGCACCCAGACCCGCCCCTGCGCGTGCAGCGCCGGCTCATGGAGCGGGTGGACCAGATGCGCCCGGTCGCGGTCGAGCAGCGCCGTGTTCGTCTCGTGCGTGGCGTTCATGCTTCCGACCATATCACCGGGTCGCTCGGGGCGACCACTCGACGCGCGGAGCGGCCCGGTGCTATATTGCAGGGCTTCGGTTCAACGAAGGGGGAGAGATGCGCGCAACCAGCCTGATCGTGGCGGTGCTGCTGCTGGCGGGAACCACCGGCGCGCTCGCGCAGGGCGTGACGAAGTACGTCCGGTACGAGCACGAGGGCAGCGTGTCGTACGGCGTCCTCGACGGCGAGACCATTCACGAGCTGCGCGGGGACGTGTTCGCGTCGCCCGAGCGCAGCGGCGAGACGGTGGCTCTCAGCGAGGTCCGGCTGCTCGCGCCGACCGCCCCGAGCAAGGTGATCGCGGTGGGCTTCAACTACCGGAGCCACCTCGGCGACACACCCGAGGCCGAGTATCCGGGCATCTTCTCCAAGTACCCCACGTCGGTCATTCCCCACGAAGGCGTCATCACGTACTACGAGGACGCCACCGACGTGCACTACGAAGGGGAGATGGTGCTCATCATCGGCAGGACGGCGAGCAACGTCGCCGAGGCCGATGCCCACGACTACATCTTCGCGGTGGCGCCGGGCAACGACGTGAGCGAGCGGGTCTGGCAGCGCAACGACCTGCAGTGGTTCCGGGCGAAAGGGGCCGATACGTTCGGACCGGTCGGCCCGGTGATGGCCGCCGGCGTCGACTACGACGACCTGCTGCTCCAGACGCGCGTCAACGGCGAGGTGATGCAGTCGCAGCGGACGCGGGACCTCATCTTCGACGCCGCCGCCATCGTCAGCTACGTGAGCCGCTACATCACCCTCGAGGCGGGCGACATGATCTTCACGGGCACCCCCGGCACGACGAGCGCGATTCTGCCGGGCGACGTCGTCGAGATCGAGCTCGAGGGCGTCGGCGTGCTGCGCAACACCGTGGGGCAGCGCGGGCGGACGACCGACCAGCAGTAGCCGGATCCGCCGGCCCGCCCGCGGCTGCCGGGGGCGGGCCGGCGCACAGCCCGATGGAAACCGCGCTCACGCCGCTCGAGTTCATGCGCCGCGCCCGCACCCTGTACCCGGAGCGCGAGGCCGTGGTCGACGGCGAGGTGCGCCGCACCTACGCGCAGTTCTGCGAGCGCTGTGACCGGTGGTCCGCGGCGCTGCAGCGGCTGGGCGTCGGGCAGGGCGACCGCGTCGCGTACATCTCGCCGAACACCGCCTCCAACCTGGAGTCGTTCTACGGCGTGCCCCAGATCGGCGCGGTGCTCGTGCCCATCAACTACCGGCTCAACGCCGCGGAGGTGCAGTACATCCTGCGCCACAGCGGCGCCCGGGTGGTCTGCGCGCACGCCGACTACCTGGAGCTGGTCGACGGCATCCGCGGCGAGTGCCCCGACGTCGAGCACGTCGTCGCCCTTGAGGGCGCGCGCGACGGGTGGCACGACTACGAGGAGCTGCTGGCTGCCGCCGCCCCGGAGCGTGTCGCGCGGCCGGCCATCGACGAGCGCGACCTGCTCACCATCAACTACACCAGCGGCACGACCTCGCGGCCGAAGGGCGTGATGATCACCCACCGGAACGCCTACATGAACGTGGTCGGGACGCTGATCCACCATCCGCTGAGCTGCCGGGACCGGTATCTCTGGACGCTCCCGATGTTCCACGCCAACGGCTGGACCTTCGTCTGGGTCCTGACCGCGGTCGGCGGCGCCCACATCTGCCTCCGGCAGGTCGATCCGGCCCGGGCGTTCGGACTGATTCGGGACGAGGCGGTGACGATGCTGTGCGCGGCGCCGACCGTGCTCATCACATTGGCCAACGCGCCGGCGGCGGTGCGCGGCGAGGTGCCGCGCGGCGTGCAGGTGATGACCGCGGGGGCGCCGCCGGCCGCCGCGACCATCCAGCGCGTGGAAGGGGAGTTCGGCTGGGAGCTCATGCACGTCTACGGGCTGACCGAGACGGCGCCGTTCATCACGGTGTGCGAGCCGCGGCCCGAGCACGACGGGTGCACGATCGAGGAGCGGGCCGCGCTCAAGGCGCGCCAGGGCGTGGAGCTGGTCACCTCGGGCGAGCTGCGGGTCGTCGACGACGACGGCAACGAGGTGCCGCACGACGGCGAGACCCTGGGCGAGATCGTCGTGCGCGGGAACGTGGTGATGGCGGGCTACTACGAGGATCCGGCCGCCACCGCCGAGGCCATGCGCGGCGGCTGGTTCCACAGCGGCGACGCGGCCGTGGTGCACCCGGACGGCTACCTCCAGATCCGCGACCGGTTCAAGGACGTCATCATCAGCGGCGGCGAGAACATCTCGTCGATCGAGGTCGAGGGCGTCATGATGCGGCACCGGGCGGTGCAGGAGATCGCCGTGGTCGGGATGCCCGACGAGAAGTGGGGAGAGAGCCCCCACGCGTTCGTCGTCCTGGCGGACGGGGCGGCGGCCACGGCGGCGGAGCTGACCGCGTTCGCCCGCGAGCAGATGGCCCACTTCAAGGTGCCGCGGGCCTTCGAGTTCGTCGAGGCGCTGCCCAAGACGGCCACGGGCAAGATTCAGAAGTACGTGCTGCGCGGCGGCCGCAGCGCGATCTCGACGCAGTAGGCGGTCCGGCCGGACGCGCGGCCGGCGGGTCTCAGAGGATCTCGTACACGCGGTAGGAGGCCCGTCCGGGCTCGTCGCGCCCCACCCCCACGGCAACCAGTCGGTTCAGCCAGCCGTAGCGCGCCGAGGCGGTCTCGAACACCGGCGTCGTGCGCACGTAGGTTGCCCCGCCGGCGGGTTGCCGGGCGATGCCGCGCGACCAGAGGTAGATCAGCTCGCCGTCGTCGGTCTCGAGCGTGGCGCGCAGGTTCAACTCCCCGGCGCCGTCCGGGCGGTCGATGCGCCAGCCGCCCCCGCCGCCGAGCACGCGCCCGCGCAGCCGGGGTCCCCGGAACGTGCCGCCGGTCACCGGGATGATCCGCCGCGGCCCGGCATCGCAGGCGCCGGCGACGTCGAGCGCCAGCTCCATCAGGAGCGTCGAGCGCAGCCCCGGCGCCGCGCCCGCCGGGTCGCCCCCCGCCACCGTGCCGAGCGACAGGCCCGCCGCGCCCAGGGCGCCGACACGGGCGAACCGCCGACGGGTGACGGGGAGACCCGGCGCCACGATCGTCCTCGTTACTGGATGGCGATCAGCTCGACGTCGAACACGAGCAACCCGAACGGCGCACGGCGCCCGCCGTAGGCCAGCTCCTCGGGAATCCAGAAGCGGCGCTTCTCGCCGACGACCATCAACTGCACGCCCTCGGTCCAGCCGCGGATGACGCGGTTCAGCGGAAACATGGACGGCTGCCCCCGCGCCACGGAGCTGTCGAACATGCGGCCGTCGGTGGTCCATCCCGTATAGTGGACCGTCACGTTGCTGCTCGCGGTCGGGTGCACCGACCCCGAGCCGGCCTCGAGCACCTTGCTCGCCAGCCCCGAGGCCGTGGTCTCGGCGTCGGCGGGCGGCGCGGCGACGTCGTCCGGCGCCGGAATCTGCGCGGCCAGCGCCGCGCCGGCGGCCACGACGAGGATGGAAAGCAGGAAAGCGTTGCTGGTCAGTTTCGTCATGCGGCTATGGTATCACTACGCAAGTAGGGTACATTAGGCAGTCACTCGCGATGCGGATCACCTACATTACGGCCGGTGCGGGCGGGATGTACTGCGGCAGTTGCATCCGCGACAACGCGCTGGCCAAGGCCCTGACGGCGGCGGGGCACGACGTGCTGCTGCTGCCGCTGTACACCCCCCTGCTGACCGACGACGAGAACGTCAGCGCCGACCGGGTGTTCTACGGGGGCATCAGCGTCTACCTGGAGCAGCACGTGTCGCTCTTCCGGCACACGCCGTGGCTGGTCGACCGCCTGTGGGAGGCGCCCTGGCTGATCCGCGCGCTGGCCGGCCGGGCCGTGCAGACGAGCCCCGAGAGCCTAGGCGACCTGACGGTGTCCGTGCTGGAGGGCCGCGACGGGCGGCAGTCGAAGGAGATCGAGAAGCTGCTCCACTGGCTGGTGGAGCAGCCGGCGCCGGACGTCATCGACATCTCCAACTCGATGCTGATCGCCCTGGCGCGACCGCTCCGGGAGGCGCTGGGCGCGCCGGTCTGCTGCACGCTGCAGGGCGAGGACATCTTCCTCGACCATCTCCCCGAGCCGCACCACGGCCGCGCGCTGGCCCTGATTGCCGAGCATGCGCAGTACGTCGACCGGTTCGTCGCGGTCAGCGACTACTGCGCCGAGCGGATGAGCCGGTTCGCCGGCATCCCGGGCGCGAAGATCGACGTCGTGCCGCTCGGCATCAACCTGGACGGCTACGAGCGCCGGCCGCCGGCGCGCGACAACGGCCTGACCATCGGGCACTTCGGGCGGGTGGCGCCGGAGAAGGGGCTGCACCTGCTGTGCGAGGCGTATCGCCGCCTGCGGGAGGCGGGCCGCATCGAGCGCGGCTCCATCGAGGTGGCCGGCTACCTGTCGCCGGCGCACCAGAGATACCTCGACTCCATCCTGGACCAGGCGCGCGAGTGGGGTCTGGACGGCGAGATCACGTACCACGGCAAGCTGGACCGGGCCGGGAAGCTAGCGTTTCTCGGCCGGCTCGACATGCTGGCCGTGCCGGCAGCCTATGACGACCCGAAGGGCCTGCCGCTGCTCGAGGCGATGGCGTGCGGCGTGCCCACCGTCGTCCCGCGGCGCGGCACGTACACGGAGTTCGTCGAGCGCACCGGCGGCGGCATGCTCGTGACGCCGGACGACGTCGAGGCCCTCGGCGCGGCGCTCGAGCGCCTCGCGTCGGATCCCGCGCACCGCGAGGAGCTGGGACGACAGGGCGCGGCCGGGGTCCGGGAGCACTACACCGCCGAGGCCATGGCCGCGCGCGCCGCCGACGTCTACCGCAAGGTCAACGCGGCCCGGAATTAGCGCCAGCGGGACGCGCCGCCCGCGATCCCCGGGAGCAGTGCCATGAAGTCCACAGCCGCCGCCGTCCTGCTGCTGGCCGTGCTGACGGCCTGCGCGGTCAGCGAGGGCACCGCCCAGCTTCGCCAGTACGGGATCACCGCCACGCTGCCCGGCGCCGAGCCGTTCGACGCGGCGCTGGACCGCGCGCTCGGCGCCGCGTGGGAGGCCCGGCCCGCCGACTACGCGCCGCGCACGCAGCACCTGCGCGCGGATGGCACGCCGCTGTTCGCCAACCGGCTGCTGCTGGAGTCGAGCCCCTATCTGCGCCAGCACGCCCACAACCCGGTCAACTGGTATCCGTGGGGCGACGAGGCGTTCGAGATCGCCCGCGCGCTCGGGCGGCCGGTGCTGCTCTCCATCGGCTACTCCACCTGCCACTGGTGCCACGTGATGGAGGAGGAGTCGTTCGACGACCTGGAGATCGCGCGCTACCTCAACGCGCACTACGTCGCCGTCAAGGTCGATCGGGAGCTGCGTCCCGACCTCGACGCGATCTACATGAGCGCGGTCCAGCTCTTCACGCAGGGGCGCGGCGGCTGGCCCATGACGCTGTGGCTGACGCCGGACCGGCAGCCCTACAGCGGCGGCAGCTACTTTCCGGCCCGCGACGGCGACCGCGGCGTCGCCGTCGGGCTGCTGACGCTGCTCGAGCGGCTGAAGGCGGCATACGACACGCAGCCGGAGCGCGTCGTCGAGGTGGCCGGCCTGGTGGTCGACGAGATCCGGGCCCACCTGACGCCGCCCGCCGCCGGCGCGGCGATAGCCGACGACGGACCGCTGCGCCGGGCCGCGGCCATCTACCGCGCCGAGTTCGACCCGGAGTTCGGCGGCATCCGGGGACCGCAGAAGTTCCCGGCCAGCCTGCCGCTCCGGTTCCTGTTGCGCGAGCAGCGGCGGACCGGCGACCTCGAGCTGCTCGGCATGGTGACGACCTCGCTCGAGCGGATGGCGGCCGGCGGCATGCACGATCAGATCGGCGGCGGGTTCCACCGCTACGCCACCGATCCGCAATGGCTCGTGCCGCACTTCGAGAAGATGCTGTACGACAACGCCCTGCTCGCGCTGGCCTACCTGGAGGCGTACCAGGTCACCGGCCGCGAGGACTTCGGCGCGGTCGCCGGCTCGATCCTGCGCTACGTCGAGCGCGAGATGACCGCGCCCGGCGGCGGCTTCTACTCGGCGACGGACGCCGACAGCCTGGCGCCGAGCGGGCAGCGCGAGGAGGGCTGGTTCTTCACCTGGACGCCCGCCGAGATCGAGGCGGCCGTCGGCGCGGACGCCGCGCGCCTGGTCAATCCGTACTTCGGCCTGACGGCGGCCGGCAACTTCGACGGCCGCACGGTGTTGCACCGCCCGCGCGGCGACGTCGAGCTGGCGCGGGAGCTCGGCGTGCCGCCCGCCGTGCTGCAACGGCGCCTGGGCGAGGCGCGCGATCGCCTCTACGCCGCCCGCGCCCGCCGCCCGGCGCCGCTGCGCGACGAGAAGGTCCTCACGGCCTGGAACGGGCTGATGATCTCGGCCTTCGCGCGCGCGGCCCTTGTGCTGCACGTTCCGGCCTACGCCGAGCGCGCCGCCGGCGCCGCGGACTTCCTCCTCACCCGGGCGCGGGACGGCGAGCGGCTGGTGCGCAGCGTCGTCGGCGTCACCGGCGAGCAGCCCGGCTATCTGGACGACTACGCCTTCCTCATCGGCGGCCTGCTCGACCTGTTCGAGGCCAGGGGCGACACCCGCTGGCTCCGGGCGGCGCTCGCGCTCGACGGGGTGCTCGAGGCGGACTTCGAGGATCGTACCGGCGGCGGCTTCTTCCGGACGCCCGCCGGCGCCGATCCGCTGCTGGCGCGCGAGAAGCCGCACTACGACAGCGCCGAGCCGTCCGGCAACGCGGCGCAGCTCCTCAATCTGGTGCGCCTGCACGACTTCACCGGGGACGACCGGTTCCGCGTGCGCGCGGAGCGCGCGCTGAGGGCGTTCGCCGCCACGCTGAACCGCGCGCCCACGGCGGCGGCCGAGATGCTGCTGGCCCTCGACTACCGGCTCGACACGCCGAAGGAAGTGATCATCGTCGCGCCCGGCGAGCGCAGCGAGGCCGATCCGTTCCTGGCACGACTCGCGGCGACGTTCCTTCCGAACCGTGTTCTGACCGTGGCTGTCGAGGGCCCCCATCTCGAGGAGCAGGCGCAGCTCGTCCCGCTGCTCGCCGGCAAGTACGCGCGGGACGGGCAGGCCACGGCCTACGTCTGCGAGAGGCGCGTCTGCGACCTGCCGACCACCGATCCCGCACAGTTCGCGGAGCAGATCCGCCGCACCAGTAAGGAGAGAAGACGATGAACAGATGGCTGCAGGGCGTGCTCGTGCTGGGCTGGATTCCGACGCTGCTGGTCGCCGGAGGCGTGCGCTGGTTCGCGCCCGAGCCGGCGGCGGCGCAGGAGCGGACGCCGATCAAGGTGACGCGGATCTACACAGGCGCGGACGGCAAGACGCACGCGGAGGAGCTCGAGGTGCCGCTGATGCAGGCGCGCGCCACGACCGAGCTGTCGGAGCCGGTGCCGGTCACGAGCGTGCAGTTCCGGCGCAACTCGCCGGACTACTTCATCGACTGGCATACCGCGCCGCGGCGGCAGTACGTGATCACGCTGGCCGGGGAGAGCGAGGTCGAGATCGGCGACGGCACGAAGATCCGCCTCCATCCCGGACACATCCTGCTGGCGGAGGACACGACCGGCCAGGGCCACATCTCGCGCGCCATCGGCACGGAAGACCGGATCTCCATCTTCCTGCCGCTCGTGGAGCAGTAGCTCCCGGCGGCGGACCGGCGGGTCTGGCGGGCCGGCAAGACCGTGGGCCCGGTGCGGGCGACCGCCCGGGGCCACGGACGCGGCGGACGCCGCGTTCAGCCGATGCGGAAGAGCAGGAGCGCGTCCCCGTCGCCGACGGCGATGACGTCGCCGCTGATGGCCGCTCCCTGCGCGTTGCCCGGGGTGTCGTGGGCAGCGGCCAGGGCGGGCGCGGACGGGTCGGAGACGTCGACCACCTCGATGCCGTCCTCGCCGACCGGCACCACGAGGGTGGAGCCTTCGGCGGCCACCCGCTGGAAGCGGCCGCTCGAGCGGGCCGGTTGATACGAGCCGGCCAGGCGCGGCGCGGCGGGGTCGGCGACGTCGAGAATCTCCATGCGTCCGGTGCGCGCGTAGATGACGTAGGCGCGGTCGCCGGCGCCGAGCACGACCGACTGGGCGGGCTGCTCGGTCTCGTAGACGCCCTGCTCCACGGGCGCCGCCGGGTCCGACACGTCGAACAGGTGCACGCCCGACGGCTGGTCGACGACGAGCACGCGCGAGTCACCGCCGGCGACGCCCCACTGGTAGCCGGGCGTCTCCTGCGTCTGCAGCAGCGCCGGCGCCGCCTCGTCCGACAGGTCCACGACCTCGAGCCCGGTCATCAGGTTGACGACCAGCGCCACGGTTCCGGAGGCCGTTACGCCCAGCGCCTGGCCGGCGGTCTGGTGGGTGCCCGCCAGGACCGGGGCCCGCGGGTCCGAGACGTCGATGATGTACAGCCCCTCGAGCCCGGCCGTCAGATAGACGTGCGGCGGGGCGACGTGGAACGCCCAGATCGGCCCGGGTGCCGTGAACGTGCCCAGCGGTTCAGGCCGCGACGGATCGGCGACGTCCACGACCTGGAACGTGTCGCCGCCCGCGACGTAGGCGTGGCCGCCCGCGAGCTCGACGAGCGCGGCCGGCACGTCGAGGCTCGCGGCGAGCTCCAGCGTCGCGGTCTGCGCCGCCGCCGGGCGCGGCCCGGGCAGCACCGCCAGCGCGGCGGCGAGAGCGGCGGCGCGTGCCGCGACGCGCGCAGAGCCCATGTGGCGCGAACGGATGGAGTGCATCGGGCGTCCTCGTGTCAGTTGCCGGCCGC
>CAYGCV010000032.1:0-20233 GCA_964348425.1 uncultured Vicinamibacteraceae bacterium | reverse complement strand
TCCGGCATCTCGTCGTCGCGGTGCCAGGTGCCGAAGTCCTGGTGCCACTGCCAGATCTCGCCGTCGAACGCGGCCTTGGCGTTGACCTTGTACTGGTGCATGTAGACCGGGCCGTCGACGAGCTGCATCACCGGCTCGACGAGGCGCGGGTGGCGCCCGAGACGGCGGAACGCCTCGTGGTAGGTGTGCGCGGCGAACGCCGTGCGCGCGACGCCGCTCGACTCGCGCCACACCTCCTGGCGGTCCAGCGCGTAGACCTCGTCGGCGGCGGCGCGCAGCAGCGCGGCCTCGGCCGGCGAGAATCGCGACGGGAAGAACAGGTAGCCCTGCTCGTCGAACCGCGCGAGCTCCGCGGGGGTCAGCTTCATGACCGTCCTCCTCCGGCGGCCCAGGCGCCGGCGCCGGCGCATGGCGATCCTGGCCCGAACCTCGTGGCGCCGCGCGATGCCGTACACTGCGGTCATGCCGAGCGCAGCAACCGTCACCAAGTTTACGTGGAACGACATGCCGAAGGAACGGGTCACCAACCGCATCGACCGCCGCATCGTCTGCGGCGAGCGGACGATGGTGGCTCACGTCTACCTGCAGCAGGGGGCCGTCGTGCCCCGGCACTCGCACCACAACGAGCAGCTCACCTACATCCTGAAGGGGAAGCTGCGGTTCTGGGTGGGGGACGACCTGTCGCAGGTGTTCGACGTCGCCGCCGGCGAGGTGCTCCACCTGCCGTCGAACGTGCCGCACCGGGCCGAGGCGCTCGAGGAGACGCTCGACGTGGACATCTTCAGCCCGCCGCGGCAGGACTGGCTGGACCACACCGACGACTACTTCCAGGACCAGTAGATCGCGACCGCGGAGCGTTGGGAGCCCGCGCCATGCCCCGACTGACCGACTACCGCGTCCTGACGTTCGACTGCTACGGCACCCTGATCGACTGGGAGAGCGGGATCTGGGACGCCTTTCAGCCGCTCGTCATGCGCAACGGCCGCGCGGACGTCACCCGCGGGGCCGCGCTCGAAGCCTTCGCGCGGTTCGAGAGCCGCCACGAGCAGGAGGCGCCCGGCCGGCGCTATCCGGAGGTCCTCGCCCGCGTGCATCGCAGCGTCGCCGAGAGCTTCGGCCTCGAAACCAGCCCCGCGCTCGACGCCGCGTTCGGGGCGTCGGTGCCGCACTGGCCCGCGTTTGCGGACACCGCCGACGCCCTGCGCGTGCTCGCGCGGCACTTCCGGCTCGTCATCCTGTCCAACGTGCACCGCGACGGCATCGCGGCGTCCAACCGCAAGCTCGGCGTCGAGTTCGACGCGATCTACACCGCCGAGGACGTCGGCACCTACAAGCCGGCCGACGCCAGCTTCGAGTACCTGCTCGCGCACGTGAAGGCGGACCTCGGGATGGACCGTTCCGACATCCTGCACACGGCGCAGAGCCTGCACCACGACCACGTCCCGGCAAACCGCTTCGGCCTCGCCAACGCCTGGATCGACCGACAGCGGCTGTCCGCGGGCGGGAGCTGGGGCGCGACCGGCCGGGTGGGGACCCGGCCGTCCACCGACTTCGTCTTCTTCTCGCTGCGGGAGATGGCCGACGCGGTCGCGGGCGGGCGCGACTGATCCACCCCGGCAGTCGGACTCGGGAGCTTCCCGCGCGCCAACCAGGCTCGCTCCATGCGGTCTGCGAGGTCCCCGCCGCACGGCAGATCGAATAGCATGGAGGCATGGAGGAGGCGCATCTTGGCGGCGGGCGGCGACCCGGCCTGGCCGCGTCCCGCTAGTCGCGGCAGAACCTGGACATGGACGCTACCGCCTGGACGGTCGTAGGCGCCGCCGTCGCCATTCTGATCGCGATCGGCACGTCGTTCCGGAGCCTGCGTCAGGAGATGCGCGCCCAGGGCAAGGACCTCCGCGAGCGCATCGACGCCCAGGGCAGGGACCTCCGCGAACGCATCGACGCCCAGGGCAAGGACCTCCGCGGGCGCATCGACGTGCAGGGCAAGGAGACCGGCGAACGCATCGACGTGCAGGGCAAGGAGACCGGCGAGCAGATCAGCCAGTTGCGCGAACGGATGGCGCACCTCGAAGGCCTGCTCGAAGGCCTCCGCGAGGCCATCACCGGCCAGCGCGTCGCGTAGGTGCCGCCAGCCACCTCCGGTTCGAACCGGCGACGGCCCGTCCTCGTTCGACCGAACGATTCAGCGGCCGGCGCGCATCACCCGCAGAGCGCCTGCGCGAGCGCCGCGAAGTCCTCCACGATCAGATCCGGCTGGTGCGGCGACTCTCCGAAGGGGCGGCGGCGCCGGTCGATGAACGCCGTGCGCATCCCTGACGCCTTCGCGCCGATGCAGTCGAACGCGTGATTCGCCACGAAGAGCACGCTGGCGGGGTCGACACCCAGGATGTCGCACGCCTTCGCGTAGGTTGCGCGGTGCGGCTTGAAGTAGCCGGCGGCCTCGACGGAGATCACCGCGTCGAATTCGAACCCGATGTGCGGCTTCGCGGCCTCGAGCATGTCCTGATCGCCGTTCGACAGGATCGCCAGGCGATAGTGCCGGTGCAGCCGGCCGAGCGCCGCGAGCACGTCGGGAAAGGGCTTCAGCCGCTCGATGCGGGATACGAGCCAGCGCACCTCGTCGGCGGTGAAGTCGATGCCGGCCCGGCGCATGACCTGCGCCACGGCGCGCTGGCCGATCTCCCGATACGGCGTGTGACCGCGGTCGCACAGCGAATCGATCATCGAGTCCTCGAAGTGCGTGCGCCGCCACCAGGTAACGAAGCGGTGCGGGTCGCCGCGCCACCCCTTGCCGGCGAGAAACGGCGTCACCATCCCGGTCAGGCCGCGCTGCATGTCGACGACGGTCCCGTACTGGTCGAACATCACGGTGGTGACCGCACGGCGCAGCGGGCCGGCAACGTCAGCGCCCATCGCACTCCATTGTCGCCGAAGACGAGGCGACCGACCGGAGACCGACCCGCCTCCCGGACGTTCCCCGTTGCCGTACTGGAGTACTCTGGATCGGATCGCGGGCGGGATCATGCCGGTGCAAACGGACAGTCAGTCGTCGAACGGCAGCGCGTACGTCGAGTTCGAGCGAGTCGGCAAGAGCTACGACGGGCGCACCCGGGTGGTGAGCGACCTCGACCTGCAGATCCGCAGGGGCGAGTTCCTGACGCTCCTCGGGCCGTCCGGCTCCGGGAAGACCACCTGCCTGATGATGCTGGCCGGCTTCGAGACACCGACGTCCGGCGCCATCCGCATCGACGGCCGCCCCATGCACCACGTGCCGCCCCGGCGCCGGGGCATCGGCATGGTGTTCCAGAACTACGCGCTGTTCCCGCACATGACGGTCGGCGAGAACCTCGCCTTCCCGCTGGAGGTGCGCGGGCTCGATCCGAAGCGCCGCCGCGAGCGGGTGCGGCGGGCCCTGCAGCTCGTGCGTCTCGACGGCCTCGAGCAGCGGCGGCCGCGCCAGCTCTCCGGCGGCCAGCAGCAGCGGGTGGCCATCGCGCGGGCGCTGGTGTTCGAGCCGGACCTGGTCCTGATGGACGAGCCGCTGGGCGCCCTTGATCGGCGCCTGCGCGAGGAGCTGCAGTACGAGATCCGGCGCATTCATCGCGACCTCGGCGTCACCGTCCTGTACGTCACCCACGACCAGCACGAGGCGATGGTGCTCTCGGACCGCGTTGCCGTCTTCCGGGCCGGTCGCATCGAGCAGATCGCCTCGCCCGAGGCGCTCTACGAGGAGCCGGCGCGCTCGTTCGTCGCCCGCTTCATCGGCGCCAACAACCGCCTCAGCGGCCGGGTGACGGCCGTCGACGACGACGAGATCTGCGACGTCGACGTGGACGGACGGATCGTGCGGGCGCTGCGCATCGCGCCGTGCGCGCCCGGCGACGCCACGACGCTGTCGATCCGGCCCGAACGGGTCGCCGTCGCGCCTTCCCCGGGCCTGTACACCAACGAGTTCGAGGCCCGCATCGAGGACATCACCTTCCTGGGCGACCACCTCCGGCTGCGGGTCGCCGTCTGCGGCCGGTCGGACTTCATCGTTAAGATCCCCAACATCGTGGGCCACGGCGCGGTGCTGAAAGGCGACCGCATCCGCATCGGCTGGACCCCGACCGACTGCCGCGTGCTGGACCCGGACGACGAGGAGGAACCGGCTTGAACGACATGCTGCAGAGATCGGCGCTGCTCCTGCCGGCGCTGGCCATCGCATCGCTCGCATCCGGCTGCGCCGGCCAGGCCCGCGAGACGCTGACCGTCGTCTCCTGGGGCGGCTCCTACGCGCAGGCCATCGACAAGGGCTACCTCCAGCGCTTCGCCGCCGAGACGGGCATCGAGGTCCGCCTGGAGGACTACAACGGCGGCCTGGCGCAGGTGCGCGCCCAGGTCGAGACCGGCAACGTCCACTGGGACGTCATCGACCTGGAGACGCAGGACGTGGTCAGCGGCTGCGACGAGGGCATCCTGGAGCAGATCGACCTCGCGGCGCTGCCGCCCGGCGCGGACGGCACGCCCGCGGCGGACGACTTCGCCCCCGGGGCCCTGTTCGAGTGCGGCGTCGGCGTCTCGTTCTACTCCACCGTGTACGCCTACAGTCCCGAGCGCTTCCCCGCCGACAAGCCGTCCACCATCGCGGACTTCTTCGACCTGGAGCGCTTTCCCGGGCGGCGCGGGATGCGCCGCGTGCCGCACGCGAACCTCGAGTTCGCGCTGATCGCCGACGGCGTGCCGGTCGACGAGGTATACGCCACGCTCGACACGCCCGCGGGGGTCGACCGCGCCTTCCGCAAGCTCGACACCGTCAAGGACCAGGTGGTCTGGTGGGAGGCCGGCGCCCAGCCGCCGCAGATGCTGGCCGACGGCGAGGTGCTGATGAGCACGGCCTACAACGGCCGGATCTTCAACGCGCAGGCGCTCGAGAACCAGTCGTTCGTCATCGTCTGGGACGGCCAGATCCTCGACGTCGGCCCGGTGGCGATCGTCGCCGGGACACCGGACCTCGAGGCCGCCCGCGCGCTCGTCCGCTTCGCCACCACGGCGGAATCGATGGCCGCCGTCGGCCACTACATCGCCTACAGCCCGGCGCGCCGGTCCGGCCAGCCGCTCATTGGCCGCCACGCCGAGGTCGGCATCGACATGAACCCGCACATGCCCCTGTTTCCCGCGAACACCGGCCGCCTCCTGGAGAACGACTGGGAATGGTGGAGCGACCACGGCGACGAGATGAACGAGCGCTTCAGCGCCTGGCTGGCGCGCTGAGCCGACGAGTTCTGAGCGCCGCGGTGGCCGTGACCCAGTTCGCCGAGAGGGCATGATCTCATGCTCGACACGTTCAACTATCCCGCGGAGATTCAGCGGGACGAGGACGGGAGATTCGTCGTGGCGTTCCCCGACTTTGGCTGGGGCGCGACCGACGGCGCCACCCGTGAGGAGGCTCTCGCCGAAGCCAAGGACCTGCTGCGAGAGTTGATCGCGACCACGATTCGGGAGGGTGAACAACTGCCGGCACCCTCACGCGCCACGGCGCGGCGCCCGGTCGTCGTTCCTCCGGTGCAGGTGGCGCTGAAGGCGGCGCTCTATGCGGCGTACCGCCAGGCTGGCATCTCGCAACGTCAGCTCGCAAGGGATCTGGACGTTGCGGAGGGCACAGTGCGCCGCATGTTGAATCCGGATCACCCGACGAAGGCGGCAACTATCGATGATGCCTTGCGTCGCCTGGGCAAACGCATCACCGTCACCGTCATCGATGCCGCCTAACGAACGGGCCGGCCGCTCAGTGCGGCGCGTCGACCGGCTCGAGCCGCAGCACGGCGCCTTCCGTCGCGTCGACCGTGAGGTACAGGAGCCCGTCGGGTCCCTGCTTGACGTCGCGGATGCGGCGCTTGAGCTCGTGCAGCATCGTCCAGTTTCCCGCGCGCCGGGGGAACCCGGCCCGGTTCAGGACGAGGCGGTGCAGTTGACGCGCCCCCAGATGCGAGCCTGCGCCCATCGCGCCCACGAAGATGTTGCCCTTCCAGGCGGGGAACCTGTCGCCCGTGTAGACGGCGATGCCGGACACCGCGGGCGAGGGGCTCCAGAAGTAGAACGGCTCCTCCATGCCGTCCCGCTGGCGGTCGCCCGATCCGATGGGCTGGTTGGCGTAGCCGCGGCCGTAGGAGATGACCGGCCAGCCGTAGTTGCGGCCCGGCCGGATGATGTTGATCTCGTCGCCGCCCATCGGGCCGTGCTCCGTTTCCCAGATCTCCCCGGTCTCCGGGTGCACGAACAGCCCGACCGCGTTGCGGATGCCGAGCGCGTAGATCTCCGGCCGGTAGCCCGAGCGGCCCACAAAGGGGTTGTCCCGCGGGACGCTGCCGTCGTCGTTGAGACGCAGCACCTTGCCGCCGTGCGTGGCGGGATTCTGCGGCTGGTCGCCGCGCGGCATGCCGATCGTCATGATGATCGTGCCGTCGCGGGCGAAGGCGATGCGCGACGCGCAGGCCGCGCCGCACCTGGCGTCGGAGACGAAGATGTCCTCGACGTCGGTCAGGGCCGCGCCCCCCTCGAACCGGGCCCGCGCCAGCGTGACGGTGGTCGCGCCCCCCGGGGCGCTGCCCGCGGCCGCGGCCGGGCCTGCCGGGATCGCCTTCGAGTAGGTGAGATAGACGAACCGGTTGTCGGGGTAGCGCGGATGGACCGCGACGTCCATCAGCCCCGCCCGCCAGGCGCGCACGTGCGCCCGGGGCACGCCGGCGATCGGGCGCGGATCGAGCGCCCCGTCGCGGATGATCCGCAGCCGTCCCCCCAGCTCGGTGACCAGGACGTCGCCGCGCGGCAGGAACGCGAGCCCCCAGGGGTGCGCGAGCCCCGCGATCGGCACCACGCGGAACGGCTGCCCGCCCGAGTCCGTGAAGACCTGCGGTCCGTCGGGAAGCGGAACGGCCGGCGTGTCCGCGCCGCGGGAGGCTGCCCTGCCCGGGAACGACACGGGCGACTCGGGCGTGGTCGGCCCCGACTGCTGCGCGACCGGCAGGGCCGTGCCGAACGTCATCGTCAGGCCGAGCGTCATCAGGCCGAGTGTCGGAAGATGTCGGTTCATCGGTCTGCTCGGTGGCCGGGCTGCACGCCTCGGCGGTCAGGTGCGGAAGGGCCGCGCCGCTGCGGCGTCAACAACGGCAACAATAGGAGCAACCGCCGTTGCGCGACAACAAGAAAGTTGCGGGCGGGGTTTCGACGCCGTTCGGCGCGGCGCGGCAGCGGGGGCGGCGGGACATGAACCGCGTGGGCGACAAGCGCGCGCTGCGGCGCCTGTCCGGCGCACTGAGCCGGCCGCGGGTGCGCGCGGCCGGGCTCGTGCTGCCGCTCGTGGCGTTCATCGGCGTCACCTTCCTGGCGCCGGTGGCGACCATGCTGGTGCGCAGCGTCTACGACCCGGTGGTGGCCGACGCGCTGCCGGACACCCTGGCCGCCCTCCGCCTGTGGGACGGCGAGGGCGCCCCCGGCGAGGCGGTGTACGCCGCGGCGGCGCGCGAGCTGCTGCGCGCACGCGACGAACGCACGCTGGGGCGGATCGCCAGCCGGGTGAACCGCGTGCAGGGCGGCCTGCGCAGCGTCCTCGTGCGGAGCGTGCGGCGGCTGCGGGAGGTCGACGGCGGCCCCTGGCGCGCCGCCATGATCGCCATCGACGCCGACTGGGGCGAGGCGCGCACCTGGCACGCCATCCGCACGGCCGGCGAGCGCGTCACGGCGCGGCACTACCTGCACGCCCTGGACCTCCAGCGCCTGCCCGACGGCGCCGTCGCCCGCCAGCCGGAGGACCGCCGCATCTACGTGGCGTTGCTCGGGCGCACGTTCGCCGTGAGCCTCGCCATCACCGCGTTCTGCCTGCTGCTCGGCTATCCGCTGGCGCACCTGATCGCGCATGCGCCCCCGCGCCGGGCCGCCCTGCTGCTGGCGCTGGTGCTCGTGCCGTTCTGGACGTCGCTGCTGGTGCGGACCACCTCCTGGATCGTCCTGCTCCAGACCCAGGGCGTGCTCAACGACCTGTTCGTCAGCCTCGGCCTGATCGGCGACGACGCCCGGATCGCCATGATCTACAACATGACCGGCACGATGGTGGCGATGACCCATGTGCTGCTGCCCTTCATGGTGCTGCCGCTCTACTCGGTCATGCGCACGATCCCACCGCAGCAGATGAGCGCCGCGGCCTCGCTGGGGGCCAGCTTTCCGCAGGCTTTCCGGCGCGTCTACTGGCCGCAGACGCTCCCGGGCGTCGGCGCCGGCTCGCTGCTGGTCTTCATCCTCGCCATCGGCTACTACATCACCCCGGCGCTGGTGGGCGGCCAGAGCGGCCAGCTCATCTCCAACTTCATCGCCTACCACATGCAGACGTCCCTCAACTGGGGACTCGCCAGCGCGCTCGGCGCCATCCTGCTGGTCTGCGTGGCCGGGCTCTATCTGCTCTACGACCGCCTGGTCGGCATCGAGCGCATGAGGCTGGGATGAGCTGGCCGGCGCTGGAGACCCGGCCGTCCCTCGGGCATATCGCCCACCGGACAGCCTGTGTGCTCATCTTCCTGTTCCTGATCGCGCCGATCCTGGTGATCGTGCCCCTGAGCTTCAACGCCGAGCCGTACTTCACGTTCACCGAGGGGATGTTGCGTTTCGATTCCGATGCCTACTCGCTGCGCTGGTACCGGGAGATCGCGAGCAACGCCCAGTGGACGCGCGCGCTCGGCAACAGCCTGCTCATCGGCGCGGCGGCCACGGTGCTGGCGACGGTGCTGGGCACCCTGGCGGCGCTGGGACTGGCGAGCCGCGCCATGCCGGCGCGGCGCCTGGCCATGGGCCTGCTGATCTCGCCGATGGTCACGCCGCTCATCATCTCGGCGGCGGGCATGTTCTTCTTCTACTCGACGCTGGGCCTGTCCCAGACGCACCTCGGCCTCATCCTCGCCCATGCCGCGCTGGGCACGCCGTTCGTGGTCATCACGGTGACCGCCACGCTGTCCGCGTTCGACACCAACCTGACGCGGGCCGCCGCCAGCCTGGGCGCGGGGCCGCTGCGCACCTTCCGCCGGGTGCAACTGCCGCTCATCGCGCCCGGCGTCCTCTCCGGCGCGCTGTTCGCCTTCGCCGCGTCGTTCGACGAGGTGGTGGTGGTGCTCTTCATGGCGGGCGAGGACCAGCGCACCATCCCGCGCCAGATGTGGGCCGGCATCCGCGAGCAGATCAGCCCGGCCATCCTGGCCGTGGCGACCTTCCTCATCGTCTTCGCGGTCCTGCTGCTGCTGACTGTGGAATGGCTGCGCGGGCGCGCCGCGGCGCGGCCCGCGGCCGGCTGATCGGCCGCGCCCGCCCTCAGCACGCGAGATCGACGCCGACCGGGCAGTGATCGGAGCCGGTCACCTGCGGCCAGATGAAGGCGTCCGTGACGCGTTCGGCCGCCGCGGCCGAGGCCAGGACGTAGTCGATGCGCCAGCCCACGTTCCGCTCGCGGGCGCCGCCCCACTGCCGCCACCAGGTGTAGTGGTCCGGCTCGCCGGGGTGACCGGCGCGGAACGTGTCCACCCAGCCGGCCCGCAGCCAGCGCCCGAGCTCCGCCCGCTCCTCGGGCAGAAAGCCGCTGGTCTTCGTGTTGGCAGCCGGCCGCGCCAGGTCGATCGGCTCGTGCGCCGTGTTGTAGTCGCCGATCACGAGCACGGGGCCGCGCCGCCGCAGCGGCTCGAGGTGCTCGAACAGCGCCGCGTAGAAGGCGAGCTTGTACGGCACGCGGCGGTTGTCCCGGTCGCGGCCGCTCCCCTTGGGGAAGTAGACCGACGCCACGGCCAGCCGCCCGCAGCGGGCCCCGAACTCGGCAATCACGAGACGGCCCTCGACGTCGAACCGGGGCTCGCCGAGGGCCGTCTCCACCCGCTCCGGCGGCTCGCGGGAATAGAGGGCAACGCCGCTGTACCCCGCGCGCTCGGCCGGCGCGAACGTCGCGTGCCAGCCGGCCGGCGCCCGCACCCCGGGCTCGAGCTGGTGCTCGAACGCGCGCACTTCCTGCAGGCCGACGATGTCCGCGCCCGACGCGTCGAGGAAGTCGAGAAACCCCTTGCGGGCGCAGGCCCGCAACCCGTTGACGTTCCAGCTCACGACGCGCACGGACGACGCCCGCCTCAGTCGATTATCGCCTGATGGATGAGCGTCCGCAGCTTGCCGTGGTCGTCGATGTCGCGCGCCGGAATGAGCTGGGTCAGGTAGACGACCACGAGCTCCTCCGCCGGATCGACCCAGTAGGTCGAGTGGTACGCGCCGCCCCAGCCGAACTCGCCGACTGACGCCGGCAGCCCGAGCGCCGCCGGGTCCTCCACCACCGAGAAGCCGAGCCCGAAGCCCTGTCCAGGACGGAACGGGATGTCGCCGAGGTGATCGACGGTCATCGACTCGACGGTCTTGCGCGAGAGGACGCGCTTGCCGTCGAAGGCGCCGCCGTCGAGCATCATCTGCAGGAACGTGGCGTAGTCGGTCGCGGTCGAGAGCAGGCCGGCGCCGGCGGAGAAGCTCGTGCGCGGCCCCTCCACGTACGCGCCCTGGCCGACCATGTGGCCCGGATCGGGCGCGCGGTCGAGACCCTCGTCGCCCGACGAGTAGACCGTCGCCAGCCGGTCGACCTTGTCCTCCGGCACGAAGAAGTGCGTGTCGTCGAGCCCGAGCGGGCCGAACAGCCGCTCGCCGAGGAACTCGCCCAGGGTCTGGCCGCTGATCTTCTCGATCATCGCGCCGAGGATGTCGGTGTTGTACCCGTAGATCCAGGCCTCGCCGGGATGCGCGTCGAGCGGCAACTCGGCCAGCCGCGCCATGACGTCACCGACCGGCTCGTCGCGGTCGGCGAAGTACCAGCCGGTGATGCCGGCCGTGTACCACTGGTCGGCCGCCGGGCCGTTGCCGTAGCTGATGCCGGCCGTGTGCGTCAGCAGGTCGAGAATCGTGATAGGCCGCTTCGACGGGACCACGTCGTAGCCGCCCTCGTCGTTGCGCTCCGCGACGGTCGTCTCGAGGAACGCCGGCAGGTACTTGCCGACCGGATCGGTGATGAGCAGCTTGCCGTCCTCCTGCAACAGCATCACGCCGGTGCTGGCCAGCGCCTTGGTCTGCGACGCAATGCGGAAGATCGCGTCGGTGGTCATGGTCGCCTCCGACTCGATGTCGCGGTAGCCGACCGCTTCCAGGTAGGCGATCTGGCCGCGCCGGGCCACGAGGGCGACGGCGCCGGGCAGGCGGCCCTCGTCGACGTAGCCCTGGAGCGCTGCCGTCAGCCGCTCGAGCCGCTCCGACGACAGGCCGACGTCCTCCGGCGTGGCCCGGGTCAAGCCTTGCGCAAGCAGCAGTTGCGGGACGAGAACGAAGACCACGGCGACGAGCGCGGCGAAGCGGATGCGTGACATCATGACAACCCCTCGGCTGGCCCCGCGGCATCGTTGACCGCGAGGGAAGAACAGCGGACCGCAGCGGGCGCCGCGCTGCGCACGGCCCCGAACGGCCACGGCAAACCAGCACATGATAGTCTGCAACGTTGCTCATGTCGCACCGCAACGTCACATTCACGTCCCTCGTGCGCGGCGCGGCGCTGCTGGCGGCCTGGCTCCTGGTCCAGCCGGCGCCCGCGCGCGCCCAGCCCGGCGCCGGAGCGCCGGGGCCGGGCCCGCAGGCGGGCGTTGCGGTGCAGCCCTTCATCAACCTCAGCGGCCGCGCCGCCGACGAGTGGATCGGCACGGGGATTGCCGCCTCGCTGTTCGCCGACCTCAACGCCGCGGGCACCAGCGCCGAGCCGCGCTGGCTGGTGCAGGGCAGCTACCAGCGGGTGGGCGACAGCCTCCGCATCACGGCGGAGCTCGTCGACCCGGCGTCGGCAACAGTCGTCGCGGCAGCCCGGGCGGACGGCGAGCTGTCCACTCTTCTGGCGCTCCAGGACGCGTTGGCCGATGAGCTCGCCGACGCGCTGCAGGCGGCGGACGGATCGCCCGCGGGCCGGGTGGAGCCCCGTGGGGCCGGCGCGCCGGGCGGCGCCGCCCCGGCGGGCGCAGGGCCGCGGCGGGCCGCCCCGCCCGCCGCCGGCATCCCGCCCCCCCGCGCGCGCGCGCCCGCCGGGGGCGGCGGGGCCTTCGCCGGGCTGGCGCTGAACCCCAGCGCGGGCATCGATCCGCCGCCGCCCGTCCCGCCCGCGGTCGTCTCGCGCAACGCCGCGGGCAACATGACCATGCGGGCCGTCCGGCTCGACGCGCCGCTGCAGCTCGACGGCCGGCTGGACGAAGAGGTGTACCTCACGGTGCCGCCCATCACGGACTTCGTCCAGCAGGAGCCCGACACCGGGGCGGTCGCGACCGAGCGGACCGAGGTGTGGGTCATGTTCGACGGCGAAACCTTCTACGTCGCGGCGCGCTGCCTGGTCTCCGAGCCCGGCCGCGTCGTGGCCAACGAGATGAAGCGCGACAGCCCCGGCATGTTCGGCAACGACAGCCTCGCGGTCATCCTCGACACGTACTACGACCGGCGCAACGGGTTCATCTTCATCACGAACTCGCTGGGCGGCATCTTCGACGCGACGGTGACCAACGAACGGACCCCGAACCTGGACTGGAACACCGTCTGGGACGTGCGCACCAGCCGCTTCGAGGACGGCTGGACGGTCGAGCTGGCCATCCCGTTCAAGTCGCTGCGCTACCGGACCGGTGCGGCGCAGCTCTGGGGCATCAACATGCAGCGGCGGGCGGTGTGGAAGAACGAGCAGTCGTTCCTGACCCCCATCCCCGCCGCGTTCGGCATGACCGGGATGTTCAGGGTCTCGATGGCCGCAACGCTGACGGGCCTCGAGGTGCCCTCGGCGGGCATGCCGATCGAGCTCAAGCCGTACGCCATCTCCGACGTGACGAGCGACTTCGCGGCGGCGACGCCGTTCTCGAACCAGCTCGGCGGCGATGCCGGCGTCGACCTCAAGCTCGGCGTCACCCAGGGCCTGACCGCCGACCTGACCTACAACACCGATTTCGCCCAGGTCGAGGTGGACGAGCGGCAGGTCAACCTGACCCGTTTCAGCCTGTTCTTCCCGGAGAAGCGCGAGTTCTTCCTCGAGGGGCAGGGCATCTTCGACTTCGGGGGCGGCCAGCGCCCCGTGCCCAACCGCTTCTTCATCACCGGCGAGCGCTTCCCGGTCGACGCCCCGATCCTCTTCTTCAGCCGGCGCATCGGGCTCGAGGGCGGCCAGACCGTGCCGATCACGGGCGGCGGCCGGTTGACCGGCAAGACCGGGCCGTTCAGCCTCGGCCTGCTCAACGTCCAGACGGGCGAGACGCCGGCCGGGGACGTCGCGCCCACGAACTTCACCGTCGTCCGCGTCAAGCGCGACGTGCTGCGGCGCAGCAGCATCGGCGGCATGTTCACCCGCCGCTCGCTCTCGACGAGCGGCGACGGCGCCAACCAGGTGTACGGGGTCGACGGCGTGTTCTCGTTCTACGAGGCGCTGAACTTCAACACCTACCTCGCGCGCACCGACACCCCCGGGCTGCCCGACGACAACCTGAGCTACCGGACGGAGATGTACTACGAGGGCGATCGCTGGGGCTTCACCGCCGATCACCTGCGCGTCGGCACCAACTTCAATCCCGAGATTGGCTTCGTCCGCCGCCACGGCTTCCGGCGCAACTTCGGCATGTTCCGCTTCAGCCCGCGGCCGCAGGGCATCGACGCCGTGCGCAAGTTCACGTGGGAGGCCAGCGTCGACCACATCACGGACGGTGCGGGCCGCATGGAGACGCGGCTCCAGCGCGGGCAGTTCGTCACCGAGCTCGAGACCGGCGACCTCCTGTTCGCGCTGGCCACCGACAACTACGAGTACCTCGTGGAGCCGTTCCAGATCGCGCCCGACGTCACGATTCCGGTCGGCGGCTACTCGTTCCTGAACTATCGCGCGGGCTACTCGCTGGCCCGGCAGCGGGGCGTCAGCGGGGGGATCGCCATCGACTTCGGGCGGTTCTACGGCGGCGAGAAGACGACCCTCAGCTACTACCAGGGCCGCCTGACGCTCACGCCGCAACTGACGGTCGAGCCGAACATCTCGCTGCACTGGATCGACCTGCCCGAAGGCAGCTTCACCACCGAGCTGGTGTCGACGCGCGTCACCTACACCCTGTCGCCGCGCATGTTCGTGGCCGCGCTGCTGCAGTACAACTCGGCGGACAACGCCATCGGCAGCAACGTCCGCTTCCGCTGGGAGTACCAGCCCGGCAGCGAGCTGTTCGTCGTCTACACCGACGAGCGCGACACGCTGAACCCGCGCCCGTTCCTGCTGAACCGGGCGTTCGTCGTCAAGCTGACGCGGCTGTTCAGGTTCTGAGAGGCGGGGCGGGGACGTCTGCCGCGCGCCGGGCCCGGCGGCGCGGCAGACGGATTGCGCCGGGTTCTAGTTGATGGGCGAATAGTCGGTCGCCTTCATGAAGACCGCCTCGACCTTGGCGGCCAGGCGGCCGTTCCGCTCCGACTCGGCCCGCGCCTCCAACCACTCCGGATCCGCGCGGAAGGCGTCCCAGCTCGCCTGCGCGGCGTCGCGGCTCTCGTGCTCGAGGACGTAGATCAGCGTGTTCTCGGAGAGCGGCTCGTCCGTCGGCACCCAGTAGCCGACGTTCGTCATGCCGTGCTTCTCGAACAGGCCCACGGTGTGGTTGCGGAAGCGCGCCTCCAGGTCGCTCAGCTTGCCGGGCGACGCGGTGTAGGTCCGCAGCTCGAACACGTGCTCGCCGTGATCGTGCTCCTGCGCGCGCGCCGCCCCCGGCGACTCGGCGAGATTGCCCGCGACGAAGCCGCCGGCGAAGACGAGCGCCAGCAGGACGAGACCGAATGACTTGTTGCGCAACATCGACCTTCCTCCTTCCGCGCCGTTCCGGGGCGCAGACTCCGATGGTAATCCGAACACGATGACCGTAGCGGCCGCCGGCGAAGGCATGCATTGTAGCCGACGCGTGCCATAATGCCCCTTCCCGCGGATGTGACGGGGGGAGGTGCCGTATGAGGCGGTCGCTTGCATCGAGCGTCCTGCTTGCCGCCGTCGGGCTGGCGGCGGCTGCCGGCGCAGCGCGCGCGCAGGACGAGGAGCCGAAGGTCGTCCGCATCGACACCCTGAACGTGCGCGACACGCTCTATCACCTGGACGGCGGCGGCGGCAACGCCCTGGCCCTCATCGACGAGATCAACGGCGGCGTCGTCCTCGTCGACGCCAAGCGGCCCGGCTGGAGCCAGCCCGTGCTCGACGCGGTGGCCCTGGTGACCCACCTGCCGGTGACGACCATCATCAACAGCCACGCGCACGCCGGTCACGCCGGCGGCAACGCCGGGTTCGAGGACGTGACGCAGATCGTGGCGCACGAGAACACCCGCGCCCACATGACGCGCATGGAGCTGTTCGCCGGGCCGGACGCCCCGGGGCTGCCCACCACGACGTTCACCGAGCGGTTCTCGCTGCTCGAGGACCTCGACCGCATCGAGCTGTATCACTTCGGCCCGGCGCACACGGACGGCGACATCGTCGTCGTGTTCCCCGCCAAGGGGGTGGCCTACGTGGGCGATCTGTTCCCCGCGAAGCGGGTGCCCGGCATCGACGCCGCGAGCGGCGGCAGCTACCTGGCGTACCCCGACACCCTGGCCAGCGCGGTGGCGGCGATCGAGGGCGTGGAGCGCGTGATCACGGGCCACACGCCGCCGCCTTCCACGTACGCCGGCCGGGGCCGGCGCGACCGGCGGGAGCCGTGGACGACCTGGCAGGACTTCGTGGAGTACGCCGAGTTCACCCGCGCGTTCGTGGGGGCCGCGGAGGCGGCGTTCGAGGCCGGCCGGAGCGCCGCGGAGGCCGCCGCCTCGCTCACGCTGCCCGAGCGCTACGCGGCATACGACATGGAGCGGGCGGAGGCGGGCATCGAGGCGATCTACGCCGAGCTCGCGGCTCGCTGACCGCGACGACGACGCGGAGGAGGATGACGACCATGAAGCTCATCAACCACGGGCTCCTGGCTCTTGCGCTCGGCGCGCTCGGCGCGCTCGCCGCGGCCGCCCCCGGCACCGCCCGCGCCGAAGACTGGCCCGAGTTTCGCGGGGAGGGACGCCTCGGCATCTGGCGCGAGACCGGAATTCTCCGGACGTTCCCGGCCGACGGCCTCAAGGCGCGCTGGCGGATGCCGATCAAGGCGGGCTACTCCGGGCTGGCGGTGGCCGACGGGCGCGTCTTCGCGACCGACTGGGAGCCGACCCGCGGCATGCGCGGCGTCGAGCGCGCGCTGGCGTTCGACGAGGCGACCGGCCGCACGCTGTGGACGGTCGAGTGGGACGCCGACTACGCCGGCGTCATGTGGGAGATAGGCCCCGGCGCCACGCCGACCGTCGACGAGGACCGCGTGTACATGCTCGGCCGCACCGGCGTCCTGTCGGCGCTCAACGTCGCGGACGGCACGCTGCTGTGGCGCAAGAACTACGGCGAGGACTACGACGTGAACCGGATGCAGTGGGGCTACGACTGGGGGTTCGCCAGCGCCCCGCTGGTGGACGGCGACCGCCTCATCTGCCTGGTCGGCGGCGCGCAGGACGCGCGCGTGGTCGCCTTCGACAAGCTGACCGGCGAGGAGCTCTGGCGGGCGCTGCCGAGTAACGAGGACCTCGGCGTGGCGCAGCCGATCATCATCGAGGCCGGCGGCGCGCGGCAGCTCATCGTCTGGAATCCCGAGGAGGTGGCGTCGCTCGATCCGGAGACCGGCGAGGTCTACTGGCGGCAGCCCTACACGGTGGGGGGCGCGATGACCGTCGCGGTGCCGGTGCAGATCGGCGCACAACTGTTCTTCACGACGTTCTACGACGGGCCGATGATGCTGAACCTCAACCAGGACCGGCCCGACGCCACCGTCGCCTGGAAGGGCTCGAGCAACAGCGAGATCCTGACCGACGGGCTGCACGCCGTCCTCGCGACCCCGATCATCGACGGCGGCTACATCTACGGCATCTGCAGCTACGGCCAGTTGCGCTGCCTGGACGCCACCACCGGCGAGCGCATCTGGGAGACCCAGGAAGCGACCGTCGAGCGGCGCCGCTGGGTGTCCGGGTTCATGGTGCGCAACGGCAACCGCGTGTTCATCAACAACGACCGCGGCGAGCTGATCATCTCGCGGTTGAGCCCGACCGGCTACGAGGAGATCAGCCGCACCCAGCTCATCACGCCCACCTCCGCGCCGGGCAACCGCCGCGAGCTGCGCTACGTGAACTGGGTGCACCCGGCCTACGCCAACAAGCACGTCTACATCCGGAACGACGAGGAGATCATCGCCTGGTCGCTGGATGTTGCCGACTACGAGTAAGCCGTCAGGAGGAATCATGCGGATGACGGGGAAGTGGATGGTGTTGCTGGGCGCGGCGGCCCTCGCCGCGTCGACGGCGTGCGCATCGCGCGGCGACGTCCGCAACGCGGCCGCGGCCGCCCCCGCGACGATAGCGAACCAGGCCGCCGCCCGCGAGGCGCCGCCGGAACGCCCGGCCGCCCACGAGGAGCGGATCGACGACGTCGATCGTCAGATACAGCAGGTGGCGCAGATGGGCCAGCAGTTGATGGAAACGGCCACCGGGGCCGCTACCGCGGTCAACGCGCGCATCGATCGGCTCGAGCAGGCGGCCAACCGGTTGATCTACGAGGTGACGCTCAACGAGGCGCACGGCGATTTCGTGAGCAACAGCGCCGACCTGCCGGAAGGAGTCCGGGCGCGCATAGACGAGCTGGTGGCCCGCATCAAGGTGGAGCACCGGAACGTGTACCTCGAGATCGAGGGCCATACGGATTCCATGGGATCGGAGCCCCACAACCTGCGTCTCGGCCTCGAGCGGGCCGAGGCGGTGAAGATGTACCTGTACGACATGCACAAGGTGCCGCTGCACAAGATGAACGTGCTCAGCTTCGGCGAGACCTGGCCCGCGGCACCGAACGACACCCCCGAGGGACGCGCGCAGAACCGGCGCGTTGTGATCCGGGTCCTCGGGTAGCGAGCCGTTACGGCTCCAGGAAGATCGCCTTCGGGACGAAGGCCGTCACCACCTGCGTCAGGTCGACGGCCTCGGCGACGCGGAAGTCGACCGCGATGCTGGCCAGCGAGAACGCCTGCGAGCGCGTGAGGCCCTGCTCCTCGACGAGGAAGTCGACCGTCGCCACCACCGCCTTGCGCAGCGCGCGGTCGAGGTCGAGGTCGATCCCCATCAGGATGTGGTGCGCGGCGTTCTCGGCGCGCGGCCCGTCGACGGAGCGGTCCTTGTGCAGCACGAGGCGGAAATCGCCGCTGAGCGACTGCTCGATGGCCGTGCCGCTCACCTCGCCGTCGCCCTGCGCGGAATGGGGGTCTCCGACGTAGAAGCGCGCGCCCGGATGGAAGACCGGCAGATAGAGCGTGCTGCCGGCCGTGAGGTCCTTGACGTCGAGGTTCCCGCCGAACGGCCCCGGCGGACGCGACGCCTGCACGCCGGCGAGCGTCACGCCCGGCTGCCCGACGGTCGGGCTCTCCGGCGCCACCGCCATGATGCCCATGAACGGCGCGAGCGGCACCCGGACCGTGTCCGAGAAGAAGGCCACCTCCCGGCCGCCGGCCTCCCCGGTCCGAATGAAGTGCCGCACGGCCGGCATGCCGCTGAACGGCTCGTCGTCGGGCGCGGTGCCGGGATAGCCCGGGCCGAGGACACCGGTCGTCGGGCCGGTGTTGTTGATGCCGTAGGGCACCCGCGTCCGCAGGGCAAGGACCTGCACCTCGAGCACGTCGCCCGGCTCGGCGCCCTCGACGTAGATCGGCCCGGTGATCACGTGCCCGCTGCGCCCCTCGCGGGGCCGCTCGGACCGGGTCCCCCAGAAGTCGAGGACGTCCTGCAGGACGTCCTCGGGCGCCACGCCGAACTGGCCGAGATAGCGCTCCGGATCCGCGGCCTGCGTGGTCCCGGCGTGGCTGAGCGTGTCGATGCGGACCGTCTCGCCCGACCGGACGGTCAGCACGGGCGCGCGATCGATCGGGAACCAGCCCCAGACGACGTTGTCGGGCGTCGACCGCACGACGTGCCGCGGCTCGGCCTCCTGGGCGCGGAGCGGCCCCGCGCAGGCACACGCGAGGGCGGCGGTCAGGAGGGTGACGAACGGGAGGCGCAACTGCGGATGCATCACCCTCCGGCCGGACGTCGTGCCGTCACGGGTTGACGACGAAGGTCACGTCCTCGGCCGCCAGGAGCCCCCCGTCATGGGCGAGGCCGCGCAGGACGTAGGTTCCCGGCTCGCTGAAGGTCGCCTGCACGACCCATTTACCATCCGGCGGCGCCGGGGGCGTCTCCCATCCGGGCGAATACGGCGAGTCCGCGTTGTTTCTGGTGTCCTCCCACGCCTTGTACTGCGGCGGATCGAAGACGACTTCCCCCGCGCCCCTGTAGACGAACCATGACAGCCGGAGACCGCTTGCGGCGTTCGGCGTCACGTTGACCGGTCTCGCCGACGGGTCGAAGCGCCGCATCGGCCTCGGTTCGGGGATCCCGTCATCGCTGGCATGCGCCACCAGGTCGACAGGCTGTCCCACCTTGACGGTGCGGGTCAGCCTCCCCTCGACCGTGAGCTCCGGCGGCTCGTTCTTGTAGATCTCGCCGGAGACCCCCCCGCCACTGTTCGCCATGATCACGCTGTTGTCGATGTAGTAGTCGGGGTGGAGCGTGGCGTACGCCCGCTTCGTCTCGCCGTTGGGACTCGTCAGGGTCCACACGACCTCGCTGTCGCCGAAATCCGCCGGGACGCGGATCCTGAAGAGGAACCGGTTGCGTCTCGGGAGAAAGTGGGTCGGCTGCCCCTGGTCCGGCCCGCCGGGCTCGAGGCGGTTGTGGGGACCCGGCGGGATGTCGAGCTTCTCTTCCCAGTTCCGGTTGAAGTAGCCGAAGACCAGGTTGAAGGACCCGTCGGGATTCGGTTCCCAGCCCTCGTACGCGGGCACGACTTCCTGTCCCGTCGCGAACGATTCACGCATCTTCCTCGGGCCCTGGGCGCCGCTTTCCTGAACGGCCCCAAGGACGAACGCCAACGCCACGAGGAGAGCGCAGCCCAGCCTCCACATCTGCCGGCGAGTGCGCGCTTCGTTCATAGCCGACCCTCCCTGGTGGACGATAGTACAGACCGACGCGGTCGGGGGGGCGGCGGCCCCCCCCCCCCCCCGTTTTGGAACTAGGCGCGGGGGGGCCC
>CAYGCV010000031.1:0-20240 GCA_964348425.1 uncultured Vicinamibacteraceae bacterium | reverse complement strand
CCAGGAAATGACCGCGGAGATGGCCGGCCTGCGCCAGGAAATGACCGCGGAGATGGCCGGCCTGCGCCAGGAAATGACCGCGGAGATGACCGGCCTGCGCCGGGAGATGATCGGCCTGCGCCAGGAGATGACCACCGAGGTGGGCGGCCTGCGCCAGGACATGAACGCGCGGTTCGATCAGGTCAACCGCGAGCTCGCCGACCAGCGCGAGCGCATGGCGAAGCTCGAAGGCTCGCTCGAGGGGTTCCTCGCCGGACGCCGCGACCGGGACGTCGCGTAGGGCGGGTCCCTGCCGTTTACGGAGCGGTGGGGTCAGGTGGTAGAGTGAAGCGAGTGGAAGGCCTCGCGAACCTGCTGACGCCCGCCCTGATAATCGCCCTGTTCTACGCAGCGTTCTTCGCCGTCGCGACGGCGACGCCTTCCTTGAGGAGCCGTACGGCGAAGTCGCTTGCGAACTCCGACGTGAAGAACGCACCCGCGATCCTGATGAACTCTCCGACGCGGATGGCGCCCCGGTCGAGCAGCAACTCGATCAGGCTCAGGCAGCGCGCGTCGAGCTCGAACCGCTGACCGTTGGCGTACAGCGCGAAGACATCCTCCCCGGGGAGGACCGCGACGCGCGCCTGTTCCCAACCGCGTATGCTCAGCTCCAGCTCTTCCCAGGCCTCGCTTCGCCACGGATCGATCTGTTGCAGGAACTGGCCCGTCACCCGCGCCTGCCATGCACGCTGCAGGTCATCGACCAGGGCGCCCTCACCCGCCTCGACGAGGGCTGCGTCGACGACCTTCCTGTATTCGAGCAGGAACTCGCGCAGACTCTCCCCGTTGGCGTAGAGGGGTACGTTGCGCCGCAGCGCCGCGTGGGCGGCGACCTTCGCGGCTACCCAGCCGAGAATGTCCGTGCCCGTCACGTTATGCGGGCTCAGGGTGAGATGAATCGTGCCCCGTCCATCGTTCTCCCCGGCGACATGGGCGCTGTGCCACCAACCCCGGGGAATGTAGAGCACGTCTCCTTCGTCGAGGCTGCCCGTCCACACCGGTCGGGAAGGCGCAACCTGATTGGGCTCGACGTCATGCCGCAGCGGCTCTCTTCGCACCTCTCCCCACAGACGCCAGACCTTCCGGCCTCGCACCTGGAGGATATAGACGTCGTGATCGTCCCAGTGCGTGCTGAAGCACGGCGTGGCGCGCCAGGTCGCATAGAGATTCACGCTGGCGTAGGTGGCCATGCCGTGCTCTATTTCGTCAATCAGCGCGCGAGCCGGTTCGTGAACGGTGTGCAGGCCGTTGAGGATCACGGAGGCGCCGTTGCGCACGAAGGCCTCCAGTTTCTGCGGGTCGATCTTCCCCTGCCAGGGCAGATGCATGCGCG
The DNA here is from genome assembly GCA_964348425.1 of uncultured Vicinamibacteraceae bacterium. Lineage (GTDB taxonomy): Bacteria > Acidobacteriota > Vicinamibacteria > Vicinamibacterales > UBA8438 > JAAXGX01. The sequence continues at coordinate 18,868 of CAYGCV010000031.1, read as the reverse complement.
AGCCGAGGCCGTTGCCGACGTAGGAGTAGAGGTGCTCCGGAACACCGTTGCTGTCCTGCATCACCCGCAACTGCTCCCGGTGCAGGTTGCGGTTGTAGATCAGTTCGGCGAGCGTCTCCCAGGAAGCCAGATGGTGGAACCGCTCGCGCGGTCCGCGAAACAGCATCGGACGCGCGCGTTCGTACTGGGCCTGGTGGAAGGCCCGCGACCCGAGCGGACAGAACAACCTCTCCAGACCACGCAGGCCCTCCTCCCCGCCGTCAACCCGGAACTCGTCGATGTGGAGTCGGGCGGGCGGAACGTCGACCGGTTCCTCGTCGTCCTGCTCGAAGCCCACCCTGAACGGACGCACGCCCGCTCGACGCGCGATGACATGCGCGAGGGCTTCCTCGTAGTCTTCCTCGTGCCGGAGCTCGTCCCGCATCGCCGTCCTGCCCAGGACCGGCCTGGCGCCGCGAAACATCTCTGATGCCTTCATTCCCGCTCCTTGCTTCAGGGAGGGCCGCTTCCACAAGAGTGGCCGTCCGCAACGGTCTCGTCACCCGTTGTCGTCGTTGCGGTCGTTGTCGTCGCCACCCGTGGCGCTGCTCCAGACGTGGGAGGCGCTGACGGCCGCCAGTGCGGCCGCTTCCAGCCTGGCCTGCGACGGAAGTGCGATACTCGTCGTGTCCGGACTGTCCTGCAGCACTCTTATCTTCAGTCCGTCCGGAATGCCGATGCCCAGCTCCTTCTCGATCGTGCCGGGCGGATCCTCGATCAGTCTGGCTCTGAACTCTTCATCCTCGGCCGCCCTCTCCAGGATGTGAATCCGTATCTGTCCCGCGGTCTTCATATCACTCTCGTTTCCCGTTCGAATGCGGCTTCTCACGTACCGGCGCGAGCCCGCTCCGTCCGCGCGATGTGGTGTTCGGGAAGCCCCCATGGTGACAGGACGTCCGGTGAGCCCGAACCGGACGCCCGTCAACGAAGAATTCCGTGCGCGGCAGGACAACCAGGGCAGCCCGCGGCGAGAGTCGCGGACCCGGCTCGGCCCCGGCGGGCGGATGCGCTGGCCCGGGGTGGATTGCGGCTCGTGCTCGTCGGCGCCGGTGTCGTGGCGCACGCCGTGCCGGCACGCCGTGCCGGCGCTGCGCGCCTTCCGGGAGCGCCTTCGGCGGCGCGACGTTTTCTTGCGGACGGCTGTCCGGTTTGGCTGCGGCGGACGTCTAGTCCCGTGATCGTTGTCTTCTCGTGGGACGGCTCGCGTCGCCTCGTGATTTACCGCAGGGAGCCGCGGGTCAACGCAAGGAAACTTGCGCAGCGCAAGGGAGGTAGTAGCGATGCCGATGCCAGACCCGAACGAATTCCGTATCGCCTACGGCAAGGCGGTAGCCAGAGCGTGGAGCGACGACGCGTACAAGGACCAGTTGCTGAACGACCCGCGCGCCGCTCTGGCCAGCGCCGGAATCGACATCCCGTCAGGTGTCGAGATTTCCATCCTGGAGGATTCGGCCGACAAGAAGCACCTGGTGCTGCCGGTTCCGCCGGCCGAGGGCGAGCTCGGAGATGACAAGCTTGCCAGTGCCTCCGGCGGCAACAACGTTGCGTGTTGCTCGGGCAACGCAGGCTGCAACCAGACAAACGTGTATTGAACGCGCGGAGCACGGAAAGCGGCGAGGCGTCCGCGGATGGACCGTGGCAACCGGATGGAAGTACCCGCCTTCAAGGCCGAGTTTCGCGTCGTTCCCGTCGTCGGAGCCGGCGCCCTGCTGCTCTCGAACGACGGCGTTCGCGTCTTGCCGGGCAGGGCGTACGAGCGAATCGCGCCGCTGGTGGACGGCAGGCGCAGCGGCGACCAGATCGTCGCCGCCGCCATCGAACGCGGCGTGGATGCCGCGACGGCGTGGCATGCGCTCTTCAAGCTCGAGTCCAACGGCCACCTGACCAGGAGTCGACCGGCACTCGATCGGGATGCAAGCGCGTTCTGGGCGGGTCTCGGCGTCGATCCTGCCGAGGCGCTCGCCGCCCTGCGGTCGGCGCGCGTACGCGTGTTCTCGATCAGCACGGTCGGCGCGGAGCACGTCGGCAGGGCGCTCGGACGCTGCGGAATCGCTGCCTCCTGCCCGCCGCTCGATGAAGCGGTTGGCGGATCCGACGGCGACTTCGACGTCGTGCTCGCCGACGACTATCTGGCTGATGCGCTGCTCGCGCTCGACGAGGCCGCGCGATCCGCGGGTCGGCGATGGATGCTGGTGCGTCCGACCGGCTTCCAGATATGGATCGGCCCACTCCTCGAGCCGGGCACGACCGGGTGTCTGCATTGCGTGCGACACCGGCACGGGCGCTACCGTGCGGAGGATCTCCTGGCGGCCCGCCTCGAGCCGGACCGCGGGACCGCGACGCCGCTGCCCGCGATGACGGCCACGAAGGACGCGGCGTGCCAACTGGCGGTGGTGGAAGTCGCCAGGGCGCTGGCGGGTGTGGCCGGTGACCTCACCGGCTCCATGTTGACGATCGACCTGCGTGACCGGTCGGCACAGGTCCACCGGTTGATCGGGAACCCCCACTGCCGCGCCTGCGGGCAGGCGCCGACCGGCGCGGCCGTGCCGCTTCGCTTGCGGAAGCACCAGTCGGCGGTCCTCGATGCCGACGGCGGCTACCGGACGGTGCCGCCGGAGGAAACCGTCAGGAAGTACAGCCACGTGGTGAGTCCGATCATAGGCATCGTCTCGTCGCTGACGGATGTTTCGCCTGCGAGGGAGGTGGGCCATGTCTATCTGGCGGACACGATCGACCGCGTGGCTCTCGACCCTGACGGGCACTTCTGGGTGGACCGCTATCACGCCGCGGGCAAGGGCATGACGGCAATCCAGGCGCAGGCGAGCGCACTCGGCGAAGCGATCGAACGTTACTCGTTCGCGCGGCAGGGTACGGACGTGACCGTCCCCGGCTCGTTGAGCGAGCTGGGAGCCGACGCCATTCACCCGAACGACGTGATGAACTTCAGCGAGCGTCAGTACCGCGAACGGCAGTCGCGAAATCTCGTCCGGATTGAACGCCGGTTCATACCCGAGCCCTTCGACCCCGACTCGCGGATCGACTGGACGCCGCTGTGGTCGTTGACCGAGCGACGCCACAAGCTGCTGCCAACCGACCTGCTCCTGTTCTCCCGCCCGGGAGCGTCCTCCCGTACGGACGAGCCCTCGGACCCGCCGCGCTCCTGCGTGGTCTGCTCCAATGGCTGCGCCTCCGGGAACACCCTGGAGGAAGCCGTGCTGCAGGGCCTGCTCGAGGTGATCGAACGGGACGCGGTAGCGATGTGGTGGTACAACCGGCTGCGACGACCGGCTGTCGACCTCGCCGCTCTCGGCGACAGGTGGCTGTCGAACGTGGCGACGGAATACGCCCGATGGGCGCGCGACATAGTGGCGCTCGACCTGACGAACGATCTCGGCATTCCCGTCATCGCCAGCGTGTCGCACCTGCGGGCGGGCGATCGCGAACGTATCCTGCTGGGCTTCGGTTGCCATGTCGATGTCCGAATCGCCGTACAGCGCGCCGTGACCGAACTGTGCCAGTCGCTGATCGTCGAGATCGACCCGCGCTTCGTATTCGAAGACCGGGAGTACAGCGCCTGGATGGAATCCGCGAGCCGCGCGGAGCACGACTATCTCGTGCCGGACGATGCCGTGCCGCCGCGCACGCGGGATGATTTTCTCCCGCCCCCGACCGGCAACCCGTTGGCGGCGGCCATAGAGCGTTGCCGGGAGGCGGTGGAATCACGCGGCATGGAAGTGTTGGTGCTCGACCAGACGCGCCCCGACATCGGCATGCCCGTCGTCAAGGTCGTGGTACCCGGGTTGCGCCACTTCTGGGCCCGCTTCGCGCCGGGGCGGCTGTACGACGTGCCCGTAGCCACGGGCATGCTCGACGCACCCCTGACGGAGTCCGAGCTCAACCCCGTCCCGTGCTTTCTCTAGGTTCCCGATGCTCGACCTCAGGTGGCGTTGTCGTGACGACGTCACGCTGACGCCGCGGGGCGACGGCGTCGACGTTGTCGTTGACGGCCGGCCGGGTGTTCCCGTGCCCATGCCGTCGAATCTGGCACGAGAAGCCGCACGTCTGAACCACGGCGTGTCGGACGACACCATCGGCAACCTGGCGGACGGCGACCCGGCAACCTCCGCCCGGCTGTTTCAATTCAGGCATCGGCTCCAGAAACACGGCCTGCTGGTCGTGGATCTGTACTGCCGCGAGCAACGAGTGGCCGTCCTGCGCCCGCGTTCCGCGACGTTGGATCCGCGTCGGCCGGCGGCGCGCCGAGCACGGCATTCGACGTGCTGGACGCTGTCCCGGTTCGCGTTCCTGCGTCGCGAGGGACGGCATCTGGTGCTCGAATGCACCGAGGCTCCGTGCGACATCGTGCTCGAAGACCGGAGCCTGGTCCGCTGGATTCACGAGGCAGCAGCATCCGTCGAGCCGGCGTGGGGCTCCGTGCAGGCTGCCGTGCTGGTCTTCCTGGCGGATCTCGGGTTCGTCGAGGATCCCGACGAGGAAGAGCCCCCGGCCCGGCAGATGTGGGAATTCCAAGACCGGCTCTTCCACCGGCGGACGCGGAATCACGCCGAATTGCGGCCGTTCGGCGGCATCTATCGTTTCCTCGAGACATCGGCGGACGGCCACGTGGAACGCCTGCCTTCGCCGCCCGCGATCCGGGCGCCCCATGCCGCGGAGACCATCGACCTGCCGGCTCCGGACGCGCCCGCCGGCGCGTCTCTTCAGCACGTCATGGAGAACCGCCGGTCGCGGCGCGAAATGGGCCGCGAGGCGGTCGGCCTGGAGCAGGTGGCGGCGCTGTTGTACCGCGTCGCCCGCGTGACCCGGCGCCTCCCCGGCGACCTCCTGCAGCGACCCTACCCGTCGGGTGGAGCCATCCACGAGCTCGAGTTCTATCTCGCCGTCAGGGTCTGCGGCGGTCTGGCGCCGGGCTTCTATCACTACCGCAGCGACATGCACGCGCTGACGCCTCTGCGCCGGGAAGGGGCCAACCGCGCGGCCGCAGCCATGTTGTCGGATTGCGCAGCGGCGTGGCAGACGCCCGGCGAACCGCAGTGCCTCGTCGTCGTCTCGTCGCGCCTGCCCAGGCTGGCATGGAAGTACGCGGCGATCGCCTACCGGACCTCCATCCTGAATGCGGGCGTCGCGTTGCAGAGCCTCTACCTCGTCGCGACCGACATCGGGCTGAACGGATCCGCCGCCGGGACGGGCAACCCGGACCTGTTCGCCCGGGCGACCGGCATGTCCTCCTGGGAAGAGACCAGCATCGCGGAATTCGGCTTCGGCAGCCGGCCGGCCCCTGACGACGCGACGCGCGCCGGCGTATCGCCACGGTAACGCGGGGGGGTTGGGAGCCGGTGTTCGGATTGCCCTTCGGCCCGGAATCGGGCGCGGACCTGTCGTCGCCGGAGCAACTCCAGGAAGCGATCCGGATCACGTCGCCGATGTCCAGGCTGGCGGTGGCCGCCCTGACCGTCGTCGTCCTTGCCGCCTCGACCTGGAGCGTGTTCGGGAGGGTCCGGACGCGGGTGCAGGGCGACGGTCTGATCGCCTACCAGGACGCCCAGCGTGTCGAGATCGTGGCGCACACGGAGGGCTACCTTGCCGCGCTGCTGGTGCGCCGCGGCGACCGGGTGGTCCGCGGCGACGTCGTGGCGCGGATCGAGAACGAGACCATCCGGCAACGCCATGCCCTCGCCGTGCTCGACGAAGAGGCGATCCAGCGTGAAATCGCGGCGCTGGCACGAGAACGGGACACGGACATCGAGGAGCTGACCCGCTTCGTCGAGCGACGACGTGCTTCGCTCGTCGAGCGCATCTCGAGCGGCGAGGCGTTGATCGAGCTGCTGCGGGCGCGGGTTCGCGGCGCGGAAGCGGATGCCGGCGGCGCAGACGAGCTCGTGGCGCTGCGCCGGGAGGCATTGGACGTTGCCTACGACCTGGAGCGATCCAGAAGCGATCTGGCCGAGCTCGATGTCATGCAGAACGAAAGAGCCAGCGAATGGCGCCGCCTGATGCAGCAGGCGCAGCGCCGCCTGACCGACCGTCAGGCCGAGCTCGCGAGGCTGGGCGCCGACATGGAGACCACGCTCGAGGTACGCGCGGCCACGGACGGCGAGATTGTCGAGGTGCTCGCCGGCGCCGGCACGTTCCTGCACCCGAACGACGGCATCTACCGGATGACCAACCGCGTGTCGGGGCTGTTCGCCAACGCCTTCTTTGCCGCCGATGAAGCCGAGCTGATCGAGTCCGGGATGCCGGTGCAGGTCTCGCTGAGCATGCTCAACCGGCAGGAGTTCGGCAGCCTGCGCGGTGTCGTGAGCGGCGTCTCGCGGTTTCGGCTGTCGTCTGACGCGTTGACTGCGCTGCTCGGCAATCGGCAACTGGTGGAGCGGTTCTCGCGCGCCGGAGCATCCCTGGCGGTCGAGATCGAGCTGGCGAGGCGGGCCGACGGCGGCTACGAGTGGACGACGGGCCGCGCGGCGCCGTTCGAGGTGGAGCCCGGCATGCTCGTTACCGTCAGCGTCGCGATTCGCGAGCAGCGGCCCATCACGCTGGTGATGCCGGCGCTGCTGCGCGTGCTGGGTGCGTCATGAAGGGGCGCGTCCGGACACCGACCGTGCTGCAGATGGAAAGCGTCGAGTGCGGCGCCGCCTGCGTGGCGATCATCCTCGCCTACTTCGGCAGGTGGCTGCCGCTCGAGGAGCTCCGGGTAGCCTGCGGCGTCACGCGCGACGGCAGCAACGCCAGAGCCATTCTGCGCGCCGCGAGGAGCTACGGCCTCCGGGCCGTGGGCTGCCGCTACAGCATCCGGAATCTGCTGAAGCAGGCGCCGCCATTCATCATCTACTGGAAGCACAGGCACTTCATGGTCGTCGACGGCTTCGACGGCGACGTCGTCCACGTGAACGATCCCGCGACCGGACCGCGGACCATCGATCGGGAGGAGTTCGACGAAGGCTACGTCGGCCTCATGCTCAGGCTCACGCCCGCGGCGGGATTCGTGCGCGGCGGACACCCGCCGCGGCTATGGCAGATCGTCTCCCTGCGACTCCGCTCCCTGCAACGCGGGGTGGGCACGTACCTGCTGTTGAGCCTGCTGCTGATCGCCCCCGGTGCGCTGATGCCGGCCTTCGCCCGCATCTTCATCGACGAAGTGATGCTGCGGGAGCAGACCGGGATGCTCCGGATCGTCCTCGGCGTCATGGCCGGCGCCATCGTCGTGCAGGCGGTGATGACGTGGATGCTCCAGTGGATCCTGCTGCGCATCGAGAACAAGCTGTCGCTGTACGGCTCGGCGCAGTTGTTGTGGCACCTGCTGCAGTTGCCCTACGTGTTCTTCAGCCAGCGCCAGCCCGGCGACCTGGTCAACCGCCTGCGGGCCAACGACGCGGTAGCGACGGGATTCGGACAGGACCTCGGGCGCACGCTGGCGCAACTGGTCGCCGCCGCGTTCTACGTCCTGGTCATGGTGCTCTTCGACGTCGCTCTGGCGGCGGTGGCGATTGGCCTGACCGGCACGTCGGTGCTCGTGAGCTTCCTGGCCCGCAGACGCCTGCACGACATCACCACGAGAGTGGAGCTCGAAGAGAACGAGGTCTTCGTCGACACGACGGCCGCCCTGCAATCCATCGAGTCGATCAAGGCGACCGGCAGCGAAGCGATGGCCTTCACGCGCTGGGCCGGCCATCACGCCACGAGCATCAATGCCGAGCAGCGGCTCGGCATGCACACGACGCTGATCCAGTCCATACCGTTCCTGACCGGTGCGCTGACGACGGCCGCGGTGCTCGGCCTCGGGAGCATGCGCATCGTCAACGGCGACCTGACGGTGGGCGGCGTGGTGGCCATCCAGGCCCTGGTCGCGGCCTTCAAGCCGCCGCTCGAAGAGCTCGCCGGGTTTCTCACCCGCCTCGAACAGGCGCGCGCTTCACTGCGGCGGGTCGACGACGTTCTCGACTACGAGGCCGACCCCACGTTCGCCGTCGCTCCGACCACCCGCTCCCTGCCGGCCAGGAAGGTCAAGCTGGATGGACGGATCGAGCTGCGCGCGGTCTCGTTCGGCTACAACGTCACCGAGGCGCCCCTGATCGCCGACCTCGATCTGTGCATCGAACCCGGCGCCCGCGTCGCCCTGGTAGGCAGCACGGCGAGCGGCAAGTCGACCGTCGCCAGGCTGATCGCCGGCCTGTATCGCCCCTGGAGCGGCCAGGTCCTGCTCGACGGCGTGCCGGCCGACGACTGGCCGCTGCCGCTCCGGCGCAATTCAATCGGCTGGGTCGACCAGGAGGTCATCCTGTTCGAGGGGACGGTGACCGACAACCTGACCCTGTGGGACTCGACCATTCCGGAGCCGGTCGTCACGCAGGCGGCGCGCGACGCCGAGATCCACGACGTCATCTCGAGCCGGCCCGGCGGCTACAGCGGTCCGGTCATCGAGAACGCGGCCAACTTCAGCGGCGGCGAGGCCCAGCGCCTGGAGCTCGCGCGCGCGCTGGCCGCGGAACCGTCGATCCTGATCCTGGACGAGACGACCAGCGCCCTGGACCCGAGGGTCGAGCTGCTGATCGACGGCCATCTCCGGCGGCGCGGCTGCACGACGGTGATCGTGGCGCACCGCCTGTCGACCATCCGGGACTGCGACGAGATCATCGTGCTCGATGCCGGACGCGTGGTGGAACGCGGCACGCACGAAACGCGCATGGCGAACGAGGGCAGATACCGTGAGATCGTCGAGTACTGACGCGCCGCTCGACGCATCTCGCGGCGGTCCGCAATCGCCGTTGGCGAGCGCCGCCGAGCAGCATGGCAGCACGCGGCACGTGGCGGCCAATCGGCCCACCTCCATCACGCAGGGCGACTGCTGGTGGTACGTCGCCGAGGGAACCGTCGATCTCTTTGCCGTCCCGCTGAGCGACCGCAAGGCCCCCGACGGCCGCCGGACCCACCTGCTGACCTGCCGGTCCGGAGACGTCCTGTTCGGGATCGATTCCGCCGCCGCGGCGAATTTCGGCCTGCTGGTCGTGGGCCGGATGAGCGCCCGGGTGCTTGCCGTGCCGATCGCCGTGCTGGAAGAGTCGACGGAGGTCCGTCCGGAGCTGGCGAACGCGCTCCGTTTCTGGATCGGCCAACTGAGCGAGGCGGCCGCCCGCATGGTCGTTCCGCGGCCGGCGATCGACGTGCGGATGGCGCCGGACGAAACCCTGCCCGTCGGGCGGCACCGCCGCATCGCGGGTGCCACCCACGACCTGGTCTGGCTGCCCGAGCTGGCTGGCGCGACCTTCCTGGACGTCACCGACACCGGCGCCGCGGAAGCGCCGCTCCCGCTGCACGCCAAGGCCTGGATCAGTCCTCCGCGAGGCGGCGAGCTGCTGTCGTGCACGGGCACGGATGCCGTCCTGGCGGACTCGTCCTGGCGTGCCGGTCTCGCGCGCTTTCATGCCGTCGTACTCGAGAACATCGCCACGAACATCGCCTTCGGTCTCGTGGACGAATACAATCTCGTGACCGGGCGCAACCGCCTCGACACCGGCCACATGCGCGCGACGCTGCGCCGCGCCGCCGCCGTACCCGGCCAACGGTCCGCGGATGTCGGCCTGCCGGTGGGCGTCGACCCGCTGGTCAAGGCGATGACCGTGATCGCCCGCGAGCTGTCGGGCGTACCGCCGTCGCTCGGCGCCCACGAACGCAATCTGCCGCCTCTGGAGCGCCTGCAATCGCTGGCTTCCTCCGCCCGGCTGCGCCTGCGCGAGGTGCGCCTGCCGCGCGGCTGGTGGCGCGGCAGAGGACATGCCTGCCTGGCGTGGGACGACCGGAACTCCCCCTGCGCACTGCTGCCCGCCGGCCGGGCGGGCTATCGATCGTTCGATGCCGTCGCGGGCGAATGGCGGATGGTGGACGAGGCGCTCGCGGCAAGGCTCCAGCCGCGCACCTGGGCGGTCTACGGCAGCCTGACCATGCCCCGGCTGTCGGCGGCGAGACTGCTCGCGTTCGCCTTGCGCGGCGGGTCGCGGGATGTCCTGGCGCTGGCGGGTTTCGCGCTGGCCACCGCGGTGGTGGGCCTGGTCGCCCCGGTCGCCATCGGACGCCTCGTCGATACCGCGATCCCGTTCAACGAGACCGCGCTGATACTCGAGCTGTCGCTGGTGCTCTGCTGGGCGGGCTTCGTCGGCAGCGCCTTCTACTTCCTGTGCGGGAACGCCTGCGTACGGCTGCAGTCCATCGCGGAGGCGCAGGCGCAAGCCGCCGTCGTCGACCGCCTCCTGCGCCTTCCCGCCGCGTTCTTTCGTTCGATGGCCGCCGCCAATCTGGCCCGCCGCGCCCTCGGGGTCTCGCTCGTGCGGCGCGTGCTCGCCCGCGGAGCGGTCGTCACTGCCCTGGGCAGCGTCCTCGTCGGCTCGAATCTGGCGGTCATGGCCTGGTTCAGTCCGCGGCTGAGCCTGATCGCGGCCGGCTCGACCGGTGCGGCGGCCGCCGTCATTGCCATCCTGAATTCCCTGCGCCTGCGCTTCGAGAGGCGCGTGCTCGAGGTGGAAGGAGAGACCACGGCAACCGCGTTCCAGTTCATCCGCGCCATCGCCAAGATCCGCATCGCGGGCGCGGAGAGCCGCGTGTTCTCGTCCTGGATGGGGTCCCACGCGGAGCAGCGCTACTGGATGTACAGGACGCGTCTCGCCGACAACGCCGTCTTCACGCTGACCACGGCGCTGCCGGCGCTGCTGGTGCTGATGTTCTTCAGCCTGGCCGGCACGGACCTGCCCCCTGCCCCGGGCGACTTCGTCGCCTTTCTCACGGCGTTCTCCAGCTTCACGGTCGGATTCGCCGGGGTGGCGCGCGAGCTGACGTTCGCGCTCTCCGCCGTCGTGCACCTCGACAGGTTCAGGCCGATCCTGGATACTGCGCCGGAGACAGCCGCCCGGGCCAGTCAGATCGGTCCGTTGGCCGGCCGCGTCGAGATGGCCCACGTTACCTTTCGCTACCATCGCGACAGCGTGCCGGTGCTCCGCGACGTCTCCATCCGCGCCGAGCCGGGGCAGTTCATCGCGATCGCCGGACCGTCCGGGTCGGGCAAGTCGACCCTGTTGCGGCTGCTGCTCGGCTTCGAGCAGCCGGACAACGGCGCCATCTTCTATGACGGCCAGGATCTGAACCGCATCGACCTCGGTTCCGCGCGCCGTCAGTTCGGCGTCGTCCTCCAGGAGAGCCAGTTGTATCCGGGCTCGATCCTGGAGAACATCGTCGGCGTCGAGCCCGTCGGCCAGCGAGAAGCGTGGGAGGCGGCCGAGCTGGCGGGCATTGCCGGCGAAATACGCGCCATGCCCATGGGCATGTTCACGTTCGTCTCACAGGGCGGCGTGTTCTCCGGGGGGCAGCGCCAACGTCTCATGATCGCGCGCGCGCTGGTCCGCCGGCCGAAGATCCTGCTGCTGGACGAAGCGACCAGCGCGGTCGACAACAACACGCAGTTCAGGATCGCCCGCAACATCGAGCATCTCAACATGACCCGCATCGTGATAGCCCACCGTCTCAGCACCATCCAGGGAGCGGACGTCATCTACGTGCTCGATGAACACGGACGTCTGGTGGAGCAGGGTCCGTACGAAGACCTGATGAGCCGGGACGGCCTGTTCGCCACCCTGGCCAGGCGGCAGATTCTCTGACACGGAACCCGCCCTGCCGGCGGTCTCGACTTCAACGGGCCGTCTGGAACGGCTGCGCCCCGTTGCCTTTTGCGGTCGTCCTCGTCATGATCTGCGCGGATTCTTGGCTGCGAAACGTGGTACTACGCCTTCGATTCCCGCCGGCGCGCCTGCCGGCGACGGTTCCACGGCGGAGCGGCGCCTCCTGGAGCAGGCGCGGCGTGGCGATCGCTCGGCGGTGAACGCGCTGTTCGAACGGTTCCGGCCCTGGCTCCGGCGGTGGGCGCGCGGCCGGATGCCGTCGTGGGCGCGGGGCGGCATCGACACCAGCGACCTGGTCCACGACGCGCTGCACCTGACCTTCGCGCGGCTGGACTCTTTCGAGTCGAACCACGTCAGCGCGCTGCGCGCGTACCTCCAGCGCGCCGTGGAGAACCGGGTTCAGGACCAGTTGCGCCGCGCGACGCGACGCCGGAGCCTCATCATGCCGGACGTTTCCGTCCGGGCCTCCGACGGCGCCGCGCCGCAGCATCAGCAGTTCATCGACGACGAGACCTGGAGACGGTACCTCGCCGGACTGGGACGGCTGACGGAGCGGGACCGCCGGCTGGTCGTGGGGCGCGCGGAGCTGGGGTACAGCTACCGCCAGATCGCCTTCATCGAGGGACTGCCGAGCGCGGAAGCGGCGCGCAAGGCGCTCGGGCGGGCCTTGAAGAGGCTGACCGACGTCATGTCGGCAGCTCCGCCCTCTGCCGCATGTCCAAGAACGATTCCCGGGACGTCGTCGGGGAAGCGATCGACGCCGTCACGCTGAACCGGGAGGTGCAGTGGGAGCGCTGCGCAAGGCACGCTTCACCCGCCGAGCAGCGCGCTCTCGAGACGCTGCGTGCGCTCGCCCGGATCTTCGCGCGCGGCCGCGCTGCGGAGGATGCGTCGACGCACGCGCCCGCGACCTCCGCGGGGTCCTTCGGCGGCCGTTTCATGCGCAACGCCGCGCGCGCGATCCTGACCCTCGCCGCGGTGGAAGTGGCGGCGGCGCTGTTGCTGCTGCCGTGGAAATGGGACGCCTATCATCGAGAGCACGGCGACCTTGCCGTCTACATGCTGGCCCTGTTCCTGGGACACGGGGCCAGCGCCTGCCTGCTGCTGCTCGCCGGCCGTCGGGACCCGCGCACATCGCTCCTCGGCGCCTATTTCCTCCTGAAGGCCACGCAGGCGCCGATGCACATGCTCCCCGCGTTCTGGGGCGGGATGCCGCCGGTGCACGTACTGCAGGACTCGCTCTGGGAGCTGCCCCCGCCGAGCACGCTCTTCCTCTATCTGTACGGGTATCCGTTCGGGTTTGCGCCGGCGTTCCTGTGGGCGTTCGCCCGCGAGTGCCCGCGGCTCCGGCGCCGGACCGGTCTCGACGACCTGGCGCGGGGCATGGTGCCGGTCTGCATGGCGCTCGGACTGGTCCTGTGGGGCGTGCTGGTGGCGCTCCATTCGACGCGGAGCGTGACGGCCTCGGGATTCATCACGGTGCTCGACATGCTGAACGCCGTGCCGAACGCGTTGTCCCTGGCGGCGGTCGTGGTCGTCGCGCTGCGGGCGCACACGGCCGCTCCGGCAGAGCGCCGGCGCGTCGCCCTGTTCAGCATCGGGTTCCTGCTCTGGATGGGATGGGTCACGGCGTACGACGTCGCCGAGGCGTTCACGCCGGGCATGTGGGGCGCGAACTACCGGTCGACGCCAGCCATGACGTTGCTCCAGCTCGTGCGCTTCCCCGGGATGGTGCTGCTGTGGTACGCGGTGCTCACGGTCCGCGTGCCCCATCCCCGCGAGGTGCTCCGCGCCGGCTACTACCCGGAGGCCGCGGACCAGCGCCAGACTCTGGCCGCGGCGGCGCTGGTCCTGGCGAAGGCGGAGCGCCTGACGGCGGTTGCGCGAACGGTGACCCGGGCGGTCAAGCGCGGCTGCGGCTCGCCGTGCACGCTGCTGCTGTCGACCGACGCGAAGGGGGGCGCCGACGCCTTCCGGGCAGCGGAGAGCGCCATGCCGCCCCTGCCGCGGATGTCGGCCATCGTTCACATGCTGGAGACCGGCTGCGGCTGGCTGCGCGTGCACCCGAGCGATGCGCGGTCGCTGTTCGAATTGCTGCCGGCCGAGGAGGCGGCGTGGGTGAGGGAGACGGCCGCGGACGCGATCGTGCCGGTTCCCGGGCCGGGCGCCGAGGTGGCCGGGTGTCTGGTGGTGGGGCGTCGTTTCGACGATCGGATCGTGCGTCCTGCCGACCTGCCGTTCCTCGCCGTGGTGGCGTCGGCGGCGGGGCAGGCGGTGGCGCGCCTGCGGTTGTTGCGCGACCCCGGAGCCGGGGTGTCGGAGGCGCCGCCCGCGCTCGAGTGCCCCGTCTGTCGACACGTGACGGGCGCCGGCGAGCCGCCCGGGTGCGACTGTGGTCCGGCGTACGTCGAGGCGGAGGCGCCGCGGGTGCTGGCGGGCAAGTTTCGACTGACGCGGCGGCTGGGCGCCGGCGGGATGGGAGCCGTCTATCTCGCGCGCGACGTGGACCTGCAGCGGGACGTCGCGGTGAAGACCCTGGCCGCGATGTCCGGGCCGCGGCTGCTCGCGTTGAAGCCGGAGGCGTGGGTCATGGCGACAGTCGCGCATCCCGGGCTGGCCGAGATCTACGGCGTCGAGTCGTGGCGGGGCCGACCGTTCCTCCTCGTCGAGTTCCTGCCCGGCGGCACGCTGGCGGACCGGCTCCGGCGGGGACCGGTCCCGGCGCGGGAGGCGGTCGCCTTCGTCGCCGCGCTCGCCGAAGCGCTGGCGGCGTTGCACCGCGCGGGGTACCTGCACGGCGACGTCAAGCCGAGCAACATCGGGCTCACCGCGGAAGGCCTGCCGAAGCTGCTGGACTTCGGCCTGGCCCGACAGCGACTCGACGCGCCGGCCGGGGGCGGCACGCTGCGCTATCTGTCTCCCGAGGTGCTCGCCGGCCGGCCGGCCGCCGAAGCGGACGACGTCTGGTCGTTGTGCGCGGTGCTGTACGAGGCCGTGTCGGGCGAGCACCCCTTCGCTGGCGGCAGCGTCGAGGAGGTGGCCGACCGCATTCTCCGCCAGCGCCTCGGCCGCAACGGCCCGCCGGCAACGGAGTCGGCGGCGGCGTCGGCCATGGTCGCATTCGCCGCAGCGATCCTCACGGCCGCCCGCGAAGCGCGTCCGGCGACCGCGCGCGCGTTCGCGGACGCGCTGCGCGGGTTGGCCGAGCAGCGTGACGATCGGATATCTTGACCGCTCAACTGCACCGGGTTACGATTCTGCGAACCAATGACGTTCGTCAAAGCCGATTCGGTGAATCCGGTACAGCAGGATCTCTCCCCGTCGAAGCGTCTCATCGTTGCGCTGGACGTCCCGACTCACGAAGAAGCGCTCGCGTTGGTTGGCCAGCTCGACAACGTATTCTTCTTCAAGATCGGGATCGAGCTTTTTCTGAGCGGTGACCTGTTCGGGTTCTTGAAACGGATTCAATCCGAGCGGGGCGACAACGGGTCTGTGTTCGTGGACCTCAAGTTCGGTGGCGACATCTCCAGGACAATCAATGCTTTCGTGAGCCGTGCCGACGAGCTTGGAATCCGGTTCATGACGTTCATTGAAGCAGCCGAGCCATCCCTTACGGCAAAAACCATCGCTGCCGGTCGTACCGCTCGAGGCATTAGGCAACACCCACAGTTCATGGCGGTGCCGATGCTCTCCGACATCCCCTTTGATGATGATCGGATCGTCCAGATCGGGAACGACTTGCTCGCGAAGGGTTTCGACGGGCTTGTTGTGTCCGGCAGCAGTATCCAGCCCGTGCGGGAACAGGTCGGCAAAACGGTCCCGATCGTCAGCCCAGGCATTCGCCCAAGCTGGAACCCAGGACAAGACGATCACGTACGGTTCTCGACACCAGCCGAAGCTATCCGTGCCGGCGCCACCTATCTCGTTGTTGGTCGACCGATCCGTCTCGCCGTCAATCCTCGAGACGCCGCGCAGCACATCATCGACGAGATCGACGGCGCCGTTCCCTGAAGCGCTCTTTACGGATTTTCGCTGAACCGGGCCGGTTTAGCGTGGCATGGTTCTTGCCGGGCCCGAGCTGGGCACTAGCAACTTCTTGTGCTTCGTAGAGTTCCCGCAGTTTTCGGATTCGGTCTTCGTTCGTCGGCATTGTGCACCTACTTACAGAACCTACCGGAGAAGATTGGCTCTCCAGTGCAGTGGTCTCAGGTTAGTGATCGTCACGGCCAGGCTCGTGCCGATCACCGTGGCGATGAGGAGCGCGGCGTCCAGCTCCGGCTGTCCGAGGACCTCGCAGTCCATCGCGCCGAGTCTATCAGCCGCCGCGGCCGTCAGCCGCCCGGACTCTGAGGTCGATGCAGTCCCGGTCGCGGGCGCGCCGCCTGCACGGCCGCGGCGGGCTCGTCGCCGGCAACGAGGCGGTCGGGCCAGCGCGGCGTAGTAGCGGGTGCGCACGGCGCGGGCCAGGTTGCCGGCCCACTCGAGGCGCTCGAGTTGCCGCGGCGGCGGCGGCTCGTCATCGGTAGCCACGACGAGGGCAAGCTCGAAGCACTCGCCGGCGCCAGCTCCGACCAACAGCGCTAGATACCGCGGTGCTAGACTTGAAGGGGAAACCGACGCATGGCCACTCTCGACACCCACGCTATAGCCCGCTCCCTGACCGACGCTGGCGCCGACCCAAAGCTCGCCGACGCCATCACGGCCGCCGTCCGAAAGGCAGCCGACCACGGAGACCACGTGACGCCCGACCGGTTCACGGCCGGGCTCGCCGAGCTGGAGGCCCGCCTGACGTGGCGGTTCGCCGGCGCCATGCTCGCGCAGACCGGCGTGATCCTCGCCGCCGTCATCGGTGCCGCCGTCGCCATCCTGCGCATGCTCGGTTGATTGCGTAGCGCGCCGCGACCGACAGGAGCGCGGCAGCAACCTGAAGCCAGTAGACCGCGTACGTTCCGACGCGCAGCACGGCGCGGCGAGGCTGCCCGCAAGCTTTCGTCGCTGACGGGCGTCCGGTTCGGGCTCACCGGACGTCCACACCAACGATGACGGGACCGGAACGAGGAACGGGAGACACGTGGCGGCGCATCGCGCTGACGCTGGCAGTGCTCGGGCCGGCATTCGCGCTACCGGCGGCCGGCGCCGCGGCGGAGCCCCGGGACAACGACCCGCAGGAACAGGTCGAGGACCGGACGGACCCGCCGGCGGAAGAGCTGGGCCGCGCGCTCGGGATGACGCCGGCCGAGATCGAGGCCCTGGGGTTGTCGCCGGAGGAGATGCGGAGCCTGCTCGCCGGCTTCACGGAGGAGATGGTGGTGGTCGGCTCGCGCGCGCAGCCGCGCAGCGCCATCGAGTCGGCCGTGCCGGTCGACGTGCTGTCGGCCGCCGATCTCGTCAGCCGGGGCGCGGGCGATCTGAAGGACCAGCTTCGCACCATCATCCCGTCGTTCAACACCAACACGCAGCCGATCAGCGGCGGGTCGACGGTGGTCCGCCCCGCGATGCTCCGCAACCTGGCCCCGGATCACACGCTGGTGCTCATCAACGGCAAGCGCCGGCACCGCTCGTCGATAGTCGACTGGCACGGCGGCAACGGCGTGGCGTTCGGCTCGCAGGGCCCCGACATCTCGGCCATCCCCGCGATTGCGCTGCGGCAGGTCGAGGTATTGCGGGACGGCGCGGCGGCGCAGTACGGCTCGGACGCCATCGCCGGGGTGATGAACTTCCAGCTCAAGGACGCCCGCGCCGGGGGCTCGGTGGAGCTCAGCACGGGGATGTACCGCGCCGGCGACGGGGAATCGACCCGGTTCGCGGGCAACGTGGGTCTGCCGCTGGGCGCGACCGGGTTCGCCAACCTCAGCCTGGAGTACGGCAACGCGAACCCGACGGACCGCGCCGCGCCGCGGCGCGACGCGATCGCGCTCATCGCGGCCGGCAACACGCACGTCACCTCCGAGCGCCCGCAGGTCTGGGGCGACCCGGACATCGACCACGACCTGAAGGCGTTCGGCAACTTCGGCTACACCCTGCCCTCCGGCGTGCAGATGTACGGCCACACGAGCTACGCCCGCCGGCGGGTCGGCTACGGCATCTTCTTCCGCAACCCGAACACGCGCCTCGGGGTGTTCAGCAACGACCGCGGCCGCACGTTGCTGGTCGGCGACGTGCTGGCGGCCAACGGCATGGGCTCGGCCAACTGCCCGACGGTCGCCGTCACCGACCTCGTACCCGACCCGGTCGCCCTGCGGCAGGTGGCCGACGACCCGCACTGCTTCACGTTCCAGGAGCTGTTCCCGGGCGGCTTCACGCCGCAGACGGGGGGTACGGCCAGCGACGCGGCGCTCGTCGGGGGCGTGCGCGGCTTCACGGCCGGCGGCTTCAACTGGGACCTGAGCGGCTCGCTCGGCACGCACCGAACCGACTTCTTCATCCACGACACCATCAACGCCTCGCTCGGCCTGATGTCGCCCAACGCGTTCGACGTCGGCAGGAACAGCCAGCGGGACGTCAACGTGAACTTCGACGTGTCGCATGCGGTCGGCGACAGAATCAACCTCGCGGCCGGCGCGGAATGGCGCGACGAGCAGTTCGGCCTCCGTGCGGGCGACCGTGCCGGGTGGACGGTCGGCCCGTACGCGGCGCAACGCTTCATGGCGGGCTCGAACGGCGTCTTCGCCTACAGCCCGCCGCAGGCGGGCACCTGGAGCCGCCACAACATCGCGGCCTACGGCGACCTGGAGGTGACCGACCCGGGCGACGCGTGGACGCTGGGCGCGGCGGTGCGCATCGAGGACTTCGAGGACTTCGGGACGACTGCGAACGGCAAGGTGTCGGGCCGCGTCGGCTTCGTGCGGGGCAGCGTGAGCACCGGGTTCCGGGCGCCGACCCCGGGCCAGCAGCACGGCCTGAACATTCATAGCTGGTTCGACCCGACGGTGGGCGACCTGGTCAACAACGCGGTCATCCCGTCGATCTCGCCGGTCGCGCTGCTGCGCGGCGGCGCCCCGCTCGAGCCCGAGAAATCCGTCAACTACACGGCCGGCGTCGTGTTCGGCGACGGTCCGTTCACGCTCACCGCCGACTACTTCCGCATCGACGTGTCGGACCGCATCGGCATCACCAGCAACTTCATCCTGACGCCGGCGGAGGTCGCCGCC
>CAYGCV010000030.1:12191-20388 GCA_964348425.1 uncultured Vicinamibacteraceae bacterium | reverse complement strand
CGGCACGTCGGTGTCGGTCGCGACCGGCCGCTCCTCGATGGGCCAGATCGGCTCGCCGGTCGCCCGGTCGAAGACGTACGTGAAGCCCTGCTTGCTGATCTGCGCGAGCGCCTTCACCGGCCGGCCGTCGACCACGACGTCCACCAGGTTGGGCGCCGCCGGGAAGTCCCAGTCCCAGAGGCCGTGGTGCACGGCCTGGAAGTGCCACGCGCGCTCGCCGGTCTCGATGTCGAGGGCGACGACGCTCTCGGCGAACAGGTTGTCCCCCAGCCGGTGGCCGCCGTAGTAGTCGGGCGCGGGCGTGTTGGTGGGCAGGTAGATGAGCCCCAGCTCGGGATCGGCGCTCATGAACGACCAGACGCCGACCTTGCCGGTGACCCGCCACGAGTCGCCGCCCCACGTGTCGTTGCCGTACTCGTCGCCCTGCGGGATGGTGTGGAACGTCCAGTTGGTGCGGCCGCTGCGCACGTCGAAGCCGCGCATCCAGCCGGGGGGCGCCTCGCGCGTGATGTTGTAGGACGAGATGGACTGCGGGGTGACGACGGTGTCGCCCACCACCAGCGGCGGCGACTGCACCGAGTACAGCAGGGCGTTCAGCCAGTCGCGGTCGCCGCGGGCGGCGCGCGGGATGTCCGCGGTCAGGTCCACCCAGCCGTCCTCCCCGAAGTCGGCGCAGGGGTGGCCGGTCTTCGCGTCGACGCAGATGAGGTAGCCGTTGCCGGTGCCGAAGAGGATCCGCTCGTCCGCGCGCTGCGGCCCGTCCGACCAGTACGCCACGCCGCGCTGGTTCCAGCGCGCGGTCATCGTGGTCGTGCCCTCCTCGTAGGTCTTCGGGTTGTAGACCCAGAGCGTCTCGCCGGTCGCGGCGTCGATGGACGCGACCTGCGACGTCGGCATGTTGATGAACAGGCGGCCGCCGACCATCAGGGGCGTCGCCTTGAGGTTCGTGGTGTAGGGCGGCTGCGCCTCGCGCCAGCGGTCCGGGTCGCGCCGCAGCAGCTCCTCGAAGATCAGCCGCGAGTCGGCCCACCACTCGCCGCCGCCCGGCATGTCGATGCTCAGGAAGGCGTCGGCCGACAGCCAGCGCCAGGCGATCTCGAGGTCGCCGAAGTTGTCGCGGTCGATCTGATCGAGCGGGGAGTACTTCGTGCCGCCGAGGTCGCCGCCGTAGGTGGGCCACTCGCCGTCGGCCGGCGCGCCCTGCTGGGCCTGCGCCGGCCCGACCGCCAGGACCACCGCCGCCAGCGTGACCGCCGCCGCCGCGCCGACACGTCCCAGTCGTGTTCCTTCACGCATGGCTACCTCGTTAGTTGGACGCCGCGCGCAGGTCACTGAAGAACGCGCGCACGTCGTCGACGAACAGCTCGGGCTCCTCGCTGGCCGCGAAGTGGCCGCCGCTCGGCATCAGGGTGTAGCGCGTCAGGTTGTAGCCGGCCTCGAGCCAGCGCCGGGGGCTGAAGATGATCTCCTTCGGGAAGGCCGCGCAGGCGGTCGGCACCTCGATGCGCGGCGGCCTCGGGGGCAGCTCGCCGTGCCGGCTCTCGTAGTAGTAGCGGGCCGCCGACGTCGCCGTCTGCGTCACCCAGTAGATCGTGATGGTTGTCAGCAGCTCGTCCTTGCTGAACTTCGTCTCCGGGTCGCCGTCGCAGTCGCACCAGCTCCGGTACTTCTCGACGATCCACGCCGCCAGACCCACCGGCGAGTCGTTGAGGCCGTAGCCCAGCGTCTGCGGCTTGGTGCCCTGGATGTGGCTGTAGCCGCGCTCCTCGTCGGTCCAGAACGCCGCGCGCTCGCGCCGCAGCTCGGCCTCGGCCGCCGGCACGCCGGCCAGCGGGTCGTCGGGGTCGGGCGGGGCGCCGCCGCACAGGTTGAGGTGCAGCCCGGCCACGTGCTCGCTGTCGTTGATCGCCATCCAGCGGCTGATCCCCGCGCCGAGGTCGCCGCCCTGCGCGCCGTAGCGCTCGTAGCCGAGGCGCGCCATCAGCTCGGCGAAGATCGCCGCGGTCCGCACGCGGCCGTAGCCCATCTCCGGCGGCCGATCGGAGAAGCCGTAGCCGGGCATCGACGGCACCACGACGTGGAAGGCATCCTCCGCACGCCCCCCGTGGGCGACCGGGTCGGTCAGCGGCGCGATGACCTTGGCGAACGCGGCGAACGTCCCGGGCCAGCCGTGGGTCAGGATCAGCGGGAACGCGTCGGGCTCGGCCGAGCGCTGGTGCACGAAGTGGATGTCGACGCCGTCGATGGTGGTCTTGAACTGGTCGAAGCCGTTGAGCCGCTGCTCCTGCGCCCGCCAGTCGAAGTCGTTGCGCCAGTAGTCGACGAGCTCCCGCAGATAGGCCTGGTTCGTGCCGAGCTGCCAGCCGACCCCCGCGGGCTCGTCGGGCAGGCGCGCGCGCGCCAGCCGGTCCTCGAGGTCGACGAGCACCTCGTCGGCGATGTCGATGGTGAACGGCTCGATCGGGGCCGCGGCGGGCGCCTGGCCGGCGGCGGGCGCCGCCTCCATGGTCGTCCCCGGCAGCGTCCAGGCCAGGTGCGCCAGGACGCCGACCGCCGCTGCCAACGCCAGCTTCCCGGGGAACCGGTCGATTGCACGCCTCATGGGTCACGCTCCCTGCTGGAAGGTCACGGTGTCTCGCGTATCATAACCGGCACGCGTCGTTGCCGGTCACGCGGCGAGAGCGGACCCGCTGGAGGGCGATCATGAGGAACACTGCCGGACTGCTCGCGATTCTTCTCGGCGTGGCGTGGGGTTCGGTCCCGGGGCTGGCCCAGACCACCGAAGAGCTGATCAACGACGGAGCGAACACCGAGAACGTCCTCCTGCACAGCATGGGGTACCACCGGCGCAGCTACAGCCCGCTCGACCAGATCGACAGGTCGAACGTCCACCGGCTGGTGCCCATCTGGAGCGCCAGCATGATGAACCAGCGCGGCGAGCCGGCGGCGCCGGTCATCTACGACGACGTCCTGTACTACATCAACGGCAACTGGACGTTCGCCGTCGACGTGGACACCGGGCGGCAGATCTGGCGCACGCCGGTGACGCTCGAGGAGGGCACGCGGCGCAACCCGTTCAACCGCGGCGCGGCGACCATCTACGAGGGCCGGCTGTTCCGCGTCACGGTCGACAACCACGTGCTGGCGCTCGACATGGAGACCGGCGCGGAGCTGTGGAACCACAAGTTCGCCGACTCCGCCCAGGGCTACTACGCGACCGGCGCCCCGATCGTGGCCAACGGCGTGCTGATCTCCGGCATGTCCGGGGGCGAGTCGACGACCCGCGGCTTCCTCGACGGGTGGGATCCGGCGACTGGCGAGAAGCTGTGGCGGCGCTACACCATCCCCGCGCCCGGGGAGCCCGGCTTCGAGACCTGGCCGGCGGACAGCGACGCCTGGATGTACGGCGGCGGCCCGACGTGGCGCTCGGGCTCGTACGATCCCGAGCTGGACCTCGTCTACTGGGGCACCGGCAACGCCGAGCCGTACGATCCCGCCCCGCGCGGCGCGCTCGACAGCCTGTACACGTCGAGCGTGCTGGCGATCCGCCCGAAGACGGGCGAGATCGTCTGCTACTACCAGTACACGCCCAACGACGTGTACGACGTGGACGGCATCGACGAGCTGGTGCTCGCCGACCTGGAGGTCGACGGCGAGCCGCGGAAGGTGATGATCCAGGCCAACAAGAACGGCTTCCTCTACGTGCTCGACCGCACGGACTGCTCGCTGATCGCCGCGCACCCCTACGTGAAGGTGAACTGGGCCACGCACGTCGATCTCGCGACCGGCCGCCCCGTGCTGACCGACCTGTACCGCGACTTCCTGGCCGGCGAGGAGGTCCACATCTGGCCGTCGCGCGGCACGAACGCCGTGCCCATCGCCTTCGATCCGGAGACGGGCCTGATCTTCTCGACGACGTGGCACGTGCCGCGCATCCAGCAGCTCGCCGAGCGCGAGGTGGTCATCGGCGGCAATTCCACCGGCGTCACGAACCGCTTCCCGCAGGTCGAGCCGGGCGATCTGCTCGGCCACATCGTGGCGATCGACCCGCTGACGGGAGTGAAGAAGTGGGAGGTCCCGATGCACGACTTCCCGAGCTCGGCCGGCGTGCTCGCGACCGGCGGCGGGCTGCTGTTCACCGGCAGGATCACCGGCGAGTTCATCGCGCTCGACGCCGAGACCGGCGAGACCGTGTGGGAGTTCCAGACCGGCTCGAGCGTCAACGCGACGGCCATCACCTACACGCGCGACGGGCGGCAGCAGATAACCGTCGCGTCCGGCCTCGGCGGCAGCCTGGCCAACCGCTACGCGCGCGGTCAGGTGCCCACGGGCGGCTCGCTGTGGACCTTCGCCCTGCACCCCGAGTAGCAAGGCGCGCACAGCGCGCCTCGGCGGGAGCGGCGCGGGGCGAAGGGGTCCCCGCAAGCGAACGCCGGGGGCTTGGGGCGCAGCCCCATCTGATGGAAGCAACTTGCCAAACGGCCCCCGTTCATGGTTAGGTGTGCAGTTTGCCGGGTTGCCCGCCAGGGTCGAGATCCGGTTGAAACCAGGAGGGTGAGGCGGAACAGGTCAGCATATACAGCTCCCGGCGGTCTTCGACACCACGTCTCCGGCGCATGAGCTTCGTGCCAGGCTGCGGCACGCACGTGCCCGCGGCAGTCGAGCTCGGCACCGGGTCCACGGCGAATACCAGCGACAACTTCCAGGCTGCGTAGCGGGCGCGGGGCGGCGGCTGCCCCGTGCACCCTCGCGGCTCGAGCGCGACGGCGAGGCCGTGTTGCGGTCCGCGGTGCGGTCCGCAGCCGCGGGGCCGGCTCGCGTTCGAGTGCGGTCGGAGTCCAGGAGCCAGCCAGAGCATCGGGAACACGAGGAGGAAGAGTCGAATCATGAGCATCTCTCGGACGTCCGCGACACCACATCGTCTCCGGCGCATGAGCTTCGCGGCGGCTGTCGGCGTCGCGTGCCTGCTGCTTGCGCCCACCCTGGCCCAAGCCCAGGCCATCGGCGGCACCGTCACCGACACCACGGGCGGCGTCCTGCCCGGGGTCACCGTCGAGGCGCGCAGCCCGGCGCTCATCGAGCAGGTCCGCACGGCCGTCACCGACGGCAACGGCCAGTACCTCATCGTCGCCCTCGAAACCGGAACCTACTCCGTCACGTTCACGCTGCCCGGCTTCAGCACGCTGGTCCGCGAGGGGGTGGATCTCGGCACCGGGTTCACAGCGAACGTCGACGGTCAGATGGCCGTCGGCGCGCTCGAGGAGACGGTCATCGTCACGGAGGCCACGCCGACCATCGACGTCCAGAGCGTCCGGCAGAGCGAGACGATCGACCGCGAGATCTTCGAGGTGCTGCCGACGACGCGCGGCTACGACTCGCTCGCGCTCCTCATTCCCGCCATGAACATCCAGGGCGGGCCCTCCACGGCGGTGCCGATCGACACGGGCGGCCTCAGCGGCGTGCCCAACAACCGGCTGACCATTCACGGCTCGGACGAGTACGACGCCGAGGTCCACATCGACGGCTTCGACGTGAATTCCGTGGCGTTCGACGGCGCGCCCGGGGCCCTGCCGCAGGACACGTCGATCGCGGAGTACGTCTACGACTACTCGTCGAACGCGGCCGAGGTCGAGACGGGCGGCGTGCGGATGAACATGATTCCCAAGGAAGGGAGCAACACGTTCACCGGCGGCTTCTACACCAACTACGGACACCCGAGCTGGCTGGCCAACAACGTGGACCAGGACCTGATCGACCGCGGGATCATCGGCGGCAAGGACGGCGCGTTCCGGGCCGACCAGACGTGGCAGGTCGCCCCGCAGCTCGGCGGTCCGCTCGTACGCGACCACCTCTGGTTCTACGCGAGCTATACCTATCGCCGGGCCAGCTTCTTCCCTTCGGGCCTGTTCAACAGCGTGGACACGAGCTCGACGATCTACGTTCCCGACCCTGACAACCCGACACGGGAAGTGTCCAACAACTACGAGTACACGGGGCGCCTCACGTGGCAGGCGACCGCGCGCGACAAGGTTCAGGTCTACTACGCCAACAGCAACGTCAAGCAGACGCCCGCGCTGACCGGCTCGCAGCTCTATCCGCTCTACATCGCCCCGGAAGCGGGCAGCGAGGGAACCTCGGCGTTCAATACCTACCAGGTCACCTGGATCCGGCCGCAGACCGATCGCATCCTGTTCGAGGCCGGCTACTCGCGGCTGCCGGCGCACAGCGTCCTGTACCCGCTCAACAACGAGTTCGGCGCCAAGGGCGACGGCGCGCACTTCGGGGCGCGCACCGATCTGCCGGGCCTGCTGGAGCTGGCCGGTCCGATTCCGCTGGCGATGTCGCGCAACATGGGCGGGCTGTTCGAAGGCAACACCGTCTGGTTCTCCACGCTGAACCAGACCGCGCGCGCCTCGATGTCGTACGTCACCGGCAGCCACAACCTGAAGGTCGGCTTCCGGACGACCCTCAAGTGGCAGAACGAGACCTACCGCAGCGGGTCCAACTGGACGAACGCCCGCACCGTCTTCGGCAGTCCGGTGATGGCGGTCTTCGTGTCGCGGCCGCCCGAGACCAACCAGTTGACGAATACCGGGGTCTACGTGCAGGACCAGTGGACGCTGGACCGGCTGACGATCAACGCCGGCCTGCGGTGGGACTACTTCAACGGCTACTACCCCGACCACGTATCGGCGCCGGGCCAGCCGGGGCATTCGACGTGGGTGCCGCATCCCATCATGATCGACGGCGAGACGGCGGCGATCTGGAAGGATCTGCAGCCGCGGCTGGGCGTGGTCTACGACCTGCGCGGCGACGGGCGGACGGCGCTCAAGGCGTCCGCGTCGCGATTCGGCAGCCGCGACGCCATCTCCCTGGCCGGCGAGCTGAACCCGATTGCCAACAACCGGACGCACGACCGCCTGTGGAGCGACGGGATGCCCTTCAACCTGCTCGTTGGCGGCGGGGCCGTCCCGCTGCCGTCCTGCTTCGGCACCGGGTGCATCCCCGGCGACGGCATTCCGCAGGGCGATCCGAACCTGCCCTATCCCAACGGCGAGCTGTTCATATCAACAAACAACGTGATCCTCGGCGCCCATGCCCTCACCCAGCGCTTCGATCCCGAGTGGGCCTTCGGCTGGGGTCTGAAGAAGGCCAACTGGGAGTTCTCGGGGAGCGTGCAGCACGAGCTGCTCGACAACGTCTCGCTCGACGTCGGGTACTTCCGGCGCAGCTACATCAACTTCGACGCGTGGAACAACCTGGCCGTCGGCCCCGAGGACTTCGAGAGCTACACGGTCATGGCCCCGCAGGACGACCGGCTGCCCGACGGGGGCGGCTACCCGCTCACCGTCGTGGACATGACGCCCGAAGCGTTCGCCCGGGCGCAGGACAACGTCAAGACCGGCACCAACAACCTCGGCGGCGAGAGCGAGATGTGGCACGGCGTCGACGTCAGCGTGTCCGCCCGGGTCGACAACTTCCTGCTGCAGGGCGGCTTGGCTACCGGGCGGCGGATCGCCGACTACTGCGGGTACCAGGAGCAGCAGCCCGAGGTCAATTGGGGTGATTTCAACTCCTACCCTGCGTCGCGCGTCGGCCGCGGCACCACCGGACAGTTGGCCGGGATTGCCGGCAGCCGGGGCAACCTGCGCGCCCTCGACTTCTGCCGGGCGGAGGAAAACTGGCTGACGAACCTGTCGCTGTCGGGATCGTACACGTTCCCCTACGACATCGACGTCTCGGCCGCGTTCTTCTCGCGGCCCGGACCCCGGCGCGAGGCGATCTACCGCGTCCCGATCGACGAGGCCATCGCCGCGCTCGGGCGCGCGCCGACCGTGGGCGGTCCGGCCCTGAACATCCTTCCCCCGGGGACGGAGTTCGGCGACCGGCTCAACCAGCTCGACCTGCGGTTCGCCAAGGTGATCGACTTCGGCGTCGGCGGGAACGTGCGGGCGAGCTTCGACATCTACAACCTGTTCAACGCCAACGCCGTATCGCGTGAGGTGGGCGGATTCGGCCCCGTGTACCTGCAGCCGGTAGGCCTGCAGCCGGGGCGTCTGGCGAAGATCTCCTTCCAGTTCAACTTCTAGCTCCGGCGGCGCGCCTGGGGCTCCCCCCCCCACCTGCGCCCCCCCGGTCTTCCGTTCCCTCCATCCCGCCCTCGCCCCCCGGGCGGGCCGCGCCGCAACCCCAAAAC
>CAYGCV010000030.1:8606-12181 GCA_964348425.1 uncultured Vicinamibacteraceae bacterium | reverse complement strand
CCCCTCCCCCGCCTCTCACTCTGCCCCCCCCGGGGGGGGGGGGGGGCCCCCCCCCCCCCGGGCGCCCCGCGCCGTTCTTCCTTTCCCTCCTTCCGGCGCTCGCCGCCCTGGCGGGCCGCGACTCAACCCCAAAACTTGAAATGGGACGGGTGGTCGTGTTTAGGTTGTCCGTTTGTGATTGGGCAGGGAGTCGAGTCCGGGTCCCTGCGGAGTCCGGAGTCGGTCGTACGGTCGGAAACAGGAGGCGGAGGAGTTGATGAGAAACAGTTCTCGGCGGTCCTCGACGCGACGACACTACCGGCGGTTCGGATTCGTGGCGGCAGCCTTTGCCGTCTGCCTGCTACTGGCACCCAGCCTGGCCCAGGCCCAGGCTATCGGCGGCACGGTCACCGACACCACGGGCGGCGTCCTGCCCGGTGTCACGGTCGAGGCGCGCAGCCCGGCGCTCATCGAGCAGGTCCGCACCGCCGTCACCGACGGCAACGGCCAATACCTGATCGTCGCCCTCGAGACGGGCGACTACACCGTGACGTTCACGCTGCCGGGCTTCAGCACGCTCATACGTGAGGGAGTGGAGCTGAGCAGCGGCTTCACCGCGAACGTCGACGCCCAGATGGCGGTCGGCGCGCTCGAGGAGACGGTCATCGTCACGGAGGCCACCCCGACCATCGACGTCCAGAGCGTCCGGCAGAGCGAGACGATCGACCGCGAGATCTTCGAGGTGCTGCCGACGACGCGCGGCTACGACTCGCTGGCGCTGCTCATCCCCGCCATGAACGTCCAGGGCGGGCCGACGACGGCCGTGCCCATCGACACCGGCGGCGTCAGCGGCGTGTCCAACAACCGGCTGACCATCCACGGCTCGGACGAGTACGACGCCGAGGTCCACATCGACGGCTTCGACGTGGCCCACCCGGCATTCGACGGGTCGCCCGCGGCCCTGCCGCAGGATACGTCGATCGCGGAGTACGTCTACGACTACTCGTCGAACGCGGCCGAGGTGGAAACGGGCGGCGTGCGCATGAACATGATCCCCAAGGAGGGGAGCAACGCGTTCAGCGGCGGCTTCTACGCCAACTACGGACACTCGAGCTGGCTGGCCAACAACGTCAACCAGGACCTGATCGATCGCGGCATCACCGGCGGCAAGGACGGCGCGTTCCGGACCGATCAGACGTGGCAGCTAGCCCCGGCGCTCGGCGGCCCGATCGTGCGCGACAACCTGTGGTTCTTCGTCACCTACACCAACCGCCGGGCCAGCTTCTTCCCCAGCGGCCTGTTCAACAACACCGATACCTCGGCGCTGACCTACGTGCCCAACCTGGACGACCCGACGCGGGAGGTGTCGAACAATCGCGAGGGGACGCTGCGCCTGACGTGGCAGGCGACCGGGCGCAACAAGATCCAGGCGTACTGGTCCAACAGCAGCATCGATCAGTACCCGGCGCTCACCGGCTCGCAGCTCTATCCGCTCTACATCGCCCCGGAGTCGGGCAGCGACGGCAAGTCGCGGTACAACACGTACCAGCTCACGTGGGTCCGGCCGCATACCGACCGCATCCTCTTCGAGGCCGGCTACTCGCGGCTGCCCGCGCACAGCATCCTCTATCCGCTCAACACCGAGTTCGGCTCGCCGGGCAACGGCGTGCACTTCGACGCCAGGACCGACCTGCCCAGCGTCTTCGAGGCCAGCACCCTGACGATGTCGCGCAACATGGGGTTCTTCTTCGTCGGGAACACCGTGCACTTCTCGGTCATGAGCGAGACCGCGCGGGCGTCGATGTCGTACGTCACCGGCAGCCACAACTTCAAGTTCGGCATCCGCACGACGCTGAAGGGGCAGACCGAGGCGTACCGCAACGGGGCCAACTGGACGAGCATCGTGACCCTCTTCGGCAATCCGATCGTGGCCCAGTACGGGTCGCGGCCCCCGGAGACCAACGAGCTGACGAACACCGGCATCTACGCGCAGGACCAGTGGACGATCGACCGGCTGACGATCAACGCCGGCGTCCGCTTCGACTACTTCCACGGCTACTACCCCGACCACGTGTCGGTGCCGGGCACGCCGACGCACTCGCCGTGGGTGCGGCAGGCCATCATGGTCGAAGGGGCGACGGCGGCGAACTGGAAGGACCTGCAGCCTCGGCTGGGCGTGGTCTACGACCTGCGCGGCGACGGCCGGACCGCCCTCAAGGCATCCGCCTCGCGCTACGGCAGCCGCGACGCCATCTCGCTGGCGGGCGAGTTGAACCCGATCGCCAACAACACGCAGATGGGCCGGACCTGGTTCGACGGCGGCAACCCGTTCGGCATTCCCGGCCTGCCGGCCTGCATCCCGTCGGCTGCCGACCCGAGCGCGAGCGCGTGCATCGCCGGGGACGGCCTCCCGCAGGGTGACCCTCTCAATCCGCTGCCCAACGGCGAGCTCATCGGCACTCCCGACAACCCGGCCTTCGGCACGCCGCTCATCACCCAGTTCTTCGATCCGGCGTGGTCCCACGGCTGGGGCCTGAAGAAGGCCAACTGGGAATTCTCGGGCAGCATCCAGCACGAGCTGCTCGACAACGTGTCGCTGGACTTCGGCTACTTCCGGCGCTCCTACATCAACTTCGACGCCTGGGACAACACCGTTGTCGGCCTCGCCGACTTCGACGAGTACACCATCATGGTCCCGGAGGATCCGCGCCTGCCCGACGGCGGCGGCTACCCGCTCACCGTCGTGGACATGTCGGCGGAGGCCCAGCAGCGCATCCCGAACAACGTGAAGACCGACACGGCCAACCTGGGCGGCGAGAGCGAGATGTGGCACGGCGTCGACCTGAGCCTGACCGCCCGGCTGGAGGGCGTGCTGTTGCAGGGCGGTCTGGCCACCGGGCGGCGGATCACCGACTACTGCAACTACCAGGATCAGACGCCGGAGGTCATCTACGGCGACTTCTCGGTCTTCGCCGCGTCGCGCGTGGGTCGTGCAAGCACCGGACAGCTCGCCGGGATCGCCGGCAGCCGGGGCAATCTGCTCCCCAAGGAGTTCTGCCGTGCCGAGGACAACTGGCTGACCAACGTCTCGCTCTCGGGCTCGTACACGTTCCCGTACGACATCGACGTGTCGGCGGCGTTCTTCTCGCGGCCCGGTCCCCGGCGCGAGGCGATCTACCGGGTCCCGGTCGCGGAAGCCACCGCGGCCCTGGGGCGCACCCCCACCATCGGGACGCCGGCCCTCAACATCCTTCCGCCGGGGACGGTCTTCGGCGACCGGCTCAACCAGCTCGACCTGCGGTTCGCCAAGCTGTTCGACTTCGGCGTCGGCGGGAACGTGCGCGCGAGCTTCGACATCTACAACCTGTTCAACGCCAACGCCGTCTCGCGCGAGGTGGCCGCCTTCGGCGCCGAGTACCTGAGGCCCATCGGCCTGCAGCCGGGGCGCCTGGCGAAGATCTCCTTCCAGTTCAACTTCTAGTCCGCGCGCGCACGTGGGGCTTACCCCCCCCACCTGGGGGCCCTTTCATGCTTCCCATCCCCGCCCATGCCCTTCGCCCCGCCCCCCCCCCCGGAGCTCGCACCTCATTAAAAAC
>CAYGCV010000030.1:0-8596 GCA_964348425.1 uncultured Vicinamibacteraceae bacterium | reverse complement strand
CGGGCCCACGATGTCCTCCCTGTTAAATTTCTGGCCGGCGGGCGCCGGGGGGCCCCCCCCGCCCCCGGGGCGCCGCTTCGTTTCCTGCCCTGCGTGCGCCCCTTCTCGTGCGCGCCGCCGCCACCGCGGCTCCTCGAACCTCTTGAAAACCACGCCGGGCGGGTTTAGGTTTGCGGTCGAGATCCGCAAAGTCTGGAGGTGACTCGAGTTCCATGGCGGTTCGGCGTCCGGAGGCGGTTGTAGTCGGAAACAGGAAGCGGAGGAGTTGATCATGAACGGCTCTCGGCGATCCTCGACGCGACAACGCTACCGGCGGCTCGGAATCGCGGCGGCTGCAGGCATCTTCTGCCTGATCTTCGCACCCTCCCTTGCCCGTGCCCAGGCGATCGGCGGCACGGTCACCGACACCACGGGCGGCGTGCTGCCCGGCGTCACCGTCGAGGCGCGCAGCCCGGCCCTGATCGAGCAGGTCCGCACCACAGTCACCGACGGCAACGGCCAGTACCTGATCGTCGCGCTCGAGACGGGCACCTACAACGTCACGTTCACGCTGCCGGGGTTCAGCACGCTCATCCGCGAAGGGGTCCAGCTCAGCGGCGGATTCACCGCGAACATCGACGCGGAGCTCGCGGTCGGCTCGCTCGAGGAAACCGTCACGGTCACCGAGGCCAGCCCGATCATCGACGTCCAGAGCGTCGTGCAGAGCGAGACCATCGACCAGGAGGTCTACGAGGTGCTGCCGACGACGCGGGGCTACGACTCGCTGGCGCTGCTCATCCCCGCGATGAACATCCAGGGCGGTCCTTCGACGACGATCCCGATCGATACGGGCGGCCTCGGCGGGCGGTCCAGCAACCGGCTGACCATTCACGGCTCCGACGAGTACGACGGGGAGATCCACCTCGACGGGTTCGACATCAACAACCCGTCGTTCGAGGGTGCTCCCGACGGCCAGCCTTTCGACACGCCCATCGCGGAGTACGTCTACGACTACTCGTCGAATCAGGCCGAGGTCGAGACCGGCGGCGTGCGGATGAACATGATCCCCAAGGAAGGGAGCAACGTGTTCAGCGGCGGGTTCTACGCCAACTGGGGCCACCCGAGCTGGCTCGCGAACAACATCGACCAGGATCTGATCGACCGGGGGATCGAGGGCGGCAGGGACGCGGCTTTCAGGACGGACCAGTCGTGGCAGATCGGCCCCTCGCTCGGCGGCCCGATCGTGCGCGACAACCTGTGGTTCTTCGTGAGCTACTCCTACCGCCGGGCGGCCTTCTTCCCGGCCGCCCTGTTCAACAACGAGGACCCGGGCGCGCTGACCTACGTCCCCAACCTCGACGACCCGGCGCTGGAGACGTCGAACGCCTACGAGGGAACGCTGCGCCTCACCTGGCAGGCGACGGCGAAGGACAAGGCGCAGGCGTTCTGGAGCAACAACACCACGCACCAGTACCCTGCGCTGACCGGGTCGCAGCTCTTCCCGCTCTACATCGCGCCGGAAGCGGGCACCGACGGGAACGGGAAGAGCAACACGTACCAGATCACGTGGATCAGGCCGCAGACCGACCGGTTCCTGTTCGAGGCAGGCTTCTCGACGGCGCCCACCTCTCAGCCCCTGTACCCGATGAACGACGCGTTCGGCAGCCCGGGAGGGGGCGATCAGTTCACCGCCCGGACGGACCTGCCCGGCGTGTTCGAGATCAGCAACCTCACGATAGCGCGCAACATGGGGTTCATCTTCAGGGGGAGCACCGTCCACTTCTCGCTGGCGAAGCTGGGCGCCCGCGCGTCGATGTCGTACGTCACCGGAAGCCACAACTTCAAGGTCGGCTTCATGAGCACCGTGAAGCGGCAGAACGAGGCGTACCAGAGCGAGACCTGGACGAACCTGGCGACGTTCTTCGGCCAACCGGTCTTCGCCTACTTCGAGTCGCGCCCCCCCGAGACCAACGAGCTGACGAACATCGGCGTCTACGCGCAGGACCAGTGGACGATCGACCGGCTGACGATCAACGCGGGGCTCCGGTTCGACTACTTCAACGGCGCCTATCCCGACCACGGATCGCTGCCGGGGAGTCCCACCCACTCGACGTGGGTGCCGCGGCCGATCCTGTTCCCCGGGGCGACGGCGGCGACCTGGAAGGATCTCCAGCCCCGGCTGGGCGTGGTCTACGATCTGCGCGGCGACGGCCGGACGGCCCTCAAGGCGTCGGCCTCGCGGTTCGGGAGCCGGGACGCCATCTCCCTGGCGGGCGAGCTCAATCCCGCGGCGAACAACATCCGGCAGACCCGGACCTGGGCCGACGGGGCCTCCAACCATCTGTTCTTCGGCGGCGGCCAACCCGCCTGCATCGGCCCGGTCGCGTGCATCGCCGGGGACGGCATCCCGCAGGGCGATCCGCTCAACCCGGAACCCAACGGCGAGCTGCTGAGCCCCACCAACAACCTGGCCTTCGGCACGCCAATCATCACCCAGTTCTTCGACCCCGAGTGGGCGTTCGGTTGGGGGCAGAAGAAGGGCAACTGGGAGTACTCCGGGAGCATCCAGCATGAGCTCCTCGAGAACATGTCGCTGGATGTCGGGTACTTCCGCCGCGTCTACTTCAACTTCAGTGCCTGGGACAACCGGAACGTCGGCCTCGAGGACTTCGACGAGTACACCATCACGGTGCCCGAGGACCCGCGGCTACCCGGCGGCGGCGGCTACCCGCTCACACTCGTCGACATGACGCCGGATGCGTTCGCGCGCGTCCAGAACAACTTCCAGACGGGCAGCAGCCTGCTGGGCGGCGAGAGCGAGATGTGGCACGGCGTCGACGTCAGCCTGAGCGCCCGGCTCGAAGGGCTGCTGCTGCAGGGGGGCCTCGCCACCGGGCGGCGGATTACCGACTACTGCAGCTACCAGGACGCGCAACCGGAAGTCCTGTACGGAGAGTTCTCGTCGTATCCGGCGTCGCGCGCCGGCCGCGGCACCACCGGACAGCTCGCGGGGATCGCCGGGAGCCGCGGCAATCTCCTCGCCGCGGATTACTGTCGGGCCGAAGACAACTGGCTGACGAACGTGTCGCTGTTCGGCTCGTACACGCTGCCGTACGATATCGACGTCTCGGCCGCGTACTTCTCCAGACCGGGGTCCAGGCGCGAGGCGATCTACACCGTGCCGACGGCAGACGTCGTGGCGGCGCTGGGACGTGCACCGACGGTGCCCGGGGGGGCTTCCCTGAACATCCTCCCGCCGGGGACGGTGTTCGGAGACCGTATCAATCAGCTCGACCTGCGCTTCACGAAGATCCTCGACTTCGGTATCGGCGGCAACGTGCGGGCCAGCTTCGACCTCTACAACGTGTTCAACGCGAACGCCGTGTCGCGGGAGCAACAGGCCTTCCGTCCCGGCGGGGGCGCCGACGACCCGTACCTGACGCCGCTGGGCATCCAGGCGGGCCGTCTGGCGAAGATCAGCTTCCAGTACAACTTCTAACTCCAGCTCCAGCCGGGGCGCACGTGGGGCACCCCCGCCCCACGTGCGCCCTACATCACCAGATCGAAAACCGGCGGCGCGCCGCGGGGCGCGGTCGAAGGGGTACGTCCTGTCGGCCGACGGATGATCGTCGGGAACGCCGCCCGAGCGACTCCGATGATAGAGTCGCGCCATGATGCTTGCACATGGAATCCGTATCGCCGCGGCGCTCGCGGCGGTGCTCGTCGCCGGCGAGTCAGGCGCAGTTGCGCAGCCCGCCGGCCAGTCCGCCGCTCACCGGGAGACGGTTGAGGCGAGCGGTCTGATCGCCCCGGTCGAGATCGTCACCGACCGCTGGGGCATCTCGCACATCTACGCGGAGAACGAGCACGACCTGTTCTTCGCGCAGGGCTACGCGGCGGCCCGCGACCGGCTGTTCCAGTTCGAGATCTGGCGGCGGCGCGCGACCGGCACGGTGGCCGAGATCCTCGGTCCGCGCGAGATCGAGCGGGACATCAGCGCGCGGCTGTTCCGCTTCCGGGGCGACATGGCGACCGAGATGCGCCACTACCACGAGCGCGGCGGCGCGATCATCCATGCGTTCGTGGACGGCATCAACGCCTACATCGAACGGACCGCCAGGGAGCCCGACCTGCTCCCGCTGGAGTTCGAGCTGCTGGGCATCGAGCCCGGCCACTGGACGCCGGAGGTGGTCGTCTCGCGGCACCAGGGGCTGGTGTCGAACGTGGCGCGCGAGATCGACAACGCGCGCGCCGTGGCCGCGCTCGGCCCGGACGCCGTCGCGGAGCTCAACTACTACATCGGCGACCCCGACCTGAGGCTCGATCCGGCCATCGATGCGGCGCTTCTCACGCCGGCCATCCTCGACCGCTACCACGCCCATCGGCGGGAGCTCGTCTTCCGGCCCGACGACGTCGACGCCGCCTACCGCGGGGACCGCGACGCGTTCGAGCGGCTGGCGGCCGCGATGCCGTCCGAGGCCGACCTGGCCCACGGCGAGCGGGACGCGATCGGCAGCAACAACTGGGTGGTGCACGGCAGCCGGACGCTGAGCGGCTATCCGATCATGGCGAACGACCCGCACCGCGTGCAGTCGGCGCCCTCGCTGCGCTACTGGGTGCACCTGGTGGCGCCGGGCTGGAACGTCATCGGCGGCGGCGAGCCGGTGCTGCCGGGGGTGTCGATCGGCCACAACGAGCACGGCGCGTGGGGGCTGACCGTGTTCGGCCAGGACAACGAGGATCTCTACGTCTACGAGACCGACCCGGCCGACCCGAACCGCTACCGCTATCTCGGCGGCTGGGAGGCAATGACCGTGACCCGGGAGACGATTCCCGTGCAGGGACAGCCCGCCGTCGAGGTCGAGCTGAAGTACACGCGCCACGGCCCGGTGGTCTTCGAGGACCCGGCCAACCGGACGGCGTACGCCGTGGCGGCGGCCTGGCTCGACTACGGCTCGGCGCCCTACCTGGCGAGCCTCAGGATGGACCAGGCGACGAGCTGGGAGGAGTTCGTCGAAGCCTGCAGCTACAGCCGGATCCCGTCGGAGAACATGGTCTGGGCCGACCGCGCCGGCAACATCGGCTACCAGGCGGTGGGCGTCTCGCCGATCCGGCCGCACCACAGCGGGCTGCTGCCGGTGCCGGGCGACGGGCGCTACGAATGGGACGGGCTGCTGCCCATCGAGGCGCTGCCCAGCGTCGTCAACCCGCCGAAGGGCTACTTCGCCACGGCGAACAACTACACGCTGCTGGACGTGCCCGACCGCTATCCGCACTGGGAGGCGCTGCACTATACCTGGGGCGACCAGATGCGCGCGGCGCGCGTCGAGGAGGTGCTGGCCAACGCGCGCCACATGACCGTCGTCGACAACATGCGGTTGCAGCTCGACGAGCTGTCGGTCGCGGCGCTCAACCTCGTCCCGCTGCTGCGCGGCCTGGACGGCCTCGACGGTTCCGCCGACCGCGCGCGCCGCCTGCTGCTCGACTGGGACGCCGTGCTCGACAAGGACTCGGCCGAGGCGGCGATCTACGTGAGCTGGGAGCGGGAGCTGCAGCGCGCCGTGCACCGCACCGTGGTGCCCGCGGGCGCCCGCGACTACATCCGCGCAGTGAACACCAAGCGCCTGATCGACTGGCTGGTCGCGCCCGACGGCCGGTTCGGCGACGACCCTATCGCGGGTCGCGACGCCCTGCTGCGCGACGCCCTCGACGCCGCGGTCGACGGTCTCGAACGGCGCTTCGGCAGCGACGACGAGAGCGCCTGGCGCTACGGCGACGCACGCTTCAAGCACGCGCTCGTCCACCATCCGCTCAGCGCCGCGGTCAGCCCGGCGTTGCGCAGCCAACTGGACGTCGGGCCGGTCCCGCGCGGCGGCTACGCCGGCACGGTCCACAACACCGGGGCCGGCGACAACCAGACCTCCGGCGCGTCGTTCATGATCGTTGCCGACACGGGGAACTGGGACAACTCGGTCGGGCTGAACTCGCCCGGCCAGGCCGGCGATCCCGACAGCCCGCACTACCGCGACCTGTTCGAGCTGTGGGCGCGCGACCGCTACTTCCCCATCTTCTTCTCGCGGACCAAGGTCGACTCGGTGACGGAGTCGACCACCATTCTCCGGCCGGCCGGGACGTCGGAGGGCGCCCGGCCGTAGAGCCCGCCGGCCAGCGGTCAGCGGCCCAGCAGTCAACTGTCTGCCGGCCAGCGGCGGCGCCGGTGCCGCTGCGCCGCTGCGCCGATTGACAGCCGGATCCACCCGGCTACAATGCTGTACTGACCGGCCCGCGGGGCCGGAGCGACTTTCTCGAAAGGAGGGACGAAGAGCAGGCGCTGCGCAGCATCGCCCCCCTCTCGGCCGCAAGGCGCGCACAGCGCGCCTCGGCGGGAGCGGCGCGGGGCGAAGGGGCCCCCGCAAGCGGACGCCGGGGGTTCGAGGCGCCGCTCCGTCTGAAGGAAGCACGGCGCTGGCGGAACGGCGAACCACGTGGAAGGAGGCGTTGGTCATGAGTCGCTCTCGGACACGCTCGACACCACACGGATCGCGGCACCTGATCCGATTGGCGGTTGCCGGCAGCCTCAGCCTGCTGCTGATACCCGCACTCGCTCACGCCCAGGCCATCGGCGGCACGGTCACCGACAGCACGGGCGGCGTCCTGCCCGGCGTCACCGTCGAGGCGCGCAGCCCGGCCCTCATCGAGCAGGTCCGCACCGCCGTCACGGACGGCAACGGCCAGTACCTCATCATCGCCCTGGAAACGGGCTCCTACTCCGTGACCTTCACGCTACCCGGGTTCAGCACGCTCATCCGCGAGGGGGTCGATCTCGGCAGCGGCTTCACCGCCAACATCGATGTCCAGATGGCGGTCGGCGGGCTCGAGGAGACGATCACCGTCACCGAGGCCACCCCGACCATCGACGTCCAGAGCGTCCGGCAGAGCGAGACGATCGACCGGGAGATCTTCGAGGTGCTCCCGACGACCCGAGGCTACGACTCGCTGGCGCTGCTCATCCCCGCCATGAACATTCAGGGCGGCCCCTCGACCGCCGTGCCCATCGACACGGGCGGCGTCAGCGGGCGATCGAGCAATCGGCTGACCATCCACGGCTCGGACGAGTACGACGCCGAGGTGCACATCGACGGCTTCGACGCCGGCAACGTGGCGTTCGAGGGCGCGCCCAGCTTCCAGCCCTTCGACACGGCCATCGCCGAGTACGTCTACGACTACTCGTCGAACGCGGCCGAGGTGGAGACCGGCGGCGTGCGGATGAACATGATCCCCAAGGAGGGGAGCAACCGGTTCAGCGGCGGCTTCTACGCCAACTACGGCCACCCGACCTGGCTCGCCAACAACATCGACCAGGACCTGATCGACCGGGGCATCGAGGGCGGCAGGGACGGCGCCTTCAAGTCGGACCAGTCGTGGCAGATCGGCCCGTCGCTCGGCGGCCCGATCATGCGCGACCGGTTGTGGTTCTACCTGAGCTACTCCTACCGCCGCGCGTCGTTCTTCCCGACCGCCCTCTTCAACAGCGTGGACACCGGCGCCTTCTCCTATGTCCCCAACACCGCCGATCCGACGCTGGAGGTGTCGAACACCCAGGAAGCCACGGGACGGCTGACCTGGCAGGCCACCGCGCGCGACAAGGTGGAAGCGTTCTTCACCAAGAACAACACGTTCCAGTACCCGGCGCTCACCGGGTCGCAGCTCTTCCCGATCTACATCGCGCCCGAGGCGGGCAGCGAGGCGAACACCACGTTCCACGCCTACCAGATCAGTTGGACCCGGCCGCAGACCAACCGCATCCTGTTCGAGGCCGGCTACGCACAGATGCCGAACGTGAGCGACCTGTTCGCGCTGAACAACTCGTACGGCGCCTCGGGGGCCGGCGCGCACTTCGACGCGAGAACCGACCTGCCCGGCCTGTTCGAAGCGGTCGGCCTGACGATGTCGCGCAACATGGGCTTCATCTTCCGCGGCAGCACGGTCCACTTCTCGCGCATGACCCACAGCGCCCGCGCGTCGATGTCGTACGTCACGGGCAGCCACAACTTCAAGGTCGGCTTCAACTCCAACATGAAGCGGCAGCTCGAAGCCTACCGCAGCGAGAGCGACTGGACGAACCTCATGACGCTGTTCGGCAACCCGTTCCGGGCCCTCTACGAGGCGCGGGGTCCCGAGACCAACGAGTTCACGAACATCGGCGTCTACGCCCAGGACCAGTGGACCATCGACCGGCTGACGGTCAACGCCGGGCTGCGCTTCGACTACTTCGCCGGCCGCTACCCCGATCACCATTCGCTCCCGGGCGCCGAGACCCATCCCATCTGGGCGGGGCCGATCTTCTTCGAAGGGGCGCAGGTCACGGGCTGGAAGGACCTCCAGCCGCGGCTGGGCGTGGTGTACGACCTCACGGGCGACGGGCGGACGGCCATCAAGGCGTCAGTCTCGCGCTTCGGCAACCGCGACGCCATCTCGCTGGCCGGCGACATCAACCCGATCGCCAAGAACATCCGCCAGACCCGCACCTGGGACGACTCCACCTGTCTCGATCCGGCGGTGTGCATCCCGGGCGACGGCCTGCCGCAGGGCGACCCCCTCAACCCGGAGCCCAACG
>CAYGCV010000029.1:0-20614 GCA_964348425.1 uncultured Vicinamibacteraceae bacterium | reverse complement strand
CAGCATGTTGCCGGCCAGGTGCAGGAACCCGGCGTGCAGGAACATCGACGTGAGCAGCGCGGCGACCGCCGGCTCCGCCGGCCGGAACCCGTGGGTGAACACCACCAGGTCGTAGGCGCTGGTCTGCCGCAGGACCTCGGCGGCGGACAGGCGCCCCCCGAACTGCTCCGTGAGCATGCGCAGGTAGGCCGCCAGCGCCGGGTCGTCGAGGTCCGGCCGGACGCCGCTGAGCGGCAGCGAGATCAACA
This sequence comes from uncultured Vicinamibacteraceae bacterium, assembly GCA_964348425.1. GTDB lineage: Bacteria > Acidobacteriota > Vicinamibacteria > Vicinamibacterales > UBA8438 > JAAXGX01. Next base: position 20,366 of record CAYGCV010000029.1, on the reverse strand, counting down.
GGTAGACCGCCACGTTGGCGGCGAGCAGGCCGTAGGTCACCCACGGCACGCCGCGCGGGTTGGGCTCGTCGCCGAGCGGCAGGAACATGTCGTCTCAGAGCTGCAGGCCGCGCAGGCGCGCGGCAATCTCGTCTCGCACCGTGCGAAAGCGGGCGAGCCGCTGGTGCTCGGGCCCGGTCGCGGCCGCCGGATCGGGCAGCGCCCAGTGCAGCCGCGTCACCGGCCGCGGAAACGCCGGGCACACTTCCCCGGCACAGAGCGTCACGACCGTGTCGACCGTGGCCGGGTCGATGGTGTCCACGCTCTTGGACCGCTGGCCGGAGATGTCGATGCCCAGCTCCGCCATGACCTGCACGGCGAGCGGGTTGACGGTGGCCGGCGCCGAGCCCGCGCTCTGCACCCGGACCGCGTCCGGGAAGCGCGCGCGGGCCAGCCCTTCGGCCATCTGGCTGCGCGCCGAGTTCGCCACGCACAGGAAGAGCAGGCCGGTCACCGCGGCGTTCCCGGCTTGACGGCCCGGATGAAGGCGCTCATGAAGGCGCCGTCCAGCTCGGACGGGCTCTCGCGGGCGGCCGGCGGCAGCAGCTCGTGCGCGTCGGCGCCGCCGTAGATGCGCGTCGGCGCAATCTCGACGCCCTCGAATCCGGCCCGGACCAGCCTGGCCCGGTAATCCGTGTCCCGCAACGAGCCGGCCAGGCAGCCGGTCCACAGCTCCATGTTCCGCTGCAGCTCCGGGGCCACGTCCCGCCGGCGCACGACGTCCGAGACCGCCAGGCGCCCGCCCGGGCGCAGCACGCGGAAGGCCTCGGCGAGCACCGGATCCTTGTCGGGAGCGAGGTTGATCACGCAGTTGGAGATGACGACGTCGACCGCCGCGTCCGGCAGTGGGACCCGCTCGATCTGCCCCTTGAGGAAGGTCACGTTGGCCGCGCCCGCACGCCGCTGGTTCTCGCGGGCGAGGGCCAGCATCTCGTCGGTCATGTCCACGCCGTAGACGTGGCCGGCGGGGCCGACGCGGCGGCTCGCCAGCAGCACGTCGATGCCGCCGCCCGATCCCAGGTCGAGCACCGTCTCGCCGGCGCTCAACTCGGCCAGCGCGGTCGGATTGCCGCAGCCGAGCGAGGCCATGACCGCCGCGCCGGGCAACCCGTCGACCTGACCCGCCTCGTAGATGTCGGCGCTGATGGCCTCGGGGCCGCAGCAGGTGGGCCCGCAGCACGAGCCGCCGGCGTCGCCGACCCGGCTCACCTCCGCCGCGATGGCGCCGTAGCGGTCCCTGACGACCCGCCGCAGATTCTCCTGCCTGCTCATGACGCGCTCCTAATCCAGCAAAGTCTCGGTCACATCGAGCAGCGGCAGCGATTGACCATGATCGCCGGGGTCCTCGAAGAAGAAGCGCTGCTTGCCGAACGCCGGGCGGAGATCGTCGAACCAGGCCGCGTCGTCGTCGAACTCGGCGAAGAACGGCCGCCGGACCCACGCCGGGTTGCGCGCCTGGATGAAGTCGCAGACCAGCAGCGGCCGGTCCGGGCTGCCGAGGAGGTCGAAGCCGACGGCCTCGCGCAGCACGTCGAGCACGTGGGCGTCGGTCAGCTCCCGCAGCCGCGTCACGCCGAGCAGGCGCACCTTGCCGGGAAACGCCGACATCGACGGCCCGCGGACCGAGCGGGCCAGGCCCGACACGCCGGCGTACGCGTCCCTGAAGATCTGCACGCAGCGAGCCAGCGGGACCTCGAAGTAGTTCCTGGCGCCGGTGTCCCGCTCCACGAACATGTAGTACGGCACGAGCCCGAGCTGGACGCCCGTGCGCCACAGGTCGGCCCACACCGCGGGGTCGTCGTTGACGTGCCTGATGAGCGGGGCCTGCATCCGAATCTGGGCGCCGGTGTCGCGAATCCGCCGCACGGCGGCGCGCGCGATGTCGGGCTCCAGCTCCACGGGATGGGAGTAGTGCCCCATGATCGCGAGATGGCGGCCGGCCGCCGCGACCTCCTCGAAGAGCCGCAGGCAGTCGTCCGCGTCGGCGTCCGAGACGAACCGTTGCGGCCAGTAGGCCACCGCCTTCGTGCCGATGCGGATGTTCCGGACGTGCTCCAGGTCCGGCGCCAGCAGCGGCTCGATGTAGCGGCGCAGCACGCTCGAGCGCATGATCATCGGATCGCCGCCGGTGAAGAGCACGTCGGTCACATCACGACTGGCGCGCAGGTAGGCGACGAGATCGTCCGTCTCCTGCGCCTGGAACTTCAGATCCTCCATGCCCACGAACTGCGCCCACCGGAAGCAGTACGTGCAGTAGGCGTGGCAGGTCTGGCCCGGAGCGGGAAAGAACAGGACCGTCTCGCGGTACTTGTGCTGCAGCCCGGGCAGCGGCCGCCCGGCGAGCTGCGGGACGTTGTGCGTGAGCTGCCCCGCCGGGTGGGGGTTCAGGCTGCGGCGGACCCGCTCCACCTCGCCGGCGAGCGCCTCGGGGTCGCCGCCGGCCAGCACGCCTTCGACCGCATCGAAATCGCGGCCGGCGAGCATCTCCCGCTGCGGGAACACGAGCTGGAACAGCGGGTCGTCCGGCACCCGGGACCAGTCGATCAGCTCGTCCATCACGTACCGGTTCGTGCGAAACGGCAGCACCTCGCCGACCACACGGATCGCGGCCCGCAGGTCCGCGTCGACCCGCTCCCAGTGCGGCATCTTCGCGACGTTGCGCAGGTCGACCGGGCGATACCTGGTGTTGTCGGCAGGCGTACTCATGGGGTCGAAGGCCTCCTCTCAAATCCGGATCAGTCCGCGCGGCCGCCAAACCGACCGCGCGCGGCTAGCGCGTCGCGCTCGCCTCGGACTGCTCCGTAGCGGTCCCCGCCGGGCGGAACGACAGCCGGGTGGGTGCGGCCGCACCGCCAGCGGCGGGCGTGGCGGACGTGCCGACCTCGAACGGCCGCCCCACCCGGTTGCCGGCCGTATCCTCGAGCGCCGCGAGCACGGCCAACTGGTACTCGCGATCCTGCCACGGCTCCCGCGGCGTGAAGACCCACTGCGTCTCCGCGGCCCGCACGTCCGCGTCGCCCGCGACCCGCCCGCTCCCCGGGGTCAGCACCAGCAGCGTGCGCAGCAGGAGCGCATGGTCGAGCGGCCGGTCGAACTCGACGGCCAGCGGGTCGCGCGTGCCGGCCGCGGGCGCCGCGATGCGCCATGCCGCCGGATCGATGGCCCGCTCCTCGGGCGGCCCGACCGTGAACGACCGGCTGTACGGCTCGACCAGCGGCTGGCCGTGGGCGTCGGGCCAGGCGCCGTCCACGGCCAGCGTGAAGCGCCGCCCCGCCACGAGCGGCCGGCCGTGCTCCGCGTTCGGCCGGATGCCGCGCTTGACGCGGCCCGGATCGAACAGCAGCGTGTAGCGCGTCCGGTCGGCGTTCCACATGGCCAGATCCAGGGGCAGGAACGCGTCCTCGACGATCTGCCCAGCCGCATCGAGCAGGCGCACGTACTCGGCGCCGCCGGCCAGACCCATCGGCGCGGAGAAGTGCACGTAGAACCGCAACTGGTTCTCCGGGAGCACCGCGCCGGTGGGATAGACGCGTTCGACGCGCGTGACCGCCGCGCGCTCCGGCGCCGGACGTCCGACGGTCGCCGTCAGCGGGCCGAGCCGCCAGGGCTCCCGCCCCCCCGCCCCGGACGCCGGGAGCCGTCCGGGCGTGAACACCACCCGGTACTGCCGCCCCGGGTCGAACGGATAGCGCGGCGTGAAGCGCAACGCACCGCCGGCGACCCCGTAGTCGCCCAGCACCGCCGGCCGCTCGGCCGCCGCCGTCGAACCGGCGGCAACCGTCACGCGCAGCAACGCCTCCCAGTCCTCCGCGGTCGGCGACGCGGATCGCACCGCCGCCAGATCGGCGGCCGGCAGGCCCACGACCTCGACCGCGGCGGAACCGCCGGGATGCCCCGCCTCGACCAGCACTATCCGCGGCCGGCCGGCGCGACCGCCGGTCGCGGAGGTATCGCCGCACGCCGCGCCGCCCGCCAGGACCGCCGCCGAGGCGGCCAGGGCAGCGACGGAACGGCGGCGGCGCGCCGCGTCCATCTCCGACGTGCCCGCCTTCAGGGTCAGGGCAGCGCCACGGCGCCCAAGTTCAGCGGCCCCTGCTCGGACTGGCGGGCGATGACCAGCGCGTGCCCGTCGTCGAGGAGATCGAGCTGCTCGACGCCCTCGAGCGCCGCGATCGTCTCGAAGGGCACGCCGGCCGTCTCGCCGTCCGGCACGGCCTCGGTCAACGGATCCGCGTCGCCGAACCCGGCGGTCGGAATCTTCATCACGCCGCGCCGGTTGTTCGACATGAGCAGGAAGTCCTGGCCGTCCTTCTCGTAGACGATCATGTCGAGCGGGCGGTTGCCGTTGCCGAACTCCGCGATCGTGACGCCCCGCACGTCCTTGCCGGGCTCGAGGCTCGACACGGGGAACTTCACGAGCGGCGTGCACAGGTACGACGCGATGAGGTGCGGCTCGTCGCCGATGTCGTACGGCACGAACGTGTAGACCGGCGAGCGGGTCTCGAACTGATCGTGCGGGGCATGCCAGATCTCGACGCTCGTGCCCTCGTCGACCGCCGTGAACGGGTAGGCAATCGACCGCAGCTTGGAGGCGAACTCCTCGTTCGACAGGCCGGCGACGTACACGCGCCCGTCGCGGTAGGCGAGGTCGGTGATCGTCTGCACGCCGAACAGGGCCAGCGGGAAGTCGGTGGCCTGGTTGCTCGGGTAGTTCGGAATCGGCAGCTCGCGCCCGCCCTGGAGCGGGAGCCCGGTGACCTCGCCCGGCGGGTTCGGCAGCCGCACGCGCGAGTACGCGACGTCCTCGAGCGGGACGACCTCGATCTCGCCCGCGCCGTCGACGCGCAGCAGGACCGGCGTGGCCCCGGCGCCCTTCCCGCGCATGACCGAGATGAACGCGTTGCGCGTCTCGGGATACACCGCCAGGTCCGTGACCATCACGCTGGCCGCGTCGGTCCCGAGCACGGCCGCGATCTTCTCGTCGATGGCCTCGACGTCCGCGGCGCCCGGCTCGCCGCCGCCGAGATGATCGCTCAGGTCGAGCGCGTAGATGAACACGTCCTCGGAATCGGCGGCCAGCAGCACGCCGTCGGGGCCGAAGGTCATCGGCCCGAGGTACGCAAGCTCCGGCCCGACGCCGGACGACACCGTGGAATCCTGGGCGATCGACGCGCCGGACGTGGCGACAGCCAGCATCAGCGCGAACAGCAGCTTTCCTGAGCAGCAACGCATGGTTGATCCTCCCTCTTGCGCGGACCCGCAGGTTACCCGGCTGCGGGCCGGCGGGTCAAGCGGGCCCGGCGGCCGGGCCCGACTCCGGGTTCGGCGCCGCAGGGACCGCCGTCAGCGCAGCACGTCGCTCGCCTCGGCCTCGCGGACGAACCGCTCGGCGTCCTCCTCGAGCAGGAAGCGCTCGCGCACGAGGTCCGCCGTCGCCCGCCTGACCGCCTCGACGTAGCCGTCGTGGTCGGTGTAGCGCTCCTCGAGCGACAGCCGCGGATCGCCTGCCGCCTCGCGCTCGGCCCGCGTCTCGGCGAACGGCATGAACGACCCGGTCAGGCCGCAGAGGTTCCCCTCCCGACGGCCCTCGGCGCGCACGTTCCAGCCGAGGTTGGTGCCGAGCGGCACGCGCACCTCCAGCGGCCGGATGCCGGCCGGGTTGAGGCCGTCGGCGTCGGCGCTGGGGACCAGCACGGAGTACGCGGGGCCGATGCCGGGCGGCAGGGTGGTCAGGACGCCGCCCTGCGAGCCGAACGACGGACCGAAGTTCAGCAGCGACACCTCGTTGAGAGCCTCGACGACGGCCGCCCCGGGGATGGCGGGGAAGTCGTCCAGGTACTCGTCGAGCGTCACGAGCGTGCCGTTCTCGACGCGGGGATAGCGGCTGGGCGGCGGCTCGACGCCGCGGTCGGCCCAGGCGTCGAGCGCCATCAGCAGGGCCCGATGCGTCGGCCCGTGGTAGTTGGGATTCGTCGGGTTGGCGCACAGCTCGCTCGACCCCGGCACGGCCGCGGTCGGGTCGCCGCCGCTGTGCTGGAAGTTCGAGAGCAGGTAGAGCCGGACGTTGTCGGGCACGAAGATCGGGCGGCCCCGGCCGTCGTGCACGTTCAGCGACGCCTTCATCGTGTAGAACTCGTTCTCGGAATCGGTCTGGATGACCAGCGGATCGGTGGCCGGCCGCTTCAGGATCCCGTCCCGGATGCCCGAGAGCGGATCGCTGATCACCGCGTACTGCATGGGCGGGTACGAGGTGGACACGAAGTGGTGCCGGTCGTCCTGCCGCGAGTAGGTGTTCGGGTCCGCGAACGCCACGTTGGCGAACAGGCGGTGCGATCCGGGTATGTGGACGTTGACCGCGTCGAACACCTGCCGGTGCGCCTCGTCCTCGTTGAAGCCGAGATACAGGAAGTCGCGCAGGTACATGCCGGTGGACGACGTCCCCGAGGCGTATGCCCGCCGGATGCCGACCTCCGACGCGCCGCGCGCCAGCGGGTTGGGATTGCCCTGGTCGTCCTCGGCGCTGTAGCGCAGGAACGAGGCCAGATCGCGCGTGACCGCGTAGCCCAGGCCCATGACGATGGGACCGCGGGCCGGATAGACCAGCTCGTAGAGCCGGTCGGCCCGGAAGCCCTCGAACAGGCAGATGTGGATCTCGGACGGCTCGAGGCTCGACCGGCCGGTCGGGCAGCGCCCGAACGCCCAGGCGTCCGCCGGCAGCGGGGTGCCGGGCCCGGTCACCGTCTCGCGGACGGTCAGCGTCGAGCCGGCCGGGTCCATGTCCGCGGTCGGGTACGGCCGGAACCGCGGGCTCCCCTTCAGCGGCAGGTCGAACGTGCCCTCGAACGGGATGCCCCGATCCGAGAACTCGACCCGGATCGGCGCGACGATCGGGCTGCCGTCGGCCTCGGTCGCGACCGGCAGGTTCGGGAACAGCCGGTTGTTCCCCTCGGCGACGTCGCCCTGCCAGCCGGCGTCCACGACGGTGTAGCCCAGGCGCATCAGGAAGCCGTCGCCCGCGTGCTCGGCGCTGAGCGGGTCGTTGCTCGCCGGCACGTGGTGCCAGCGCAGCCCGCTCTCGAGCTTGTTCCCGCGGTTGTTGATGCCGTAGAAGATCTTGCCGTTGCCGCGCGGCATCTCCACCGGCTTGAGGATGTAGAACGTGGTGCTGAACTCCACGAGCCCGCGGTCGTTGCGGGGCGCGCGGTCGAGGTTGACGATGACGGCGTTCAGCGGATCGTCCGGGTCCACCTCCATGTACACCGTCCCGTCGAGCCGTTCGTACGGTCCGACCGTGCCGAACGCCATGCCCCCGGCGAAGGCGCGGCGCTGCTCCACCACGATGCGCACCACGCGCGCCTCGGCCAGCGAGGCGCACAGGACCACGAGCAGCAGCGAGCCGGAAAGGTTGCGAAACAGCGGACATCGCATGGTGAGCTTCCTCCCTCGGGTCTCCTACGGCAGGCCGAACGTGAGCACGGTGTTGGCCGATATCACGGTGACGTACTGCGCGCCGCCGGCCTCGAACGTGTTCGGGCTCGAGCGGATCCCGGTATCGGCCTCGTACTGGAACAACTGCTCGCCGGTCGCGGCGTCGAAGGCGTAGAAGTGGCCCGTGCCGGCGCCCTGGAACACGAGGTCGCCGGCCGTCGCGAGGTTGCCGCTGTTGGTCATGCCGTCGATCTCGGTGTACCAGGCGCGGCGCCCGGTCCCCGGCTCGTAGGCCGCCAGCGTCGTCTTGCGCGTCACGCCGGTCTCGCCCTCCTCCGTGAACCCCGCGAAATGGCCCATGTTGCCCGGGCCGGGCTCGAGCGTGTCGCCCACCGGCCTGACCCTGATCGACCAGGCGTCGTTCTTGCCGGTCGCATAGAGCAGCCCCGTGCGCGGGCTGAACGAGGGCGACCCGAAGTTGGCGCCGCCCATCAGGCCCGGGGCCACGATGAGGAACTCGTTCACCGAGTGGGGGTGGAAGATCTGCCGCGCGCGCGGCTTCAGCTCCGGATCGGTGATCAGGGGCCAGGTCGCGCAGAACGGCTGCTGCGGAATCCCCGCCGCCGTGTACGGGATCGGTTGCGTGGGCCAGACCTCCTCGCCCGGCACGTCCGTGACGGTCGGCACGGCCGTCTCGACGATGGGGTTGAGCGGCTCGCCGGTCGCGCGGTCGAGCATGTAGACGTAGCAGGTCTTGCCCAGCGAGGCGATCCCCTTGACGGGGCGGCCGTCGACCTCGATGTCGAACAGGATGGGCCCGGCCACGAGGTCCCAGTCCCAGATGTCGTGGTGCAGCGTCTGGAAGTACCAGGCCAGCTCGCCCGTGTCGATGTCCACCGCGAGCATGGAGTTCGTGAACAGGTTCATGCCCTTGCGCGAGGAGCCGTCGTAGTTGGGCGACGGGTTGGCGGCGTTGAAGTAGATCATCCCCAGCTCGGCGTCGATGGCCGGCTGCGTCCAGATGCCGCCGCCGTAGCGCCCCGGGCTGCTCCAGGTGTCCTTCGAGATCTCCCAGCCGGCGTCCCGCGGCCCCTGGGGAATGCTGTTGAACACCCACTTGACGGCCCCCGTTTCGCCGTCGGCGGCGACGAGCAGCCCGCCCGGCAGGAGGCTGTCGGAGAAGGGCAGCCCGACGTACAAGGTGCCGTCGCGGTAGGCCGGCGGATTGGTCATCGAGTAGCCGATGCTGCGCGGATCGATCGTCGGCGGGTACGTGTCGGGGTACTTGAACGACAACGCCTCGTTGATGATGCTCAGCATCCCGTCGCGGCCGAACGAATCCACCGGCACGCCGCTCCGCGCGTCGACGGCGTACATGATCGTCTGGCCGTACGCGTAGATCCGGCCGTCGCCGTAGGCCGGCCCGCGGCCGCCGCCGGTGAACGCCTCCTCCGCCTCGAACGTCCACACCGGCTCGCCCGTGGCCGCATCGACGGCGAACAGGGTCGACCCGGAGTGGAAGTACATGACGCCGTCGATGACGAGCGGCGTCACCTCGCCGACGCGCATGGTCACATCCGTCTGCAGCGACCACTTCAGCTCGAGCGAGCCGACGTTCGAGCGGTCGATCTCGGTGAGCGGCGAGAACCGGCTGTTGTACTGGTCCAGATTGTGCAGCGGCCAGTCGGCGCCCGGCGCCCGCTCCTGCGCGAGCCCGGGGGCCGTGGTCAACGCGATTGCCGCCGCCGCCACGCAGAAAGCCGCTGCAGCCCGTCCAGCCATGCTCATTGTCGCTCCTCCTGAAACGCCCACAAGTCTACCGGACGCGGCATACCGATCTGCCATCGGCGCTCGCGGCGAAATCGACCCGCCAGATCCGCACGGCGCGTTCCGCGAGCCGCCGCTGCCGCTCCTCCAGAAGCGGCAGGGTCCATTCCTCGGGCGCGAGCTCGGCGATCTGCCGCGAGAGCGCGTACCCGCTCGCCTCGTACGCGGCACGCTTCAGTGCGTACGCTCCGCTGCCAACCTCCCGATTCGCGGCCCGTTCGAGCAGCGTCAGGTTCCCGAGGCGATCGACCGCCGCGTCCCACTTGTCGGGTGGGAAGCTCGCCGCCCAGTCGCCTGACGGATTCTCGGGCAGGACGTGCTCCACCGTGGCGGGGTCGGCATCCGGATCGCTCGCTCTGCCGGAAACGTCCCCCTCCAACCGGACCAGCACGTACTTGGCGAGCTTGTCGCGCCGACCCTTGCCGATCGTCCACCGGGCGAAGTCGCGCTCGAACCGATCGTCGTCCACGTAGATCGCGCCGAGCTGCTCGAACACGGCCCTGGGACGCGTCGCCCGCCCCTCGATGACCGCCTTCGCGGCGGCGTGACTGGCAGGCTCCAACGGGTTGGGGTTGAGGCGACTCACGATCGAATAGCGAAAGGCAAGGTCCCTGACAAGCTTCAGCAGCCACACGAAGTCCTCGTCCGAGAAGCGCTTCCAGGCGGCGAAGAACACCGGCGTCATCTGCCGCGAGCGAAAGAGATTCAAGTCCCGCACAAGGGCTTTCGCTGCCGGCAGGTCCACCCAGTACTCGTGACCGGCGTCCACCAGAGCCGCGAACAGCTCCGCGCGTTCCTCCAGCCTCGCCAGCAGCTCGAACGCGTCTGCGGGCGTTTCGACACGATCGCGCACCATCTTGAACAGCCGCTCCCTGCGGATCTTCGGGTGCTCGCAGAGAAGATGGTAGCGAAGGAAGTCGGGAAACGCTCCTGCGTCACCGTCGCGATCAGCCGGTTCCAGCGACGCTTCAGCGCCTCGACATCGCTCGGCACCTGGACCTTCGAGAAGAGGTAGTTCTTCAGCAGGTCCGTGGCCGTCAGCTCGAGGCCGCGGGCATTGAGAGTCTCGAAGACGGTGTATGCGTTGAGCTCATCGTCCACCGAGATGAGGATGAAGAGCAACTGGCGAGCGACGGTTTCCCACAGGATCCTGGCGATGGTCTCGCCGTCGCCCGCGGTGTCCGGGAAGGCGTCGTCGACGTGGTCGGAGAAGTACCGGAAGCACTTCCAGAGGAGCGCGTTCGACCCTCGCAGCCCCCGTGGATTGAGGGGGGTTCGAAGCTGAACGAGGTAGTCCTGATAGAGGTGGTCGTCGGCCTCGTTCAGGTGCAGTCGGCTGCCTTCGACCAGCGAAGCCGGATCCTTCTCGCCGATGAAGCGCTTGCGCAGCTCGTCGGCGCGTTCCCGGTTCCGGTCCGCGTCCACCCCCTGCTCGGCCATCGTCCGCAGCCGATGGATGATGGCGAGGGCGAGCACGGCGATGGTCGCAAGCCGCTGTTGCCCGTCGATGACGAGAAACTCGCGGTCGCTCCGCGCCTGGACGACCAGGGCCCCCATGTAGTGGCGGTCGTCCGGCTGCTCGCGAAGATCAACGATATCGTTCCAGAGGTCCTCCCACTCTTCTTCCGTCCAGGCGTAGTCACGCTGGTATGGCGGGACACGGTAGGTCTTGCCGTTGCCGATCAACTCCAGGTAGTTGGTCGTGCCCGTGCTCAGGATGTTCGCGCGACCCATCGGCGTCTCCGCTGGGAGGCGTGGCGCTCCGTACCGCGGCGCTCCGGGGACGGTCCGCGCGGCCCGAGGTCCGTCACCTCGACCCGGCAGCCGCCGCCCGCTCCAGGGCGCGTTCACCCGCCAGAATGCTCGTCAGCGCGTAGTTGCCTTCCTGACAGGCCGATTCGTAGATCTGGTTGGCCCGGTTGTCGAGCCGGTGCAGCGGCACCTCGATGGTCCAGGGGCGCTCGAACGTGTCCGCATCCTCGACCGTCACGCGATACATCAGCAGGTCCGGCTCGCTGCGCGTGAACCGTTCCGTCAGCCGCAGGTTCTCGCGTGAGCCGTAGTAGCTCGTCCGATCGCTGAAGTGGGTCGCCTCGACGACGAGCGTATCGCCCTCCCAGCGGCCGGCGGAGCGGCCGAACCACTGCCGGATGTGCGCCGCGACCGGCTCGCGGCCGTCCAGAAAGACATCGCGGTACTGCCCGCCCTGGTGCCCGGACTCGTAGTACATGGACACCAGGCCGGGGGCCTGCACGATGCGGCTGTGGCCGCCCGAGATGCGCGCGCTGCCGTACTGCAGGGGCAGCGTGATGCCCTCGCAGCGGTCGTCCTGCTGGTCCTCGGGGTGGTGGGCCCGATCCCGGATGCGATCCGCTTCCGCCCGCTCCGCCTCCCAGCGCGCCCGGCCCGCGGGCGAGAACGGGATCTTCCCGTCCGGCGGGTCGATGATCAGCGACGTCCGGCGGGTGTGGAGCACCTGCCGCCCGCGCCCGCTGTAGGCGTCGTTGTACGCACCCTCCACATCGGCGACGGTGCCGGCCTCCGCGCGCTGGTCGCGCCCCGGTCCGGCGGCCCGGCCCTCCAGGGCCGCCACCTCGTCGTCGGTCAGGAACTCCCGGCCCTCGTACTCGTCCGGCCGCTCGAGCGGCGTCAGGATGTAGCCGGCTCCCCAGATGCCCTGCAGGTCCGGATCGCCCCAGGGGGTGCGCGCGGCCGCACCGCCGTCCTGCGCCGCCACTGCAGCGGCCACGCCCACCAGCAACCCGCTCGCGATCAGAATCCTCGTCTTCACAAGCTCATCCTCCTCGGAATCGGCCCGGCCAGCGGTGAAACCCCACCTCGCAGCCCGGCCGGCAGCGGCAGGGCCGGCGCACCGGGACGCTCTCTCATCGCAATACTCCTCACCGGATGACGCGCCGCGGCTCAGGTCGCCGGCGGCACGAAGGCCAGGAAGCGGAGCGGGTTGTCGTTGGTGACCCCGCGCAGGACGTCCTCGTCGACGCCAGCCTCGCGCAGCAGCGGCACGAAGCGGGTCAGCGTCTTGCCGTACCCGGGGCCGCCGCGACCGCGCGTGTCCGGCTCGAGCGCGAAGTCCGACGCCAGCAGCACTCGGTCGGCGTGGCCGGCCTCGAGCAGGGCCAGTATCATCGGCACCTGCGCCGCGTCGGCGTCAGGCGCGCCGCCCAGGCGGTCGAAGCCGACGTACGCCCCGCGGCTGCAGATCTCCGCGTGGACCGTCACCTCCGGGTAGCCGAGGTGCCCGATCACCACGCTGCCGGGGTCGACGCCGACCGACTCCAGCAGGTCGAGCTGGGCCACGGCCTCCGCTCCGTTGGCCGTGTGCGTGAAGATCGGCAGGCGCGTCTCCAGGTGGGCGCGCCCGACCGCCCGCAGCACCTTGCGCTCGGCCGCCGTGCTCTCGGCCGAAAAGCCGATCTCGCCGAACGCGCCCCAGCGCTGGGGGCCGGCCTCGCGCAGGAACTCCTCGACCAGATCGTCCTCGCTCCGCTCGTACAGGTCCGGCGGGAAGGTCGGCTCGTGGTAGTAGCCCCCGCTCGCGACGATGGGCATCCCCGACTGTTCCGAGAGCGCGCGGAGGAACTCCACGTCGCGGCCCATGTCGGCATGCCCGCCGTCCACGATGCAGGCGATGCCGTCCTCGGCGGCGGCCTGCATCTCCGCCACCATGTAGTCGAGGTCCTCCATGAAGTACGGCTGCGACGTGTCGACCAGCCGCTCGAGGCCCATGTCCAGCCAGAACTGGTTGTTCATGGACATGTGCTCGTGAAACAGCGTGGCGCCGTGCGAGAGCTCGCCCGGGGACATGTCGCGCAGGATCGTCCGCACGATCGCCGCCTGCGCCGGGGCCGCCGCCTGGCCGGCGCCGTCGTCCGCGGGCATGGGGGCCGGCTCCTCCCGGCCGCACGCCGCGACGGCGCCCGCCGCCCCCGCCCCGAGCAGGGCCAGCGCCTCCCTGCGGCTCCAGCGGTGTCTCCTGATCAGCATGGCTCGTTCCCCCTGGTCCCGGGTTCCGCTCCCCCGCACCTTACCGGCGGATCTTACCGTCACGCATCCACGCCGTGCCGCGGGGTACAAAAAGGGCGGGACCCGCGGCCCCGCCCCCCGTCTCAGGCACCGCGCACCGCGCGGTGCGGTCCGGCGCTAGAAGTCGAACTGGCCGCCGAACTTCAGGAGCCGGCCGCCCATGACGCCGCCGACCACGGGAAAGACGCCCGGGTTGTAGCGGTTGGTCACGCTGGTGACGTTGTTGGCATTGAAGATGTTGAACAGGTCGACCCACGCGCGGACCCGCGTGCGCCCGAAGTTCAGGATCTTCATGAACCGCACGTCGAGCTGGTTGAGGCGCGGCTCGTAGAACTCGGAGCCGGTGAAGTAGAACACCGAGCCGCCGACGGCGCCGCCGAGGTCGGTGAGCGAGCCGATGCCGGTCCCGGACGGGAAGAGCTGAATCGTATCGCCCTCGACCAGTGGATGACCGACCTGCGCCGCAATCGCCGCCTGCTCCGCGGCTCCGCCGGCGCCCAGCTCGTAGCGTGACTCCCACGGGACGCCGCCGAGGCTCTGGAAGACGAACGAGAACTGCGTGTCGTACGGCAGCGGGATGGCGCCGTTCAGCTTGAACTGCGTCCCCGGGCCCCACGGCTGCCGCACGTCGCAGTAGCCGTCCCGGGCCTGCATCGGGTTGTCGACGACGAAGCACTCGTCGAACTGGATGGCGCCCGTGCTGACGCCGCCTCCCAGCGTGATCCCGTTGTCCATCCGGGCGTCGAGATTGATGTCGAAGCCGTTGAACACCTGGCGCATGTCGCCGAATTCGGACGCGAGCTTGACGACCTCCCGGGTCCCCTTCGCCTGGCCTGCGGGCGAGATGGTGTACAGGCCGTCCAGCGTCGCCCCGCTGTAGGCGCCCAACTGCTCATCCACCGGCGCGGTGATGCTGAACGGACCCGAGAAGTCCTCCGGGCCGATGTTCTCGTTGTCGGACACCAGGAAGTTGCCGTACTCGGTCCGGAACCAGCCCACCTCGACCGACCAGCCGGTGAACAGCTCGTGCGTGATGGAGACGGAGTTCTGCCAGTTGTAGCGGCGCTTGCCCCAGCCCACCAGCAGGTCCGGGGAGAACGCGCGGACGATCTGTCCCGTGCCGAACTCGGGGTTCTGCACCGGCCCGCACTCGCCGTTGGCCCCGAAGTTGTCGAAGTTGCAGTCCGGCACCAGGTTCCCGTTGCCGGGCCCAAGGCCCCAGAAGGAGAAGGGCAGGTCGTTCCAGAACCGGCCGGTGCTCGTCTGAATCGCCTCCTGCGGGTTGAGGTTCTGCGCCATCGACGACGCGACCGCCATGATGTACTTGCCCCAGGTCGCCTTGAGCGCGGTGCGGCCGTCGCCGAACAAGTCGTACGACGCGCCGATCCGCGGCGTGATGTCCTGGTAGTACGGCACGTTGTCGATCCGCCCGGTGTTCAATCCCGGTACGAACCGGGTGTTGAGGCCCTGCTGCGCCGGCACCCACGCCTTGAGCCGGTCATAGCGCACGCCCAGGTTCAGCGTCAGGCGGTCGACGGTCCACTGGTCCTGTGCGTACAGCCCGAAGTCGTACGAGGTCTGGTTCGACACCCGCGGCGTCGCGAACTGGGACACGCGGAACGAGACCTGATCCCCCAGGCCGGGTATCGACAGGAACTCGTAGCGCAGCGGCTCGCCGTTCAGCTCCGCCAGCTCGTGGTTCTCGTAGGCCAGGCGCCCGCTCACGCCGGCCTTGAAGTTGTGCGACCCGGTGACGTACGAGACGGAGCCGCGGAACACCCGCGTCGGGAAGTTGTGGCCGGTGCCGTAGAGGCAGGGCGGCGACGTGCAGAAGCCGAAAGCCTGCCAGTTGAACAGCGTGCTCCAGTTGACGTGCGCGATGTCGGACGGCAGCACCTGGTCCTGCCGCCGCGGCGCGCTGTTGTTCGTCAGGATGGAGACGCCCGCCTCGAACAGCAGCCGGTTGCTGGCCGGCATCGTCCATGTCGGTGTAGCCCCACTGCGTCCAGTAGTTGCAGGCGCAGTTCGTCTGGAACGCCTGCGAGAGCGTGAGCTTGTTGCGCTCGCTGGCCTGGATGGTGAGGCGGATCGAGTTGTCCTGGTTGTAGAAGTCCGTCCAGGCCGGGTCGTCCGGGTCGGGCGTGTAGAGCGGCGTGTGGGGCGTCAGGTTGACGTTGCCCTTGGGCTGGAAGTTCTGCGCCCCCCACCAGCGGTGGGCCGTGTAGAACCACACCCGGTCGCGGACGATCGGCCCGCCGACGCCGACGCCGTAGTCCCAGATCTTGCGGTTCTTCGCCAGCGGCGACGCGCCGCGCGCCTCGAGCGCCTCGTCCACGTTGGCGCTCTGCAGGTCGCCGTTGGTGCCGCTGACGTTCACGTAGTAGCTGAACTGGTTGCCGCCTTCCTTCGGAATGGCGTTCGTGGCGACGCCGCCGAACGGGTGCTCGGCGTTCATGTCGCTGGTCGAGATGACCATCTCCTGGATGGCGGCCTGGTTCAGGAAGAACTCCTTGGACCCGCCGCCCCCGTTGTTGATGTTGTTGTTGATGCTCATCCCGTCCCACATCACCTCGCCGTCATAGGTCGAGCTGCCGTGGATGGTGACGTAGCCCCAGATGTCGCCGGTCGAGCCGCCGACGTCGTGGCCGCCGCCGGCGATGCTGGCCGACATGCCGGGCGTGAGCGCCGCGAGCCCGAAGTAGGTCTTCGAGGTGGGCAGGATGTCGATCGTCTCGCGCGACAGGTTCTCCTGGCTCACGACGTTCTGCACGTCGATGAGCGGGCTCGCGCCCGAGACGGTGATGGTCTCCTCGATGGAGCCGACCGTCATCTGCCCGTCGACGTTCGCCGTGAAGTCGGACGTCAGCTCGATCCCCTCGCGCACGAACGTGCTGAAGCCGGGCAGCGTGAAGGTGACGGTGTACGTGCCGGGCCGCAGCGCCTCGATCGTGTACAGGCCGGCGCCGTCGGTGACGGTCGCCCGGACGCCTTCGATGAGCGCCGGGCTGGTCGCCTCGACCGTCACGCCCGGCAGCACGCCGCCGGTCTCGTCGGTGACGGCGCCGGCGATGGCGCCGGTCTGGGCCAGCGCTGCAGCGGGAATCAGTAGCGCGCAGGCGAGTGCTGCAAGGCTCGTGCGCGCGAAGCCGAAGTTCTCCATATCTGGTCCCTCCAGGTCCTCCGTAATCAGGCTGGCTTCTTGAAGTCGAAGACCGCCGGACGTGAGCAGCCATGCGCGCGTCGCCCGCACGGCCATAGTCGGACGCCAAGATTACTTGCAAGTACCGCACCACCGCAAGGGCCGCCGTGATTTCGCGGCGGCCGCGATTCTGCGCCGCGGGTTCATCCAATCGATTGAAGAACGTTCGAGCTTTGGATCGGCATATAATCTGTCCCCATCACCATGCCATTGACATCGAGAAGCGTTGCTGCGCGAGTCGCCACTATCTGCCTGCTGCTGCTCCCCGGCGCCGCCGCTGCCCAGGGCGAGCCGTTCGAGCCGGTGACGGACGAGATGCTGCTGAGTCCCGACGCCGCCGACTGGCTGCACTGGCGACGCACGCTCGACGGCTGGGGCTACAGCCCGCTCGACCAGATCGACCGCGGCAACGCGCACCGGCTGCAGCTCGTCTGGTCGATCCCGCTGCGGCCCGGCCTGAGCCAGCCGGCCCCGCTGGTCCACGACGGCAGGATGTACATCCCGAATCCGCTCGGCTACGTGCAGGCGGTCGACGCGGCGACGGGCGACCGTCTCTGGGAGTACCGCAAGACGTTCGAGGGCACGCCGGACGACACGTTCCGCAGCCGCACCCGGACGCTGGCCATCTACGGCGACAAGGTCTACGTCACCACGAACGATGCGCACATCCTGGCGCTCGACGCGCGGACCGGCGAGGTCGTCTGGGATCACGTCGTGGCCGACTGGCGCCGCGGCTACCGCTATACGAGCGGGCCCATCGTGGTGCGCGGACAGATCGTCGCCGGCATCACCGGCTGCGAACGCTACAAGGAAGGCGGCTGCTTCATCTCGGCCCACGACCCGGAGACCGGCGCCGAGCTGTGGCGCACGGCGACCATCGCCGGCCCCGGCGAGCCGGGCGGCGATTCCTGGGGCGACCTGCCGGCCATGTTCCGGGCGGGCGGCGACGCGTGGATTCCCGGCAGCTACGACCCGGCGCTGGACCGGCTCTACTGGGGGACGGCGCAGGCCAAGCCCTGGGCGCGGCTGTCGCGCGGCACCGACGGCGACGCGCTCTACACGAACAGCGCGCTGGCGCTCGATCCGCGGACCGGCGAGCTGGACTGGTACTACCAGTTCGTGCCCGGCGAGTCCCACGACCTCGACGAGTCGTTCGAGGCCGTGCTCATCGATCGCGACGGACGCCGCTCGCTGTTCAAGATGGGCAAGCTGGGCATCCTGTGGGAGATCGACCGCGCCACGGGCGAGT
The DNA here is from genome assembly GCA_964348425.1 of uncultured Vicinamibacteraceae bacterium. Taxonomy (GTDB): domain Bacteria; phylum Acidobacteriota; class Vicinamibacteria; order Vicinamibacterales; family UBA8438; genus JAAXGX01. The sequence goes on along the minus strand of CAYGCV010000029.1, from coordinate 2,580 downwards.
TCGTGGCGGCGCACGACCTCGGCTATCAGACCCTGGTCGACGTCGACGCGGACACCGGCCGCGTGACCTACCGGCCGGGGATGATTCCGGAGGCCGGCGTCGAGCTCGAGTTCTGTCCGGGCCTGTTCGGCATCCGGAACTGGCCGGCCAGCGCCTATCACCCGGAGACGGGCGCGCTGTACATCCCCATTCATCCGCACTGCACCAGGGCCGTGTTCAGCGAGGTGGAGAAGCGGGAGGGACCGGTCGGGGACTACTACTTCTACGGCGACTACGACGCCGCCGGCTGGCGGCCCACCGGCGGCAGCGCGCACCCGCTCAGCCCCGACCACGGGGCGCACCTCGTCGCCATCGACGTCGCGACCGGCGAGGTGCTGTGGCGGCACTCGTCGGCGACGCGCGCCCTGGCCGCCGCGCTGACGACGGGCGGGGGCCTGGCGGTCAGCGGCGACGGCGACGGCTACCTGCTGCTGCACGACGCCGCGACGGGCGAGGTGCTGTTCCGCACCCGTCTGCCGGCGCCGATGCAGGGTTTCCCGATCACCTACGCGGTCGGCGGCAGGCAGTACCTGGCCGTGCCGGTCGGCGGCGGCCGGGTGGCAGGGTCGGCGAACACCCTCTTCGTCTTCGCCGTGCCCGAGCGCTAGCTTCAATCAGACGGGGCTGCGCCCCGAACCCCCGGCGTCCGCTTGCGGGGACCCCTTCGCCCCGCGCCGCTCCCGCCGAGGCGCGCTGTGCGCGCCTTTGCGGAGTCTGCACCGTTCCACGGCGCAGACTCCTGGCAGCCCGATCTGTGCGTCCGGCGCGCGATGTGCTACCTTTACGCTCGCGGTGCCCGTGCGTCCGTGCGCCGTGCTGATCTGCAAGATGGCCGGTGCCCGCGTCCTTGAGGGAACGAGGTAATTTGAGATGTCAAAACCGTATCGGAACATAGCGGCAGGGGCGGCCATCTCGATTGGTCTGCTCGCTCTGTTGGTGTACACCCAAGCGCCGCCGCCTCGGGAGCCAAGCCCGCCGATGGCGCAGGCGGAGCCTGCCGCGCCGCCGCCGGCAGCGCCGGCAGCGGCCGAGAGCGCCCCGGCGGAGCCCGAGGAAGCCGCCGAGGAAGAGCCGGCCATGGCCCCGGTGCCGCGGCTCGAGGGCACAGAGCATCCGGCGATTCACGGCGTGTGGCAGGCCTTCAACGAGGTGGAGTACAACCTCGAGGGGCAGGCGGCCCAGGCGGCGGTGGTGCTGCACGAAGGCGTGCCCAACGGCGGGCCCGTGCCGCACGCCCCGGTGCTGGCGCTGGGCGCGCTGGGCGGGGTGCCGCCCAGCCTCGGCGCGGTGGTCGGCGGGACGATCCCGTATCGCGCGGAAGCCCTCGTGCAGCGCGACGACAACCGCGCCAACGCGCTGACCCGCGACCCGGCGGTCAAGTGCCTGATGCCGGGCGTGCCGCGCGCGACGTATCTCGGCTACCCGTTCCAGATCACGCAGGGCACCGACAAGATCATGATCGCCTACGGCTTCTCGAACGCCGGGCGGACGATTCATCTCGACGAGGTCAACTCGCCGGGCCTCGAATCCTGGATGGGCCATTCGGTCGGCCGCTGGGAAGGCGACACGCTGGTGGTCGAGGTAACCGAGCTCAACGACCAGACCTGGCTCGACCGGTCGGGCAACTTCCACAGCGGGTCGATGACGGTGACCGAGCGCTACACGCCGCTCTCGCCGTACCACATGCAGTACGAGGCGACCATCACCGACCCGGAGGTGTTCACCGAGCCGTGGACGATCTCGCTGCCGCTCTACAAGCGGATGGAGCCGAACGCCCAGGTGCTCGAGTACCGCTGCGTGGAGATGGTCGAGGAGCTGATCTACGGGCACCTGCGCAGGGAGCAGCTCGTCCAGCACTGGGAAGGCGACTACGGCCGCCGCGGCGGGACGGTGATCGTGCACATCACCCGCCGGCCCACCCAGGAGCCGGACATTTAACCCTCAGGGAAAGGACAAACCGATGCGCACACACCAACTGATACGGGTGGCGGTCGCCGTCGCCATCGCGCTGCCGCTGGGCGCGGGCCCCGTCGCGGCCCATCATGCGTTCTCGGCCGAGTTCGACGCCAACCGGCCGATCCACTTCCAGGGCACGGTCGCCCGGGTCGAGTGGATCAATCCCCACGCCTGGATCCACATGGACGTCCAGATGGAAGACGGCACGACCGAGCGCTGGATGATCGAGGGCGGCAATCCCCACAACCTCTTCCGCCGCGGCTTCAACAAGGACGTCATCACCGTCGGCATGGAGATTGTCGTGGACGGCTACGGCTCGAAGGACGGCACCCGCCGCGCCAACGGCCGCGACCTGACGCTGCCCGACGGCCGCACGCTCTTCATGGGCTCGTCCGGCACCGGCGCGCCGCGCGACGGCCGCGACCCCACGGAGCGCTAGCGCGCCGCTGCGCGTGAGCAACCCGGGCCCCGGCGGCGCGCCGCCGGGGCCGTTTTCTTGTACGGGGGGTCGCCAGGAGTCTGCGCCGTACAACGGTGCAGACTCCGCAAGGCGCGCACAGCGCGCCTCGGCGGGAGCGGCGCGGG
>CAYGCV010000028.1:0-20744 GCA_964348425.1 uncultured Vicinamibacteraceae bacterium | reverse complement strand
CCGAAGTAGACCAGGTCGAGGCCGGGGTCGTAGCTGCCGGTGATCCACGTGTCGCCGCCGGCGCGCAGGTAGTCCGGCACGTCCGCCCAGGTGTTGCCGCCCGGCTCGTCCGAGCCGGCCGTGGTGTGGAAACGCCAGCGCCGCTCGCCCGAGGCGGCGTCGTAGCCGCTGATGAAGCAGCGCTGGGTCGTGAACCGGTCGCAGCCGCTCAGGCCCTGCACGATGGTCCCGTTGACGACGATCGGCCCGCTGGTGTTACGGAAGCCGTCCGCCTGGTCGGCGATGACCGTGTCCCACACCTTCTCGCCCGTGCGGGCGTCGAGGGCGATCAGGCGCGCGTCGGGCGTGGCCAGCAGCAGCCGATCGCCGTAGATCGCCAGGTTGCGGCTGGTGCCCGAGTAGCCGCTCGTCGCGACGGCCACCCGGTATTCCCAGATGAGGTTGCCCGTCACGGCGTCCAGCGCCTGCACGACCGGACCGATGCCCGCCACGTACAGCACCCCGTCGTAGGCGATCGGCGAGGGGGCGTTCCACCCGCCCTCGTTCATCGCCCAGATCCAGGCCAGCTCGAGCTCGCCGACGTTGCCGCGGTCGATCTCCGCCAGCGGGCTGTAGCTCCAGGCCTCGTAGTTGCGACGGATCATGAGCCAGTCGCCGTCGTCCGGCTGCCGCAGCATCGCGTCGGTGACCGGCCGGAAGCCCTCGACCTCGCCGGCCACCGTGACGCCGGCCTCCGGCGCCGACCGGGCGAGTCCGGAGGCCGTCGGGGGCAGCCCGTTGCCCGCCGGCGGCGCGGCCGCGGCCTGCGCGGCGGCAGCCTCCCCGCTGGCCACCGTCCCGATGGCGACGGCGGTCGTCGCGGTCAACGGGGAGTCGCCCGCCGGCGCACCGTTCGCCTGCAGCAGGTACGCCACGACATCGACGTACGCCTCGTCCGCCAGCGCGTCCTCGTCGGGCGGCATCGAGCTGCTGGTCCGCTCGTAGAGATCGCGCGGGCTCAGCTCGCCCCAGAACCGCAGGAAGCTCTCCCCCGCGAGCGGCGGGGCCTCGAAGCTGCCCTGCAGGTTCGACTGGTGACAGCGGGCGCAGGCCTGCTCGTACACGGCCTGACCGGCGGCCGCCTGCGCGGCCGTGTAGACGCCGTCCACGGGCTGCGCCCCGGCGCCGGACGCGAGGGCGGCGGGCAGCAGGGCGACGGCGGCCGAGACGGCGGCGCGCCGGGCGTATCCGATTCGTGACCCCTTCATGACTACTGCACCCTGAAGCGGGCGATGCGGTCGGCCTGGACCGAGCCGACCCAGATCTCGTCGCCGACCTCGATGGCCGTGGTCCCCGAGCTGAACGCGTCGTTGTACGGGTGGCGGATGATCTCCTCCACTTCCAGCGTCCGCGGATCGACCCGCGCCACGTTCGAGGTCGTCATCGGCATGCCCTTGCTGCCCTGGCCCGTCGCGAGAATCGACCCGTCGGGCTGCATCCGGAGGTTGTCGATCCGGAACTCGGCGGCCGCCTCGGCGCGCTGGATGGGTGTCTGCCCGCGCGACAGCCGGACGAACGTCTGCGTGCCCCAGGCGCCGATGTAGAACCAGCGTCCGTCGGGCGAAATCTCGATGCCGTTCGGCCCCGAGGTCTCGCTGCCCGGCACCATCTCCCAGCCGGTCCCGGTGTGCCACTCCCAGATGGCGCCCGAGAGCGTGCCCGTCATGATCGGCTCGATGGGCCCGCCGAGGTTGCGGAAGCTCGTGGCCGCGAAGCCGCCCTCCGGCAGCGCGACCACGGAGTTCAGGTTCAGCGGCTCGGGCGCCACCGCGCACCCGACCCAGGTCAGCGCCGGCGGCGCGGCGCTGACGTCGAGCTCGAAGACCTCCACCGACTCGCGGTTGCCGTGGTGCACGGCGTACACCGTGCGCACCGCGCCATCGCCCGGGGCCACGTAGAGCCCGTGCGTGTTGTCGATCGGCGCCGGGCCGGGGCACGAGTCGTAGGTGGCGCTGTCGAACCGCTCGCGCGGCGAGGCGGCCGGCAGCAGCACGGTGGAGCTCAGATCGCGCGTGTCGACCACCCGCAGCCCGCCGCTGCCCTCCGGGTAGCTCGACACGAGGACCCACGGGGTATCGGGCACCGCCACCAGGTCCTCCGGCCCGACCTGGCCGCAGATGAACTCGACGTCGCCCACGGGTTCGCAGTCCTGGGCGCGGGGCGCGGCCACGCCCCCCTGCAGCACGAAGGCCGCGGTCAGTACGAGCAGCGTCAGCGTTCTCGTCATGTTGCAGAGCTCCTTCCGAGCGTCGGATCGATGCTGGTGCACAGCATCATACGCCGGCCCGCGGCCGGGAGAAAGGAACGGCCGGCCGGCGCCGGCCCCCGGAGTGTCCGCGGGCCGGCGCCGGCAAAGGGGAAGGAAGGGCGACGCCCGAGCTCAGGGCGTCACGGTGACAGCGAGGTCCGCCATCGTGGCCAGCCCGCCGTCGTGCGCGATGGCGCGCAGCACGTAGGCGCCGGGCTCGGCAAACATCGCCTGCGCGACCCAGCGGCCGCCCTCGGGAGCCGGCGGGGTCACCCAGCCGGGCGACCAGGGCGACTGGCCGGTATCCCGCGTGTCTTCCCAGACCTTGATCTGCGGCGGATCGAAGACCACCTCGCCGGCGCCGCGGTAGACGAACCACGACAGGCGGTGCCCCGTGGCCGTGTCGGTCGTGAAGCGGCCCGGGTGGCGCGGGTTCGAGGCGGGCATCGACCGGGCGCGGGGCTTGCCGTCGTCGGTCGACACGGCGACCAGCTCCAGCGGCTGCCCGGCGCGCACGGTGCGCGCCTCGCCGCCTTCGATGGCGAGGGTCGGCGCCGCGTTGTCGGCCAGCTCCGGGGTCGTTCCGGCGCCGCCCCCGGCGCCGTAGTTGGCCTGGATCACCAGGTCGTCGATGAAGTAGTCGCGCTTGAGCGTGGCGTAGGCGCGCTCGGTCCGGCCGTTGGTCGTCAGCGTCCAGACGAGCTCCCGGTCGCCGAAGTCGGCGGGCACGCGAATGCGGAACACGAAGCGGTTCCGCCGCGGGTAGAAGTGCGTCGGCTGCCCCTGGTCCGGGCCGCCCGGCTCGATGTTGTTGCCCGGCCCGACGGACACGTCGATCACTTCCTCCCAGTTCCGGTTCATGTAGCCGAACACCAGATTGAAGGAACCGTCGGCGTTCTGCTCCCAGCCTTCGTAGGCGGGCGCGATCGTCTGTCCCGTCGAGTACGACGGCTGGGCGAACCCGAACGCCGGCATCGCGAGCGACGCCAGCAGCAGCAGCCCGAAACCCGCGGCGCTGATCCTCATGGCGCGCCCCTCAGTTGTTGCCGCCGACGGCCGCGGCCGGCGCGTCGTCGACGCCGCAGACCAGGCACCCGATGTCGGGGCCGCCCCCGGCCGCGATGGCGGCCTCGCGCTCGGCCACCGCGGCGGCGAACTCCTCGTCGTTCAGGTAGAGCGCCTGCATCAGGTTGATGAACATGTTGTCCACCGAGCGGTGGCCCGAGCCGGACCAGTTGCGCGGATCGACCACGTTCGGGTTGGCCGGCGAGTTGTCGAAGTAGCCGGTCAGGTGCAGGATCGTCCCCTTCGGCAGCAGCGGCGCCGCGTCGTCGGCGTACTTGTAGACGCGCACCCAGTTGTGGTCGTAGCCGGCGCAGTTGAGCGTCTGAACCGACGTGCCCCAGACCGCCTCGAGGCACATCCGCACGCCCGGCGCGTGCATGTGGGGCTCGAAGACGCTGATCTTGGCGTTCTCGGGCAGCGTGAAGTAGGCGTCGGCGCGCTGGTCCGACTCCATCGGGCGGATGTCGAGGTCCGGGCCGTTCCCCACGAAGAGCAGCTCCATCTGCCTCTCCGGCTCGTAGCCCCGCGGATGGAACTTGAACGCGACGTCGATGTGCGCGCGCGTGTCGGTGCCGTTCGAGTGCAGGTGCGTGGACGGGAACAGCAGCGTCGATCCGGCCGCCAGCAGGCGCCCGGCCTGCTCGTCGAAGATGTCCGCGTTGCGGCCCACCTCGTGCACCGGCCAGATGGTGGCCGCCGCCGGATCGTCACTCTCCGCCATGGTGTAGAGCGCCGAGTGGTGCACGACGAACAGGCCGCCGACGGTGTCCGACCGCACGCCGCGGTCCAGGTCGTTGCGCTCCTTGTACTCGATGGCCGCCACGTAGCGGTCCTCGGTCAGGCCGCTCGGCGACTGCCCCAGGCTGCCCCACCAGTCCGGTGCGCTGCCCTTGACCTCGAAGGAGGGCGACGAGACGATCAGGTCGGGCTCGCCGATCTCCCAGTCATCGACGTCGATGAACGGCGGCGGCGGCGGCATGTCGGCCGGATCGCCCTGCGGCGCGCCGTTGTCCGCCCAACGCGCGATCGTCGCGATCTCGTCGTCGCTCAGCGACCAGTCGTCCTTGAACCTCTGGATGCCGACGTTCTTCTCGATGTACCAGGGCGGCATGACGCCCGGCTTGTCGCGCAGCCCCGTGCGGTACTTGATCGCCCGCGCCCAGGGCCGCACCTCCTCGTAGGCGATGAGCGACATCGGGGCGAGCGCCTGCGGCCGATGGCACTTCTGGCAGCTCCGCTGCAGGATCGGGGCGATGTCCCTGCTGAACGTCGGATCGTCCGGCACCGCTTCGGCGGCGGCGGCCGGCTGCGGCGCGGCGATGGCGATGGCCGCGGCGAGCCCGAGCAGACCGGCCAGCTTCCAGGTCTTCGACATGGGTGTCCTCACTCTCGACTGCGGCGGTTTCGGGTCAGTTCCCCAGCGAAATGATATAACGCCTTCATACACCCGTTACGTGCGGCGGTGCGGTCCGGTTCCCCGCCCCGCGTGCCCACCGCGCAAGGGCCGTGTGGACGAATCCCCGGGGCCGGTTGCCATACGCAGTTATGCTATCGGGCTATGGTATCCTGGCCGGCATGGACTCGACGCAGCGGATCACCGTCCACGTGCCCGCCGACCTGCTCGAACGCGCCCGCCGAGCAACCGGCCGGGGGATCACGGCGACCGTTCGGGAGGGTCTGCAGTTGGTAGCCGCCGCGGAGGCGTACCGGCAGATTCGGGCACTCCGCGGACGCGTGCCGGTCCCGGTCGATCTCGAGCGGTTGCGGGAGGACCGTGATTGATTGCCGTCGATTCCAGCTCCCTCATCGCCTACTTCGGCGGGGACGCGGGCGACGACGTGGATTGGCTCGACCAGGGGCTCGCCATGAACCAGGTGGCGCTCCCGCCCGTCGTGCTGACCGAGATGTTGAGCAGCCCGGGTCTTGACGACCGGGTTGCACGGCTGCTCGGCGAGTTGCCGGTCCTCGACGTCCACGCCGGCTACTGGACGCGGGCCGCGGCAACCCGCGGGCTGATCCTGGCCCGCCGGCTGCGGGCGCGCCTGGCCGACACGTTGATCGCCCAGACCTGCATCGACCACCGGCTGCCGCTGATCACGAGGGACCGCGACTTCAGGCACTTTGCGGCGTACGCCGGACTGGCGCTGGCGTAGCGTCTCCAATCAGCCGGCATGGCGGCGATTGACCTCGCGATCGTCGCGGCCTTCGTTCTCTACGCGGTGAGCGCCGGGGTCCGCAACCGGCGCGCCGCATCGCGGAACCTCGCCGAGTACTTCCTGGCCGGCCGCAGCCTGAGCGGCTGGCAGGCCGGGCTGAGCATGGCCGCGACGCAGTTCGCGGCCGACACGCCGCTGCTCGTGACCGGCCTGATCGCCACGGCCGGCATCTTCGCGTTGTGGCAGCTCTGGATCTACGCGCTGGCGTTCCTGCTGATGGGCTTCGTCCTGGCGGGGAGCTGGCGGCGGGCCGGCGTGCTCACCGACGCGGAGCTCAGCGAGCTGCGCTACGGCCGCCGCGCGGCGGCCGTGCTGCGCGGCGTCAAGGCCGTCTACTTCGGCACGGTCCTCAACTGCACGGTGCTCGCCTGGGTGCTGTTCGCCGCCGTCCGGATCGCCGAGCCGTTCCTGCTCTGGGACCAGTGGCTCCCGCCCGGCCTGTTCGAGCCGGTCGTCGACCTCGCCGCCTGGATCGGCGTGCCCCTGACGGCCGGCCGGCCCGACGACCCGGCCGTCTGGACGACGACCGCCAGCAACCTGATCTCGCTGCTGGCGCTGCTGGCCGTCGTGGCCGCGTACTCCGCCAGCGGCGGACTGCGGAGCGTCGTCGCGACCGACATCGTGCAGATCGCCGTCATGCTGGCCGGAACGGCCGCCTTCGCCGCCCTCGTCGTTGCGGAGGCGGGCGGGCTCGCCGGCATCGCCGAACGGCTGTGCGCGCAGCTCGCCGCGGGCGGTGCGGCCAGCCTCACGGCGGACGAGGTGCTCGCGTTCACCCCCGATCGGGCCCGCAACGCGGCGCCGGCCGTGCTGGGCATGCTGGGCCTGCTGTGGCTCATCCAGCTCAACGCGGACGGCAGCGGCTACCTGGCGCAGCGGACGATGGCCTGCCGCAGCGACCGGGACGCGCGGACGGCGGCCGTCGTGTTCACCTACACGCAGGTGCTCGTCCGCAGCCTGCTGTGGCTCCCGCTGGGGCTGGGCCTGCTGGTCCTCTTCCCGCCCGACCCGGCGCTGGCCCCGGAGCTGCTGCAGGCCGACCGCGAGGCCTCCTACGTGCGGGGCATGGCCGAGCTGCTGCCCCCGGGATTGCTGGGGCTCATGCTGACCGGCATGCTGGCCGCCCTGGCGTCGACGGTCGACACGCACCTCAACTGGGGCGCGTCGTACTGGACCAACGACATCTACAAGCGGTTCGTCTGCCAGGCGTGGCGGGGCGTCGATCCGGACGAGCGGGCGCTGGTGCGGGTGGCGCGGGGCGCCAACGTGGCGATCCTCGCCATCGCCCTGCTCGTCATGACCCAGCTCACGTCGATCAACCAGGCGTGGCAGACCAGCCTGCTGATGGGCGCGGGCATGGGGGTCGTGCTCGTGCTGCGCTGGCTGTGGTGGCGGGTGAACGCCTGGGCCGAGATCGCCGCGGCGCTCGTCTCCCTGGTCGCCGCGCCGATCCTCATGACGGTGCTGGGCGACGACGCCCAGGCGGCGCGCCTGCTGCTCATGGCCGCGCTGGCGACCTCGGGCGCGCTGGCCGCCACCCTGCTCGCGCCGCCCGAGGACCGGGCGCGCCTGGTCGCGTTCCATGCGCGCGTGAAGCCGCCGGGCTTCTGGGGCCCGATCGCCGCGGCCGCCGGCGAGGCGCCGGCCGCCGGGGCGCGGCGGCTGGCCCGCGGCGCCGCCGCAACCGCCGCCTGCGCGGCCTCGGTCTTCTGCCTCCTGGTCGGCGCGGGCACCTGGCTCACCGGCGCGCCGCCGCCGGTCTGGCTCCCCTGGCGCGCCGCCTGGATCGCCGTTCTCCTGTCCGCCGGCGTTGCGCTCGTCCCCCTGTGGCGCCGCCTCGCCGCCGGCGTGCGTCCACCGGATGCCAGCTCCGCGGACCGTCGGCCGGCAGGGTGAGCGTCGTCCGCGCCGGCCGGCGACGGCTCACAGACGGAAGAGCCGGTTCACCTTCAACACCAGCCCGCGGCTGCGCAGCCCGTAGGAGCGGTCCGGACGGAACGGGTCGGCGTGCCGCTCGTCGGTGTAGACGACGAACAGCTCGCTGCCCGGCGTGTACTCCCACCGCAGCCTGAGGTTGTTGCTGACGGTGTTGGTGCTCGAGTTGTACTGCACCAGGCCGCTGAAGAACATGCGCGGCGTGAACGTGTAGGTCACGCGGGAGACGACCAGATCGGCGCGGAACGCGCCGTGCGGCGTATCGATCCAGTTGACCGAGAGCGTCGGCTCGACCGAGAGCTGCGGCGTCAGCTCCAGCCGGCCGCGGCTGAACGTCAGCGAGCGGATGCTGCCGTTGAAGTACTCGCCGAGCAGGACCCGCAGCTCGCCGCTGAGACGCCGCTGGGCGCCGGGCGCATACAGCAGCTCCACGTCGCGGAAGCCGTAGCCGCCCACCGGCAGCGTCACGCCGGGCCCGGCCTCGAACGGCGCGACGAGCAGCTCGTAGTTGTCCGCCGCCGACACGCCCAGCCGGTCGCTGTTCTCGAACTCGGTCAGGAACGCCACCTGCGTCTGGCGCGTCTCGACGTACCCGGTGTCCGCGGTCAGGATGTAGTCGAAGCTGCCCTCGAAGCGGAACTGCCGGACCGCCTCGAGGGCGTCCGGGCGGGGACTGAAGCGCGCCGTGGCGTACGAGCGCCGGAAGTTGCTGCGGCGGAGAAAGCCCACTTCCGGCACGAAGTTGTCCTCGATGACCAGGTGCTCCGCCTGCAGCCCGTAGCGGTCTCCGGCGTAGACGAACTGGCCCTGGTAGCTCAGATCCTCACCGTCGCGGCCGGGCGTGCTCGTCTTCGCGAGATAGCCGAGTAAGTTGACGTTGTCGTAGAACGAGAAGGTGGCGTCGGCGCCGTAGGCCCGGCTGGAGCCGTTGCCCGCGACCGACACCGAGCGGCTCGTGACCAGCGCCCCGATGCTGCTGCGGCGCAGGATGTCGCGCTTGATGCGCACGACGGTGAAGTTCGTCGGCAGGGCGCCGGACGTCGCTTCCGCGTCGGTCTGGATGTTGAGCGCCCCGACGTCGAAGTCGCCGACCTTGCCCGTGACGCGCCCGCCGCCGACAATCGGGACGACCGTGCTCCCCTCGAGGCCGATGCGGCGGGAGTAGAAGAGCGTCGGCGCGTTGCCGGCGTTCTGGGCGCGGCGATTGCCCCCGCCCACCTGCCGCAGGCCCGTGTTGCGCCGGCCGCCGTCGGCGGCGCCGCGGGCGAAGTTGAAGATGCCCTGGGCTTCGAGGAAGAACTCGCGCTTCTCGGGAAAGAACAGGCTGAAGCGCGTGAGGTTGACCTGCTGCTCGTCGACCTCCACCTGCGCGAAGTCCGTGTTGTAGGTCAGGTCGGCGGTCAGGTTCTGCGTCAGGCCGTACTTGACGTCGAGCCCGGCGGCGCCCTCCCCCGCGTTCCGCCGCGGCGGCGTGGCCGCCAGGTCCGTGGTCAGGCCGCCGATGCCGTACGGCTTGATCTCGAGCCGGCTGACGCCGGCCGGCACCTCCAGCCCGACCAGCGTGGCCGCCTGCGAGATGCGGAAGATGCCGGTGCGTCCGGCCGAGATCGGCAGCGGCGTCAGGAAGACCAGCTCGTTCTTGCGGCGGATGGTGCGCCGCAACTGCACGCCCCAGACCTGCGCCGGCCCCGGGCGATAGCGCAGCGACTTGAACGGAATCTCCATCTCCACCGTCCAGCCGCCGTCGAAGCGTCCCGTGCGGACGTCCCACACCGGGTTCCAGTCGCCGTTGGGATTCCCTTCGTTGCTGATCTCGAAGTCGCCCAGCGCGCCCAGCGGGTTGGTGTAGAAGCCGAGGCCGTTGCGCCGATCGTGGAACGTGTCGAGGACCACCCAGAACCCGTCGTTGTCGCGGAGCTGGGGCGTGTCGCGCCGCATCTCGTTGACCACCCAGTCGGCCGCCGGCGCCGAGTCCCAGACGCGCGCGCTGATGTAGATGCTCTCCGCGTCGAACGCGATCCAGGCTTCGGTCCGCTCGCTGGCGGGGGCGCCCTCGTCGGGCATCAACTGGACGAAGTTGCCGATCGCCCGCACGCAGTCGTACAGGGGCTCGTCGAGCAGCCCGTCGAGCTGCAGCCCCGCCGCCAGCCTGACGGCGCGGACGGTCACGCGGCCCTGCTCGTCGCGGACGACGACGTCCGGGGGACGGGGCCACGCCGCGCCGCCGCCCCGCAAACCGCCGCCGGCGCGGCCCGCATCCGCCGCGACCGCGCTCCCCGGCAGCTCCCGCGGGTCGGGCGTGCCCGGCGCCGGGTCTGCCGCGGCGGGCGCCGCCTGGCCCGCGGTGGGGTTGCCTGCCGTCTCGCAGGGCGTCGCCGCGGCGACCGGGCCGGCGGCGAACGCGGCGGCCAGCAGGCCCGGCACGAGGCGGCCGCACGACGGCCGCCGCTTCGATCCTGGAATCATTCGCAATCGGGCTCCGCCGCCGCCGCCGGCTCGTCGCCGGCGCATGCCGAACAGCACATCTTACCGTCGGCGCGAGGTCGGCAGATACCGGCCGTCCCGGCGGCGGGTCAGAACTCGAGCTGCCAGCGGGTGTAGATCTCGTAGAGCGCCGCCGGCGCGGGCCCCGCCGGGGCGGCCTTGAAGAAGTCCCCCGTCAGCAGGACGGACCCGCCGACGTCGAGCGCCAGCAGCGACGCCATCTGCCAGCGCGTCTCCGCGAGCAGCTCCGTCCCGATGTCCGGCGATCCGCTCAGCGGATGCGGTTCGTCTGCGCGCAGCCAGCCGGCCGCCAGCAGCGCCGTCCAGCGCCCGCCCAGCGGCTGCTCGTAGCCCGCCTGCAGGGTCAGCAGGCCGAGCCCGTCGTTCTGCAGCCCGATGCCCAGGTCGTTGCCGTCCGACGGCCCGCGCGGCGACGTCAGCCCGAGCAGGCTCCAGTACGCCTGCGCGCCCCGGTTGTCGCGGGCGCTCTGGGCGATCGTCCGGAACTCGCCCGAGCGGTGCGGATCGCCGCCGTCGTTGCCGGTCGAGTACAGGACCCGCAGATGCGCCGTGCCGGGGCCCGCCTCGACGGCGGTCGCCGCCTTGGCGGCCCAGCCCGCGTGCGACCAGTCGTAGTCGGGGGTCTCGCCCCGGTTCATGATGAGAAACAGCGAGGTCGACCCGCCGCCGTGATCGATATGGCCGCGCCCGCCGATCCACAGGGCGTTGCCGCGCCGGATGAACTCGCCGGGCGCATGGCCGTAGGTCGCGGCGGGGCCGCCGAACGCGCAGTACAGGTTGCCGGCCCGGTCGCGCGAGTAGTACACGCTCACGCCCCAGAGCGACGAGCCGAGCGCCCGATCGAGGTCGGCCGTCAGCAGCCAGTTGTCGCCGTCGCCGGCGCGCGATTCGCGCTGCAGGAGCAGCGCGCCGAGCGCGTAGTGCCAGCCGTCCGCCGCGGTCGCCTCGAACGTGACGCCGCCGACGTTGAAGTCCCAGACCGAGTTCGCCAGCGGCGCCTGCGACGTGTCGTAGCGGTCCACGGCCCACAGCGGGTCGCCGAAGGTCGGCCGCTCGCCGAAGCGGTCCTCCCAGGGCAGGATGCCGGCCCGCAGCAGCGAGTTGGGCGTCGGCTTGTACCACAGGAACCCCCGCCGCAGCGCCACGCCCGCCTGGTCCGTGCCCGCGAGGCGGCCGGGCTCGACGCCGAACGTCTTCAGCAGCTCGCGGCCGCTGCCCAGCTCGAAGTGCCCGGCCTGCACCTGGACGTACGCGCCGTAGCGGCACGACTCGCGGTCGTGCACGTTCACCCAGGCGCGCAGCCGCTGGTTCAGGAAGTCGGTCGCCGGCGGCGAGCTCCCGATCGTCCGCTGGTGGAAGCCGAAATTGGCTTGGTTGCCCGTCAGCCGCAACTGCGCGCCGGCCGCGACGCCGACGCCGCCCAGCGCGAGCGACGGCGCGCACCCGTCGCCGCCGGCGCCGCCGGCCTGACCGGCCGCGGCGCCGCCGAACGCCTCGGGGCGGGTGCCGGCCGCGGCAGATGCCGGCAGCGCGAGTGCGAGCGCGAGCAGGCAGGCCGCGGCGCCGGACTGCAGGTCACGGACAAGCCTGATCGAGAACCACATCTTTTTGACCAAAATACGATATAACATAGAACAGTCTCGACCATTATACGATTAACACGATAACGGACGCAAAATGGAGGCCGTCCCCCGCTTCTACGACGCCGTGCTGCTGGAGCACTTCCTGACGAGCCGGGCGATGGCGCTCGTCAGCGGACCCCGGCACGTCGGCAAGACCGTCACCTGCCGGCGTCACGCCGACGCCCGCTGCGACTGGGACGACCTCGCCGACCGCGAGCTGGTCCTGGCCGGCCCGGCCCGCCTCGCCGCCGGACTCGGCGCCGACCGCCTGTCGAAGACGTTCCCCGTGGTGCTCTTCGACGAGCTGCACCGCTTCCCGCGCTGGAAACCGCTGCTCAGGCGCCTCGACGACGCCCGGGGCGACCGCTTGCGCTTCATCGTGGCCGGCAGCGGCCGCATGGACGCCGACCGCGGGCGCGACCGCCTGACGGGGCGGCACCTCGCCTACCGCATGCATCCCTTCTCGGTCGCCGAGACGGTGCGCCGGGACCTGCCGGATCCGCAACGGGTCACGCGCCCCCCCGCGGCCGGCGACGCGGCCGACTTCGAGGCGCTGTGGCGCCACGGCGGCTATCCGGAGCCCTTTCTCAGGCGCGACAGCCGGTTCAGCCGGCGCTGGCGGGCGCGGCGCGTCGAGCAACTGGTCCGGGAGGACATCCGCGACCTGACGCAGGTCCGGCAGCGCGACCAGATGTCGCTGCTGGGGCAGCGCCTCGCCCGCACGTCGGCGCGCCGGCTCGTGTACGGCACCCGCGCGGCGGAGATCGGGGTGGCGGTCGACACGCTCCGCCGCTGGGTGGCCGCCCTGTGCGACCTCCACCTCGGCTTCCTGATCCGGCCCTGGTGGCGGGGCGTCCGGCGCTCGCTGCGCCGCGAGCCGCGGTGGTTCCTGCGCGACTGGGGCGACATCCCGGACGAGGGCGACCGGGCGGAGACGTTCGTCGCCTGCCACCTGCTCAAGGCCGTCGAGGGCTGGAGCGATCTGGGTCTGGGCCGGTTCGAGCTCGGCTACCTGCGCGACAAGGAGCGGCGCAAGGTGGACTTCGTGGTGGCGCGCGACGGCCGGCCCTGGTTCCTCGCCGACGTGCGGCGGCGGCAGGCGCCGGTCGGCGCGGCGCTCGCCTACCACCAGGCGCAGCTCGGCGCCCCCTTCGCGTTCCAGGTCGTCGTCGACGCCGACTACGCGGACGCCGACTGCTTCGCGGCCCCCGGCGGCCCGCGGGCCGTCCCCGCCCGCACCCTGCTGTCCCAGCTCCTGTAACGCCGCAAGGCGCGCACAGCGCGCCTCGGCGGGAGCGGCGCGGGGCGAAGGGGTCCCCGCAAGCGGACGCCGGGGGTTCGGGGCGCAGCCCCGTCTGATTGAAGCCAGCGCGTGATACATTTGCCCCGGGACGGACGACAAGGAGGACCCATGCAGCGGTGGCTGTTGGCGGCGGTCGTGGTGCTGGCGGCCTGCGGAGGATCGAGCGGCGACCTCCCGGTGCCGAATGCCGACTGCGAGGCGGACGGCGACGTCGCCTACATCTGCGGCGTGATCAACCCGGAAGACGTCATCGCCATTCCGGACACGCACTTCATCGTCGCCTCGGGCTACGGCGGCGGCGGCGGCATCCACTTCATCAGCCACCGCGACCGCACGCGGCTGCAGGTGTACCCGACCCCCAATCCGCGGCTGCGGCACGATGCCGACGCGTACCCGGACTGCCCCGGCCCGATCGACCCCGCGGAGGGCGATCAGTTCAACGCCCACGGGCTGAACCTGCGGCTCGTCGAGGAGGGGCTGTACCACCTCTACGTCGTCCACCACGGGTTCCGCGAATCGATCGAGATCTTCGAGATCGACACGCGTTACCAGGGTGCCGTTTCCGTCTCGCCGACCCCCGGCTTCGCCTGGATCGGCTGCGTCGTCGCGCCCGAGGCGATGACGCTGAACTCGGTCAGCCCGCTGCCCGGCGGCGGCTTCGCCGCCACCGCGCCCTTCGTGCCGGCCGGCTACGTCGCGCCCGGCGGCGAGGAGGCCGCGGCCGGCGACGACGAGGCGGACGGCGAGGAGGCAGCGGACGCCGGCGAGACCCCTGCCGCCGCGGAGCCGGTCGCGCCCGAGGACATCGACATCGCCGGGTCGCACGGCGTCGTCTGGGAATGGAGCCCCGCCGGCGGCTGGTCGATCGTCCCCGGCAGCGAATCGGCCGGGCCGAACGGCATCGAGGCGTCGGCCGACGGCGAGTGGCTGTACGTCAACCTCTGGGCAGGACGGCAGGTGCTGCGGCTGTCGCGCGGCCGCGACCCGGTCGAGAAGCAGACTGCCGAGCTCGCGTTCCACCCGGACAACATCCGCTGGCAGGCGGACGGCACGCTGCTCACGGCGGGACACGACGCGCCCGATCTGCTCGCCCGCATCCTGGAGTGCATCGAGGCCCTGTGCGACGACATGTCGTCGCACGTCGCGCGCGTCGACCCGGAGACGCTGGCGGTGACGGACGTCGTGGACGCGCCGGCGACCGGGGCCTTCTCCACCGCGACCGCGGCGCTGCAGGTGAACGACGAGATCTGGGTCGGCAGCGTGCGCGGCGACCGCATCGCGCTCTACCCCGCCGAGTAGGGGCCGGGCGCCTCGGACGCCGGCACGGCCGGCAGCCCGGGCGCGGCCGGCAGCTCCGGCTCCGCCGCCGGCGCCGGCCGCAGCTCGGCCGGCGGCCGCATCTCGGACGGCACCAGGAACAGGCCGCGGCGCCGGGTCCACTCCCCCAGCCGGCGGCTGCTCGTCCAGCGCACCAGCGGCGCGGCCAGCAGCAGCCCGGCGAAGATGGGCGTCAGCCACAGGAAGAAGACCGGCGCGTAGTACAGGGTGAGCGCGGCCCACGCGGCGCCGACCGCCGTCGTCCAGGCCACGCTGCGCGCCGCCTCCCGCCAGCCGAGCATGCGGCCCTCGCGCACCTGCGCATCCCACGGCACGTCGTGCCCGGTGAGCACGCTGGCCACGAAGCGGGTGTGCAGCATCATCATGAGCGGCGCGAGGGTCACGGCGAACAGCGTCTCGAGCAGCGCGCCGGCCAGCAGCCGGGCCGCGCCGCCGAACTGCGTGCGGCGGCCGGCCAGCGCCAGCACCAGCGCCAGCAGCTTCGGGACGAACAGCAGCAGGCCGGTGACCGCCAGCAGCGACACCGGCGGGCCGCCCCCGCCCCAGGCCCCGGGGACGGACGCCAGCGGGGCTCCGCCGGCGGCGGGGGCCAGGACGTACAGCGTGCTGGCCAGCAGCAGCAGCAGCCAGACGAGCGACGAGACGTAGCCCGCCGCGCCGAGCAGGAAGTGCAGCCGGCTCACGAGGTGCAGGCCGGGAGTGGCCAGCAGGCGCAGGTGCTGCAGGCTGCCCTGGCTCCAGCGGCGGTCGCGCTTGGCGTAGTCGACGACGTTCTCCGGCGCCTCCTCGTAGCTGCCGGCGATCGACGGCAGCAGGTAGACGTGCCAGCCCGCGCGCCGCATCAGCGCCGCCTCGACGAAGTCGTGGCTCAGCACGGCGCCGCCGAACGGCGGGCGGCCCGGCAGCACGGGCAGGCCGCAGTGCGCCGTGAACGGCGCGATCCGGACGATGGCGTTGTGCCCCCAGTAGTTGGCCGCGTCGGTCTGCCAGAAGCTCTGCCCGGCCGCCAGCACCGGACTGTACAGGCAGCCGGCGAACTGGATGAGCCGGCCGAACAGCGTGGCCCGCCGGGCCGGGATCGGCACCGTCTGGATCAGGCCCGCGTGCGGGTTCGCCTCCATCGCCCGCGCGAGGCGGACCAGGGCGGGGCCGGTCATGACGCTGTCGGCGTCCAGCACGACCATGCACTCGTAGCGCGCGCCCCAGCGCCGGCAGAAGTCGGCGATGTTGCCCGCCTTGCGGCCGGCGTTGGCGGACCGCCGCCGGTAGTGCAGGCCGGTCACGTGATCGAGCTGGTCGCGCAGCGCCGCCCACGCCGCCTCCTCCGCCCGCGCGGCCGCCGGATCCGTCGTATCGCTCAGCAGGAACAGGTCGAACCCGCCGGCGTGGCCGGTCCGGGCCAGCGAGCGCAGCATGGCGGCCAGGCCGGCCGTCACGCGGGCCGGATCCTCGTTGCGGATGGGCATCACCAGCGCCGTGCGGCTCGCCAGCGGCCGGCCGTCCTCCGGCGCGGGCCGCAGCGCCGCCAGCGACAGCGGGTCGCGCCCCGCCGCCGTCAGCCCGAACCCGATGACCGCGTTCCAGAAGGGAATGGCAATCCAGGTGAACGTCACCGCGAACAGCGCGAGGATCACGACCTCGAGGCCGGTCACGCCGCCGGCCCGCATGATGTCGAGCATCATCGCGATGCCGATCAGCGCGGTGGCGGCGATCAGCCCGGCGAACAGCCAGCGCCGCGCCCGCCCGAGCGGCGGCCGGATCAGCTCCGGGCGGGAGCCCGGGCGCCCGCCATCACGGCTGGACGTGGTCGGGATGCCAGACATAGCTCCAGGTCTCGGACAGGCGCCGGTCGTCGCGGACGAGGTACAGCCGCAGCGCCACCGGCTCGCGCCCGGCCGGCGCCAGCCGGAACGAGGCGCGCCAGCCCGCGCCGTCCGGCAGCGGGTGCACGACGAGGTCGGAGACCTCGCCGGCCGACGCCTCCAGCACGCCGATGGGCCGCGGCGCGTCCGGCGCGGACAGGACGCCGCCGGCGAAGTCGACCGCGAACCGGCGCTGGCTGCGCGGGGGGGGATCGTGGGCGCCCGGCAGCGCGTCCCAGCCGTTGCGCGTGCGCTCGACCGCGGCCAGCGGCTGGGCCGCGAGCCGGTCGTCGAACATCTCGATGCGGTACCGGTAGCGCCGCGCGTCACCGGCCTCGAACGGCTCGTCGGGCACCCAGTAGGCCGCAATGTTGTCGTTGAACTCCGACCCGACCGCATACTCGAGCAGCTCGACGCGTCCGCCGTCCCAGTCGCCGTCGAGCGGCACGATCCACTCGCTCGGCCGCCGGTGGTAGCCGGCCTCCGCGTCGAGGTAGTCGGAAAAGCGCCGGTCGCGCTGCACCAGGCCGAACCCGCGCGGCGTCCCGCCCGGGAAGGTGGTCACCTGCACGTCCGGACCGTTGCCCAGCGGCCGCCAGATCCACTTGTCCGCCGCGGTGTGCACGAGCAGGCCGTCCGAGTCGTGCACCTGGGCGCGGAAGTCGTCGAAGCGCGCCAGCCCGTCGCGGCCGTACAGGAACATGCTGCTCATGGGCGCCACGCCGAGCTTGGCGACGTCGGCGCGGGCGAACAGACGCGCGTCGACGCCGAGCGTCGTGCCCCCGCCGGGCTCGAGCTCGAAGCGGTAGGCGCCGGTCACCGACGGGCTGTCGAGCAGGGCGTAGAAGGTCGCCGCCATCGCTTCGGGCGCAGGCCGCACCAGCCAGAACTCACGGAACACGGGGAATTCCTCTCCGCTCTCGAGCGCGGTGTCCACCGCCAGCCCGCGCGACGACAGGCCGTACACGTGACCGCGGCCGAGCAGCCGGAAGTAGGAAGCGCCCAGGAACACCGCCACCTCGTCCTTGATGGCGGCGTCGTTGAGGGGGTAGTGTATCCGGAATCCCGCGTAGCCGAGGTGCGGGCGGCCCGCACCCGCCGCCGCCGCGGCCCGCCCCTCGTAGCGGAACAGCGTCGCGTCGAACGGCACGGGGGTGATCCGGCCCTCCTCCACCAGGTGCAGGCGCACCGGCTCGCGGTGAATGAAGCCGGGGTGGAAGAGCTGCAGCTCGAACCGCGCGGCGCCCCGCCAGAGCGCCGCCTCGGGACGGAACCGGATCGACCGGTACTGGTCGTAGTCCAACCCCGCCAGCGCCGGCGGCAGGTCGGTGTCCGGCGGCCGATACGCGGCCCGCGCCAGGTCCCTTGCGCGCGCGGTCACATCGCCGAACAGCGTCGCGGCGGACACGGGGGCGCGCGGCGGGGCCGGGGACGGGTTGGCGGCCGCGTCCCGCTGGGGTACTGTGGTGTCCGGCCGCAGCGGCGCGTCGCAGGCGGCCGCGACGATCAGCGGCAGCGTGGCGCGCAGCACCGACGAGAGAGGGATGAGGCAGCCGAGCTTCATGGGTAGCCGCAGCGGGGCCGCGGGCAGGCTCCTGAGTCTGCTGATCGCCCTGCCGGTTGTCAACGTCGTGCTCCTGGCGCCGCACTGGCTGCTCCCGGGCGGCGCGGGGGCGGCCTGGCTGGCGCTCGAGGCGGTCGTCGCCGCCGGCGCGTTCGCCGCCCTGCCCCGGACGCGCTGGAGCCTGGCGCTGGCCGCGGGCGCCGGCGCGGCGCTGGTGCTCGCCAGCCTGCTCATGTGCGCCGAGGCAGTTGCGCAGCAGAGCCTGGGCCGCCCCCTCAACCTCTACCTCGACTTGCACCTGGCCGGCTCCGTGTACCGCCTGATGACCGGCGCCTTCGGCCTGACCCGGGCGCTGCTGCTGCTGGCCGGCGGCGCGCTGGCGGTCGGGGCGGCGGTCTGGCTGGTGGCGGCCGCCCTGGCGCCCGCCGGCGGCGCAGCGCCCCGGCGTCTCCCGGCGGTGGGCATCGCGCTTGCCGTCGTCGCCGCAGCCGGGCTGGCCGGTCACGCGCCGCCGGGGCTCGCGCAGCGGACGGCGTGGCCGCTCGTGGACATCGCGACCGCGCAGGCGCGCCACCTCGCCCGCATGGTGCGCGAGCAGGAGGCGTTCGAGGCGGCGATCGCGGCCGCCCCCGCGGACTACGCCGACGTGCCGGGCCTGCTCTCCCGCCTGCGCCAGCGGGACGTGCTGCTCGCCTTCGTCGAGTCGTACGGCATCTCGGCGCTCGACGACCCGCGCTACGCGCCGGTCATGCGGCCCCGGCTGGACGAGCTAGGGGCGCGCGCGGCGGCGGCCGGGCTGCAGCTCGCCACCGGCACGCTGGTCGCGCCCACGCAGGGCGGCCAGTCGTGGTTCTCGCACCTGTCGCTGACCAGCGGCCTGTGGGTCGACAACCAGTTGCGCTACGACCTGCTCGTGGCCAGCGGCCGGGAGACGCTGATCGACGACTTCCGGCGCGCCGGGCACCGCACGGTCGCGCTGATGCCCGCCAACACCCTGGCCTGGCCCGAGGGCGAGCGGCTGGGCTACGACCAGATACTGGCGCGCAAGGACATCGACTACCGCGGCCCGCCCCTCAACTGGGTCACGATGCCCGATCAGTTCACGTGGTCGTACCTGGAACGCGTCCGGCGCGCCGCCGCCCGCGACGCCCGGCCGCTGTTCGCCGAGCTCGGCCTCATCAGCAGCCACGCGCCCTGGACGCCCATCCTGCCGGTGCTCGACGACTGGGAGGGCATCGGCGACGGCGCGGTGTTCGGGCCCTGGCGCGACGCCGGGGAGCCGCCCGAGCAGCTCTGGCTCGACCACGACCGGGTGCGGGAGCATTTTGCGCTGGCGCTCGACTACGCCATCAACGTCGTCACCGGGTACGCGGAGCGCTACGTCGACGACCGGACGCTGCTGATCGTGCTCGGCGACCACCAGCCCGCGCCGCTCGTCACCGGCACGGGCGCGAGCCGCGCCGTGCCGGTGCACGTCCTGAGCGGCGACGCGGCGCTCCTCGCACCCTTCCTGGAGCGCGGGTACGCGCCAGGCGCCTGGCCGGACCCGGCGCAGCCGCCTGCCCGCATGGACACCTTCCGCGACTGGTTCGTGCGGGCGTTCAGCGCGCCGCTCCCCGGCGCCGGCGCCGCGACCGCCGCGGGCGGATGAGGGCCGACAGATGACCAACGACACGGCACCCGACTACGGCACCGGCGCCCGGCTGCTCCACTGGCTCACGGTCGTGCTGATCCTCGTCCAGCTTCCCGCGGGGGTCGCGATGACGATGGAGGCCGTTCCCAGCCTCAACGACGCGCTGTTCATCCTGCACAAGGGGCTCGGCTGCATCTTCCTGCTGGTCGTGGCGGCGCGGCTCCTCTGGAAGCTGACGCATCCGGTGCCGGCGCTGCCGGCGGGGCTGCCGCCGCTGCAGCGGCGCATCGCCGCGCGCACGCACTGGGTGCTCTACGGCCTGCTGGTCGTGCTGCCCGTGAGCGGGTACATCCGCACGGTGGGCGACGGCTACCCCATCGAGATGCTCGACGCGCTCGGCATCCCGCCGCTCGTCACGGGCATCCCCGGCACCGCCCACGTCATGCGGATCATCCACTCCTTCGCCGGCTACCTGCTGGCCGCCCTGGTCGCCGTGCACGTGGGCGCGGCCGTGCACCAGCAGCTCTTCGGGCGCGACAACGTCCTGTCGCGCATGTGGCCGCCGTTGCGGCCGCGGGACCGCACGCGTGCGTGAGTGGCTCGGGCTGCTGCGCTCGTTCGTCGTCTACTGGCGGCCGGGACGCCAGCGCGGACTGCGCCGCCTGTATCGCCCGCTCGTGGATCCGGGGGACCTGGTCTTCGACGTCGGGGCCCATCTCGGCGATCGCTCGGTGGCCTTCGCGGCGCTCGGCGCGCGGGTCGTGGCGCTCGAGCCGCAGCCGCGCATCGCGGCGTGGCTGCGGCGGCTCGCAGCCCGCAACGACCGCATCACCGTGCGGCCCGAGGCCGTGGGCCGCGCCGCGGGCACCGCGCGGCTCGCGATCAGCCAGCGCACCCCGACCGTCTCGACGCTGGCCGACCGCTGGCGGACGCGCATCCCGGCGGCCAACGCCAGCTTCCGGCGCGTGCGCTGGGAGCGCTTCGTGGACGTGCCGGTCACCACGCTCGACGCGCTGATCGAGCAGTACGGCCTGCCGGGCTTCTGCAAGATCGACGTGGAGGGCTACGAGGCCGAGGTGCTGGCCGGCCTCAGCCGCCCGCTGCCGCGCCTGTCGCTCGAGTTCGTGTCCGGCTGCCTGGACGTCGCCGCCGCCTGCGTGCGCCGACTCGAGGCGCTCGCGCCGTACGAGTTCAACGCCGTTCCCGGCGAGGGCCGCCGCTTCGTCTTCGAAGCCTGGGTCCCCGGCGGCCGCCTGCTGTCCTGGCTGGCCGCCGGCGCCGGCGGCGTCTCGTCCGGCGACGTGTACGCCCGGCTGGCCGAGGAGTCCGGGCCGCAAAATCGTGCAGACTCCCCGCAACCGGACGCGGGGAGTGCCGGGGCCGGCACTATCTGATTGAGGGCGCGCACAGCGCG
>CAYGCV010000027.1:0-20898 GCA_964348425.1 uncultured Vicinamibacteraceae bacterium | reverse complement strand
TCGATCTGCACGCCCGCGTGCCGTTCCGGCGGCGCCGCCGGGGACGCGGCGTCCGGGGCCGGGACGCTGCGCCGCTCGAGGTCGACGGTGACGGTGTCGCCGATGGCCACGCCGCGGCCGTCGACCGGCTCGGCGCGCGCCGCCTGCCGCCGCAGCTCGTCGAGAGCGTCCGCCACCTGGGCGTCGGTGACCTCGATCGGCGTTTGCCGCACGGTCAGGCCGCGGTACTCGCCCGTGTCCACCGGCGGCAGCGTCTCGAAGGTGGCCGTGAAGGTCAGCGGCCGGCCCTCCTCGACGTTGACGTCGCGGACGGACGGGGCTTCCAGCGGCTCGACCCCGCGCTCGCGGAGGGCTTCGCCGACGGCCTTCTCGACGAGGCCCTCCGCGACCTCGTGCAGGATCCGATCGTGCATCCGCTGCCGGATCAGGCGCGCCGGCGCCTTCCCCGGCCGGAAGCCGGGGACGCGGGCCGAGCGCCGATAGCGCTGGGACAGCCGCTCGATCTCGCGATCGACGTCGGTCGACGGCACTTCGACCGCGACGCGCGTGCGGGTCTCGCTGAGGTCCGTGAACTCCGCCTTCATGTCGTCGACAGGGGGTCGTGGACGCCGCCGGGGTGACGCGGGCCGGTTGGTGCGAAAGGGGGGACTTGAACCCCCATGGCCTCTCGGCCACCGGATCCTAAGTCCGGCGCGTCTGCCAGTTCCGCCACTTTCGCAGCATGCGGTGACGTGACGAGCACAACACTAGCATACCGACCGCGACTTCCTGGTACCATAGACCGCCGATGAACAACTCGCAGATCCGGCCCGATGGCCGCCTGGACCGTCAGGCGGCCATCGACGCGTACCAGGACACCCGCGCCCGTACCGCCGCGCTGTTCGAGCTGGTCGACGGCGCGGCGTACTACGAGCGACCGATTCCCCTGCGGCATCCGCTCGTCTTCTACGAAGGACACATTCCCGCGTTCAGCGTCAACTGCTTCCTCAAGAAGGGGCTGGGACACGCCGGGATCGACCGCGACCTGGAGGTGCTGTTCGCCCGGGGCATCGACCCGGGCGATCGGCAGGCGGCGGCACGCTCCGCCATCGACGACTGGCCCGACCGCGGCACCGTCCAGCGCTACGCCCGCGAGGCCGACCGGGTGATTCTCGAGACGCTGGAGAACGGTGTCATCGAGGGCGACGCCAACCCGGTGCTCAGCCGGGGCCAGGGCGTGTTCACGATGCTCGAGCACGAGGTCATGCATCAGGAGACGCTGCTGTACATGTGGCACCGGCTGCCGCTCGAGCGGAAGCGGCGTCCGGCGGGGGCCGACCCGGTCCTCGGGGGTGCGGCGCCGGCGCGGGAGCGGGTGCTGGTGCCCGCCGGCAGCGCCACGCTCGGGAGCGACGTCGACGACGTGCCCTTCGGCTGGGACAACGAGTTTCCGACCTGCGTCGTGCAGGAGGTGCCGGCGTTCGAGATCGAGCGCCACAACGTGACGAACCAGGACTACCTCGCGTTCGTCGACGCGGGGGGCTACGCGAATCGCGAGGTCTGGACAGCCGCCGCGTGGCGGCGGCGGCAGGAGGCGCGTCGCGAGCACCCGCTGTTCTGGGAGCGGCACGGCGGCGGCTGGACGTGGCGCGGGATGTTCGAGCGGCTGCCGCTGCCCCTGTCGTGGCCGGTCTACGTGACGCACGACGAGGCGGCGGCCTACGCGACCTGGAAGGGGTTGCGCCTGCCGAGCGAGGCCGAGTTCCACCGCGCGGCGTACGGCGCGCCCGGCGGCGCGGAGCGGCCGCAGCCATGGGGGGCGGGCGCGCCCGACGCCACGCGCGGCAATTTCGATTTCCGGCACTGGGATCCGGTCCCGGTCGGCTCGCATCCCGCCGGCGCCAGCGCCTGGGGCGTCGAGGACCTCGCCGGCAACGGCTGGGAGTGGACGTCGACCGTGTTCCACGGCTTCCCCGGGTTCGCGGCGATGGCGTCCTATCCGGAGTACTCGGCCGACTTCTTCGACGGCGAGCACTTCGTGGTCAAGGGCGCGTCGCCGGCCACGGGCCGCGGCCTGGTCAGGCGCAGCTTCCGGAACTGGTTCCGGCCCCACTACCCGTACGTGTACGCCACCTTCCGGTGCGCGCGCGACGCTCGCTGAGCCGGATGCAGGAGCCTTCGAGCCCGGTCGCGACGCTGGCCGCCGATCCGACCGTCGAGCTGGCCCGCGATGTCGCCGAGGGGCTGGCCCGCCGCCCCAGGCAGGTGCCCGCGAAGTACCTCTACGACGCGCTCGGGTCGCGTCTGTTCGAGGCCATCTGCGAGCTGCCCTGGTACACGATCACGCGCGGCGAGTGCGCGCTGCTGTCGGCGCACGCCGCGGCCATCATGCGCGGGCCGGGGGCCTGCGACACGGTCGTGGAGCTCGGCTGCGGCAGCGGGGCCAAGCTGTCGATGCTGCTGTCCGCGGTCGAGGGGCGCCCGACGGACGTGCATCTCGTCGACATCTCGGAGACGGCGCTCGCGCAGTCGGTGCAGGCGCTCTCGCGTCACCGGGGGGTGCTGCTGACCACGCACCAGGCCGCCTACGAGGCCGGTCTGGAAGCGGCGCTGCAGCGGCCCGGCGGCGCCGGCCGGGCGCTCGTGCTGTTCCTCGGCTCGAACATCGGCAATCTCTCGTCCGAGGAGGCCGACCGCTTCCTGAGCGAGATACGGCGCCGGTGCCGGCCGGGCGACCGGTTGCTGCTCGGCGCCGACCTCGTCAAGCCGGAGGCGGCGCTCGTGGCGGCCTACGACGATCCGCTGGGCGTCACCGCGGCCTTCAACAGGAACCTGCTGGTGCGGCTGAACCGCGAGCTCGACGCCGACTTCGACCTGGACCTGTTCGAGCACCGGGTCGTGTGGAACGCCGCCGCCTCGCGCATTGAGGTGCATCTCGAGAGCCTCGCCGACCAGTTGGTCTGCGTCCGGGGCGCGGGTTGCTGCGTCGACTTCGCCGAGGGCGAGCGAATCTGGACCGAGAGCGTCTACAAGTACGAGCCGGAGGGCATCATCGCCCTGGGCGCGCGCGCGGGCTTCGCGCGGCGCGCGCAATGGATCGAGCCGGAATCGCGATTCGCGCTGACGCTGTTCGAGCGCGAGCCATGAGCGACCCGCAGCATCCCTACGGCGACGCCGGCATGCGCTTCCTCGTCGCGGCCGCCTGCCTGGTGGTCGTCGTGGCCGGTCTGCGCGCCGCCGCCGAGCTCGTCCTGCCGTTCCTGGTGGCGGTCTTCCTGGCGGTCGTCAGCGCGCCGCTGATGGGCTGGCTGCAGCGCTGGCACGTGCCGCGCCCCCTGGCGGCGCTGTGCACGATCCTGGCGGCCGTGGGCGTCGTCGGCGTCTTCGGCCTCATCGTCGGCGGCTCCGTCAACGAGTTCGGCGCCGCGGCGCCCCGCTATCAGGCGCGCCTGCAGTCCCTGCTCGAATCGGGCCTGAGGCTGGCCAGCCGGACCGGTGTCCCGGTGCAGGACTGGCGCGCGCTCGACCTGCTGCCGGTCAGCGGCGTATTCGATCTGCTGGGCGGGACGCTCGGCGCCGTCGCGTCGTTCGCCTCCAACACCTTCCTGGTGCTGCTGACCGTGGCCTTCATCCTCATGGAAGCGGTCGGGTTCAGCGCGAAGCTGCGGGCGGCGTTCGGCGAGGGGACGCAGTTCCTGCCGCTCCGGCGAATGACTTGGCAGGTGCAGCGCTATCTGGTCATCAAGTCGACGATCAGCGCGGCCACCGGCCTGCTGCTGGGCGCGTGGGCGGCGCTGCTGGGCCTCGACTTCGCCCTGCTGCTGGGGCTGCTGGCCTTCTTCCTCAACTTCATTCCGACGCTCGGGTCGGTCATCGCGGCGGTGCCGGCGGTGGTGCTGGCCGCCTTGCAGTTCGGCTTCGCCCGCGCGGGCGTGGTCGCGCTCGGCTACCTCGCCATCAACGTCGTCTTCGGAAACCTCGTGGAGCCGACGCTGATGGGGCGGCGGCTGGGGCTGTCGGCGCTGGTGGTGTTCGTGTCGCTGGTCTTCTGGGGCTGGGTGTGGGGGCCGATCGGCATGCTGTTCTCGGTGCCCCTCACGATGGTGGTCAAGATCGCGCTCGAGAACACGAGGGACTTCCGCTGGGTTGCCGTCATGCTGGACGCGAACCCGCGGACGCTCCCGCCGCCGACGCCCGCTGCCGGCGGAACGCCCTGAGCGCTGCGACGTGCTCGACGCGGCCGGCTGATCGGCGACAGCGGGGTTCCGTCGCCTGTCACGGCAGCGTCCGGACGAACCGCTCGGCGACGCGGGAGGGGTCCTCGCCGGCCTCGTCGACCGCGAAGTTCATCGCGCGCATGCGGTCGGCGCTGATGGCGCCGTCGAGACGGGCCACCGCGGCCACGACGTCCGGCGCGAGGCGCGCGATCCCGGAGCCGGCCAGCACGACCGCGTCGTAGGGCGGGATGGCGCCCCGCTCGTCGTCGAGCACCCGCAGGTCGAACGCGTCGATCCGCCCGTCGGTGCCGTAGGCGCTGATCACGTCGACCTCGCCGGTGGCCACCGCCTGATACATCAGCGACACGTCCATCGACCGCAGCTCGCGGAAGGAGAGCCCGTAGGTGTCGCGGACGGGCGGCCATTCCGGCCGGGCGAAGAACTCGTAGTCGCTGCCGAAGACGAACCGCGGGGCGACGGCGGCGAGGTCGCTGATGGTCTGCAGGCCGAGGCGCTCGGCGTCCCGGCCGCGGACGGCGAGCGCGTAGGTGTTCTCGAAGCCGAGCATGGCCGCGAGCGTCACGTCGTGCCGCTCGCGGAGGAAGCGGCGCACGCGCTCGGTCACCGCCGCGCGCCCCGGGAACGAGCCGCCGCCCTGCATCTGGTTGACCCAGACCGTGCCGGTGTAGTCGACGTAGAGATCGATCTCGCCGGCGGCGAGCGCATCGAACGCGACCGTCGACCCGAGCGACTGCACGAGCTCGGTGCGGCGGCCCGTCTCGCGCTCCACCAGGCGGGCGATGGCGGCGCTCAGCACGTACTGCTCGGTGAACGGCTTCGAGCCGATGACCACCGGGCGCTCGCGATCGTCGAAACGCGCGGCCGCCAGCGTGATGCCGGCATAGCCGTACAGGAGAGCAGCCAGGCCCAGCGCCGCCGCCACCTGCTTGCGCCGCCGGCGGGCCAGCCCGTCCTCGACCGCCCGGACCAGTCCGTCCAGCAGGAGCGCCAGGCCGCCCGCGGCCACGCAGCCGACGAGCACCGCCACGTAGTTGCGTATCTGCAGCCCGCTGAAGATGTAGTTGCCGAGGCTGGTGGCGCCGACCGGCGTCGACAGCGTGGCCATCCCGACCAGCCACACGGTCGCGGTGCGCAGGCCCGCCACGACGACCGGCATGGCGAGGGGCAGCTCCACGCGCGCCAACTGCTGCAGCGGGGTCATCCCGACGCCGCGCGCCGCCTCGGTGTACACCGGGTCGACGGTGCTGATGCCGGTCACGGTGTTCCGCAGGATCGGGAACACGCCGTACAGCGTCAGGCCGCAGATCGCAGGCAGAAAGCCGATGCTGCGCAGGTCGATGGCCGCCAGCAGTGGCACCATCAGCGCCAGGAGCGCCAGGCCCGGCACGGTTTGGATGACGCCGGCCACGCCGAGCGCCAGCGGCTCCAGGCGCGCGATCCGGGTCGCGGCGACGCCGACCGGCAGGGCGATGGCAGCGCTCAGCAGGAGCGCGATCAGGGTCAGTTGCAGATGCGCGGTGAGGTACTCCGGCAACAGGGCAAGTTGCTCGCTCACGCCGTCGGCTCGCCGGACAGGCGCTCGACGGCGGCCGCCTGCCGCCGCGGCGTGTTCATCAGCTCGCGTACGTACGGGGAGGCGGGCCGGGTCAGCAGATCGTGCGGTGTGCCGATCTGCTCCAGCCGCCCCGCGTGCATCACCGCGATGCGGTCGCCGAGCATCAGCGCTTCGGCCATGTCGTGCGTGACGAACACGGCGGTCAGCCCGGTCTCGCGGCGGATGCGCACGAACGATTCCTGCAGCCGTTCGCGCGTGAGCGGGTCGAGCGCCCCGAACGGCTCGTCGAGCAGCATCACCGCCGGCCCGGCCGCGAGGGCCCGCGCGACGCCCACCCGCTGCTGCTGTCCCCCCGACAGCTCGTCCGGGCGCCGGTCGCGCACCAGCGCCGGCTCGAGCTCCACCAGCGCGAGCAGCTCGTCGATGCGCGCCCGGGTGCGCGCCGGGCTCCAGCTCAGGAGCGACGGCGTGACGGCCACGTTCTCGGCAACCGTCATGTGGGGGAACAGCCCCACGCGCTGGAACACGTAGCCGATCCGGCGCCGCAGCTCGTGCGGCGGCATGGTGGCCGTGTCGGTGCCGCCGAGCCGGACCGTACCCGAGGTGGGCTCCACGAGCCGGTTGATCATCTTCAGCGTCGTCGTCTTGCCGCAGCCCGAGCCGCCGAGCACGATCAGCAGCTCGCCGCCGCGGACCGTGAGCGTGAGGTCGCGCACGACCGCGTCCGGCCCATAGTGCTTGGTGAGGTGGTCGAGCTGGATCATCCTCCCGGGCTCCGGCCCCGCCCGTGCGGCAGCCGGTGGTCAGAACCGCGACGCGCGCAGCCAGGTGTCGGCCCGCGCCCAACTGGCGGCGAGGTCGTCGTCGACGTCGGACGACGAGCGGCCTTGCGCCGCGAGGGCAGCCTGCAGGCCGAAGAGCGACCAGCCGTTGTGCGGATGGTCCGCGAGGTCGTCGCGGTAGACGCGCTCCGCGTCCGCGTGGCGGCCCGCGTCGAGCAGGGCCGCGCCCAGCCAGTGCCGCGCCGCGAACGGCAGCGGCTCGGGCTCGTCGTACATCAGGCCGTCCTCGACTTCCACGGCGCGCTCGAACGCGGCGAGGGCGCCGTCGCGGTCGCCGGCGTCGCGCAGGATCTCGCCCTCGAGGATCGCGGCCACGATGTCGAGGATGCTCCGGCCCGGATGGAAGCGCAGGCGCTGGTCCGTCGTCCCGGCGATCCCCCGCACGCGCTCGAGATAGGCGCGGGCGAACCCGGCCTCGCCGCGGCGCAGGTGCGCGTAGCCCTGGGCGAAGTCCCACAGGCCGGCCGATACCTCCTTCTCGGGCCGCGCCGTCACGCCGGCGATCTCGTCGAAGCGGCCGAAGCGCAGCAGCGTGAGGACGTGGTACAGGGTGTCGCCGGTCAGCTTGGCGTAGTCCTTGCCCGCCTGTATGGCGATGGCGCCCTGGCCGTCCATCGAGGCGGCGAACAGCAGCATGTGGAGGTTGTGGGAGGGATAGATCGCGAGTCCCTCCCCGGTCTCCGACTTCTGATCCGAGTGCCAGGCCTGCAGGTTCGCGCGCACCGAGTCGCCCCAGCGGCCGATCTCGTTCCACGTGTGCGACGGCATGTGGTTGATGTGGCTCGCCCCCGGGATGGAGCTGCCGAGATGCTCGGTGCAGGGCTCGGCCTTCTCGGGGCGGACCGTCGACTCGGTGGCGTGGACGTACAGGTGGCAGGCCCCGGGATGGCGGATGTCGACCGCCAGGATCGCCTCCAGCACGCCGTGCAGGCGCTGCACGTTGGGATCGTCGAGGTCCCGCGTCCCGCGGCGCGGCTCCAGCAGGAAGAGCGCGTCGGCGTACAGCGTGGCGGCGTCCAGGTCGTCGGGATACCGTTCGGCGACCTGGCGCATCGCGTCCGCGTACGCGCGGTCCTGCTCGACGCGCGTGTCCGGGTCGAAGTCCTCGACGTAGCGCACCGCCAGCGCGTCGATGAAGTTCCGCTCCCTGGCGCTGGCGTGCGCCGGCGCGAGTTGCAGCGCCTTCCGGACGGCGGCGTACGCGCGGGGCGCCTCGTCCGGGCGCATCGGCCCGTTCAGGTACGAGCCCCACGCCCAGGCTTCGCCCCAGTAGCAGATGGCGCAGTCCGGGTCGTGCTTCTGCGCCTCCCGGAAGGATCGGGCGGCATCCTCCTTGGCGAACGCGTACATGAGCTGGAAGCCCTGGTCGAAGTACTGCCGGGCCTTCGCGCTGGTCGAGGAGATCGGCCGGGTGAAGGTTCCGAGCGACGACGTGTAGAGCGGGATCGGCTCGTCGAAGCTCTCGGGAAGCGCCGGCTCGGCCGGCGCTTGGGCCGCCGCCGGGTGCGGGAGCGCCAGCGCGACGAGGACGGCGCACCACGTCCAGGCAGATGCTGCTGCGGGTCTGGTCAAGGGAGGCCATTGTACCACCCCGGCGCCGCCGCGCCGTCGCGGGCGCCGGACGAGCTTGACAGCCGGGCGCCGGAGAGGGGAGAGTCGGCGTTTGCCTTGCGGGGAGGTGGGGATTGCCGAAGTACCTCATTCAGGCTTCGTTCACGGATACCGGGGTCAAGGGATTGCTCAAGGACGGCGGGTCGAAGCGGCGCACCGCGGTGAACCTGCTGATGAAGTCGCTCGGGGGCAGCGTCGAGGCGTTCTACTACGGCTTCGGCGAGGGGGACGTACACCTGATCGTCGACCTGCCGGACAACACGACGGCCGCCACCGTCTCGCTCGTCGCCACGGCCAGCGGCGCCTTCAACATCCGGACGACGCCGCTCCTGACACCCGAGGAGATCGACCACGCGGTGAAGAAGACGGTCAAGTACCGGGCGCCCGGCCGCTGAGCAGGCGCGGCTCGCGCCGCGCCGTGCACGCGCAGCCGCGCGCGCCGCGGGCCGCGAACCGCTCGTGGTACTCTGGGGCGGTTCAGTGTGGCTAAGCCTGCCCCCGTGACGCAGGGCCCGGGCCCCGGCCGGCCGGTCGAGACGGTGGCCGTTCCGGGCTGGCACTTTCTGGCGGGCTGGACCGCCGCCTGGCTCGCCGTCGGCGTCGTGTTCGCGGCCGGCGCCTCGTTCGTGACCGGCGTCGAGCTCGGGCCTGTCCTGCGCCTGAGCGTGCTGTTCGCCGAGGTCGTCGGCTACAGCGCGTACATCTCCGCGCGGGTGGTCTTCCCGCTGCTGGCCGGGCTCCCGGGCGCCCTGCGACTGGTGCTCGACGCGCTGATCGTGGTGTCCGGCACGATCTTCGGCTCGGCCCTCGTCATCAACATCGATCCGCTCTACGTGCTGGCGCAGCCGCGGGCGGCGCTGCTGTTCGTGGCGTTCAACGCGGTGCTCGCGGCCGGCGTCGCGGTGGCGCTGGGCACGTACGACCGGATGCGCCGCCAGATCGAGGCGTCGTATCGCGTCCTCCGCGAGCGGGATGCGCTCGAGCGCGAGTTGAGCGTGGCACGCGAGGTGCAGCGCGAGCTGCTGCCCCGGGCGGCGCCTCCCATCGCCGGACTGGAGCTGGCGGGGGTCTGCCGGCCGGCCATCGCGGTGGGCGGCGACTACTACGACTACCTCCAGGACCGCGACGGCCGGCTGGGCCTGGTCATCGCCGACGTGTCCGGCAAGGGCGTTTCCGCCGCCCTCCTCATGGCCAGCCTGCAGGCCTCGGTGCGCAGCCGCTTCCCCACCGCGGAGACGCCGGGGGCGCTCGCGGCGGACCTGAACGAGGCGCTGTTCGGCTCGTCCTCCGCCGCGCGCTACGCGACGGCGTTCGTCGCGACCTTCGACCGCGAGACTCGCCGCCTGGCCTACACCAACGCCGGGCACCTGCCGGCGATCCTCGTCCGCGGACAGGAAACGGCGCGTTGCGACGAAGGCGGCATGCCCATCGGACTGTTCGAGGGCGCGACCTACGAGACGGCCGCCCGGACCCTGGCCCCGGGCGACCTGCTGGCGCTGTTCACCGACGGGATCACCGAGGCGCCCGCGCCCCACGACGAGGAGTTCGGGGCGGAGCGGCTCGCCGAGCTGCTGCGGGCCCATCGTGGGCGCCCGCTCGCCGCGATCATCGAGATCGTGCTCGACGCCCTGCTGCAGTGGAGCGGCCCGGTGGACGCCCACGACGACGTGACGCTCGTTCTCGCGAGGGTGCGGTGAGCCGCTCCCGCACGGCCGCACGCCTTGGCCGCCACGCCGGGCTGTGGATCGCGGCCAGCAGCCTGGCCGGTCTCGCCGTCGGCTCCGGGGTGAGCGTGTTCCAGGGTGACGGCGTCGAGCCCCCGATCCTCGTGATCTCCGTGCTCTTCGCGAACGTCGTGGGCCTGACCGCGATGGTCTGCTCCGTCTGGCTGTTCCCGCGCCTGCGGGGACGCTCGGGCCTGCTCCGGTTCCCGCTGCTCGTCCTCGCCCTGGTGTCGGGCGCCATCCTCGGCAGCCTCGCGGTGCTCGGCGCCTACCCGCTGTTCGTCTTCCGCGAGCCGCGGCTCGCGGTCGCGGTCATCGTCCTCAACAGCGTCCTCGCCCTGGTGGTCGGGGGCGTCGTGCTCGGCTACGAGGAGATGCGGCTGCGGCTGCAGGATGCGCTGCGCGAGATGCGGGAGGTGCGTCTGGTCGAGGCGCGGCTGCGCGAGGAGGCGGCGCGCGCGGAGCTGGCGGCACTCCAGGCGCGGATCAACCCGCACTTCTTCTTCAACACCCTCAACACCATCGGCTCGCTGCTCGAGGAGGACGCGCGCACGGCGGAGGAGCTGCTGGAGACCTTCGCGGACCTGTTCCGCTACGCGTTCGACGCGGCCGACGCCACGCCCGTTCCCCTGCGCGACGAGATTGCCTTCACCAAGGGCTATCTGCGGATCGAGCAGGCCCGTTTCGGCGACCGGCTGCGGGTCGGCTGGCATGTCGAGCAGGACTCGCTGGCGGTGCGCATGCCCGGCCTGATGCTGCAGCCCCTGGTCGAGAACGCCGTGGGACACGGGCTCGCGCCACGGGTGGGCGGCGGACGCGTCGACGTCCGCGCCGCCCTCGACGGGGGGCTGCTGCGCATCGACGTGGTCGACGACGGGGTCGGGCTCTCCCGCGACGGAGAGGGGCTGATCCGCGACGGCCACGGGCTGGGCAACATCGCCCGCCGCCTGCGGACGTCGTACGGCCCGCGCGCGGCCCTCGCGCTCTCCGCCGGACCGGGCGGCGCGGGCGCCCGCGCGCGGCTGACGCTGCCCGCCGCGGCGGTGTTCCCCGGTGCCGCGGAGCGCGCGCCATGAAGCGCCGCTGCGTCGTCATCGACGACGAGCGGCCGGCGCGCGAGCGGGTGAAGCGGCTGCTTGCCGCGCATCCCGACTTCGAGCTCGCGGGCGAGGCCGCCGATGCCGAGGCGGCGGTCCGGCTGATAGAGGAGACCAGGCCCGATCTGTGCTTCCTCGACGTGCAGATGCCCGCGGGCACCGGCTTCGACGTCCTGCAGCGGGTCAGGCACGTGCCGCACGTCATCTTCGTCACCGCCTACGACCGCTACGCGGTGCCGGCGTTCGAGGTGCGATCGGTCGACTACCTGCTGAAGCCCGTCGGCCGGGAGCGGTTCGCGCGGGCCCTCGAACGCGCGCGGGAGCAGATCGACGGCGCGGGATCGGCGCGGCGGATCCTCGACGAGCTCGACGCGCTGCGGCGGATGGTCGGCGCGGGCCCGGGGGCGGCGGCGCCCCGCCCCGGCCGCATCAGCGCCCGTAGCGGCGCAAGGGTCCTGCTGCTCGACCCGGACGAGATCGTCTGGTTCGAGGCGGACGACGCGCTGGTCTTCGCCCGCACCGCGACAGGGCGCTTCCTGGTCGAGCGCACCCTGTCCGAGCTGGAGCGGCAGCTCGCGGGCCGGTTCTTTCGGGCGCACCGGAGCCGTCTGGTCAACCTCGGACGGATCGCCGAGATACGGCCGGCCGACGCGGGCGCCTACACGATCGTGTGCCCCGGCGCGGGCACGGTGCCGCTGTCCCGCCGGCGGGCCCGCCAGTTGCGCGAGATATTCCCGTGGTGAGGGCGGCCGCCCACCGGCCGTTCCCGACCGCTGACCCGCCTTCCGCGACCGCCCGTCGCAATTGCGTTGCACCCCCCGGTTCGAGGACGGCAGCATCGACGACAGGAGGACGACACATGGTTCGAGCGATGTCGATCGGGCTGGTCCTGACTGGAGCGTTCGCGAGCGTGCCCGCGCCGGCCGGCGCGCAGGGGGCCGAGGCCGGCCTCGAAGTGACCGTTCCGAGCGGCGAGGTCCGCGAGGGAGACTTCTACGCGACGGCCGAGGTGGTCCGCGTCGACGGGCGGCTGGCCGGCGATCTGGTGGCGCTGGGGCAGCGGGTGCTCGTGGACGGCAAGGTCGACGGTGACTTGATCGCGGCCGGCAGGGCCATCGACCTGCGCGGCCCGGTGGGCGACGCCACCCGGGTGGCCGGCGATCAACTGACCGTCGGCTCCACGATCGACGGTGATCTGGTCGCGGCGGGGAACCGGCTGCAGCTCCTCGAGGACGCCGTCGTCAGGGGCCGCCTGATGGCGGTCGGCAGCATCGTCGAGGTGGAGGGGACGGTGGAGGAGAACCTGCGCGTGGCGGCAGGGGAGATCATCGTCCGGGGCACGGTGCGCGGCGATGCGAGGGTCATGGCCGACCGGCTGGAGATCGCGCCCGGCGCGCGCATCGACGGCGACCTCGACTATCGGACGCGGACACCCCTGAGCGCGGAAGAGGCCGCGCGGGTGGGCGGGGTGGTGCGCCATCGGCAGCCGGTCCACGACGAGGACTCGGACGGCGGTTGGCTGGGCGGCGTCTTCCGGAGCTGGTTCTGGGGTTGGCAGCTCGGGTCGACGCTGCTCGCCGGCCTGCTGGCCGTCGCGCTGTTCCCGCGCGTCGTGCGGCAACTGGTGGCGGCGATCGCGGCGGAGACCACCCTCGGCGCGCTGCTCGGATTCGGCGCGTTCCTGATTGTCCCCATTGCCGCGGTGATCGTGATGCTGACCGTGGTCGGCGTGCCGCTCGGCATCATCGTCACGCTGCTGTTCGGCGTGGCGCTGTACCTGGCCAAGCTCCCCACCGCGGCCTGGGCCGGGGAGTGGCTGCTGGCCCGCGCCGGCTGGCCGGAGGCCTCGCCGTACGCGGCGATGGCCACCGGGGTGCTGGCGCTCTACCTGCTGTTCGCGGTGCCCTGGCTGGGCGGGCTGGGCTGGCTCGCCGCCACGTGGCTGGGGTTCGGCGCCATGGTTCTGACGGGGCGCCGCTATCTGGAGGTCGGAGCCGGCTAGGCAGGGTGAGCCGCGCCATGACTTCGGACACCGTCGTAAGGGCCATCGAAGCCGTTCCGATTGCCGTGGCAGTCGGTCTGTGCGGCGGCTGCAGCGTCAGGACCGGGTTGGGGGCTGTCGACGCGTTGGCGCCGCCCGCGCAATTCCACCAGGCGCAACGGCTCGGCGACTTCGTCGATGAGCGATGGTGGGAGGCGTTCGACGACGCGACGCTCAATCGACTCATGACGGAAGTCTTCGACCGCAACCTGTCGCTGCAGGCCGCTCTCGCCCGTTTCGACCAGTATGCGGCGCTGGCGCGGACCGCCGGCGCCGACCGCCTGCCGCAGGTCGACCTCGTCGCGGAGGGATCGCACAGCAGAGGCAACGCCGGCGCGTCGGATGAGACTGCCAGCGGAAGCGTCGGGTACATCGACGTCACGACTCGCTACGAGCCGGATCTGTGGGGGAAGTTGCGAGCCGGCCGGCAGTCGGCCTACGCCGACCTGCTCGCCACCCGGGAGGATGCCCGGGCGGTCGCGCTCTCGATCTCGGCGCAGGTCGCCGCACGGTACTTCACGCTGGTTGCCCTGCGCCAGCAGCAGGAGCTGCTGCGCGAAACGACGGGTTTCTACGAAGACAACTTCGCCTTCGTCGAAGGACGCTACCGCCGTGGAACGGCGACGAGCCTGGAGCTATATCAGGCCCAGGCAGTGCTGGCCGACGCCCGGTCGCAGCACTCGGCGGTGGACGGCGAGGTGATCCTGGTGGAGCATGCGCTGTCCGTGCTGCTCGGCCGCTACCCGGAGACGGGGTGGGTGACCGGGGCAGCCGAGCTGCCGGAAGCGCTGGCGCCGCTGGCGCCCGGACTCCCCGCGGACCTGGTCGTGCGGCGGCCGGATATCCGTGCTGCACGCCATGCCATGGAAGCCGCCGATCGCCGGACTGCCGAGGCCATCGCCAGACGGCTGCCGGGCGTGAGCCTGACCGCGCTGCTGAGCGGAGCGACCGGAGACACGCCCGTGTCGCCCGCGGGCTTGGTCGCCGGTGCGTTCCTCGGGGTCAACCAGGCAATCTTTCGCGGCGGTGCGCTCAAGGCCGACGAGGACCATGCCAGGGCGGCATGGGGGGAGGCGCTTGCCGACTATCGCCTGGCGCTGCTCGCGGCCTTCAAGGACGTCGAGGACGCGCTGGCGCAGGAGGCGAGCCAGTTGCGAACGCTCGGTCACCTGATCGAGCTCGAGGAGAGCTCGCGCGAGGCACTGCGCCTCGCCACCGTTCAGTACCTCGCCGGAACGACGGACTATCTTCAGGTCATCGTGTCCCAGGCTACCCATCTGTCCGCGTCGCGGGAAGTCATCGCGGCGCGACTGCGCCTCGTGGGGCACCGCGTACAACTGGCGGTCGCTCTCGGCGGCTCGTGGACGGACGAGGCGCTCGGCCGCGCGCGAGCGAATCCAATCGCCAGGACCGCGGCGAACCAGGACTGCTAGGGACCGGGCCATGCGTGCTTCCATCCGGCGGGCCGTCGTGCGTCTGACGCCCGTGGCCGTCCTGCTGGGCGGGGCGGCCGGCATGTGGCTGCTGGTCGCCCAGCGGCAGCCGCCGCCCAGGGAGGAGCTCGAGCGGGCGGGCGTGCCCGTGGAGGTCGCGGTAGCCGAACAGGTGGACCGGCGAGTGACCATCACGGGTCACGGGTCGGTCCAGCCGCGGTACGAGATCTCGATGGAGCCCGAGGTCGAGGGCCGCGTCGTGTGGGTCCACCCGGATCTCGCGGCCGGGGCCGTATTCGACACGGGTGACGTCCTGGCGCGCATCGATCCGACGGACTTTCGGCTCGCGGTCCGACAGGCGGAGGCCGCGCTCGCCCAGGCGCAGGTCGCCGAAGAGAAGGAGAAGGCGAACGCTGACATCGCTCGAGCCGAGTGGTTGGCGGTCATGGCCCGGCTGGCCGGCGACGGCGGGGAGCTGGCGGTCCCGAGCCCGCTCGTCCTCCACGAGCCGCAGCTCCGGGAGGCTAGGGCGAACGTGGCGGCCGCGGAGGCGGCGCTCGACCTCAGGCGGCTGGACCTCGAACGTACCGAGATTCGCGCGCCGTTCGACTGCCGCGTGCGCGCGCAGTCGATCTCTGTCGGCAAGTTGATCGGTCCGGGGACGAGCATCGCCGAGCTGTTCGCGACCGACCGGCTCGAGGTCGAGGTCGGCCTGCCGCAGGCCGACCTCGCCTGGTTCGAGGTCCCGGGCGCCGCGGCGCTGATCACGCTGAACCTCGGCGACAGGCGACATCACTGGCGGGGAACGGTTGTCCGCCAGGTCGGCGTGCTGGACGACGTCGGGCGACTCGCCCGGGTCATCATCGAGCTGCGCGACCCCTACTCGGGCGCCACGCCGCATCGACCGCTCCTGAGTCTCGGGAGCTTCGTGGCGGTAGAGATAGAGGGTCGGCTGCTGCGGAACGTGGTTGGCATTCCGCGTACCGCGCTGCGCGCGGACGACACGGTCTGGGTGGCCGATCCGTCGAGGCGGCTGGACGTGCGGAGCGTCACCGTGGCGCGGCTGAGCGAGAACGCCGCGCTGATCGAGGGCGGTCTCCAGCCCGGAGAGCAGGTGGTCCTGACCAACCTGCAGGGGGCGACCCCGGGGCTGTCGCTGCAGCCGCTCGAGGTCGGGGAGTCGCCATGACGCGCGCAGTGGCGGCCATGGCCGGCAATCATGTCGCGGCCAACCTGCTCATGCTCTTCCTCGTCCTGGGCGGGCTCTACGCCGCCGGGCAGCTCAAGCAGGAGGTCTTCCCCGACACCCGGCCCGAGGTGGTCGACGTCGTCGTCGAGTACCCGGGGGCGACCCCGGCCGACGTCGAAGACGCGATCGTCTTGCCCATCGAGCTCGCCGTCGCCGAGGTGGACTACGTCAGGCGCATTCGCTCCTCCGCCCGCGAGAGCGTGGGCACCGTCAGCATGGAGCTGATCGACGAGGGCGACGTGGACGTGGCGCTCGAGGAGGTCCGCAGCGCCGTGGACCGTATCCGCACCTTCCCGGCGGAGGCGGAGAGGCCGGAGATCCTGCGCCTCTCGCGCAGGAGCGAGGTGGTGAGCCTGTACGTCTACGGCGACACGACCGAGCGGGCGCTGCTGGAGATTGCGGAGGGTGTTCGGGACGATCTCGTCGCGCTGCCCGAGATCACGATGGTGCAGCTCTCCGGACACCGGCCCTACGAGATCTCGATCGAGATCCCGGAGGACGACCTGCGCCGCTACGACCTGACCCTCCCGACGGTTGCCGAGCTCGTCCGCGAAGCCTCCCTCGATCTCGGCGGCGGCACCATCCGCGCCGACGGCGGCGACGTGCTCATTCGCACCACCGAGAAGCGCTACACCGGCGCCGACTACGCCGACGTACCGGTGTTCAGAACGCCGTCCGGCGAGACGGTGCTGCTCGGCGAGATCGGTCATGTCATCGACGGGTTTGCACCGGCGGATCAACGGTTCATGTACGACGGATGGCCGGCGGTGCTGGTGCAGGTCTATCAGGTCGGACAGCAGAAACCCGGCGAAATCGCCGCCGCGGTGGAAGGGTACGTCGACGAGCGCAACCGACAACTGCCGGCCTCGGTGAGACTGTCCATCGCCATCGACTGGGCGGAACAGCTCGGCGCAAGCATCGCGTTGCTCTCGCGCAACGCTCTGGCCGGGGCCATCCTGGTCTTCATGCTCCTCGCGCTGTTTCTCGAGATACGCCTGGCCCTGTGGGTCACGTCGGGCATCGCCATCAGCTTCCTCGGCGCGCTGTCCGTGATGCCGGCCCTTGGCGTGTCGATCAACTTCGTCAGCCTGTTCGGGTTCCTGATCGCCATCGGCATCGTCGTCGACGACGCCATCGTGATTGGCGAGAACATCTACGTCCAGAGGGAGAACGGCGCCGGTCCGCTGCAGGCCGCCGTGGACGGCGCGTGCGGGATGGCCCGGCCCGTCACCTTCGCGGTTCTCACGACGGTGGTAGCGTTCGCGTCGCTGCTCTTCGTGGGCGGCGCCATGGGGCGTCTCGGCGGCGATATTCCGATAGTCGTCGGCGCCGTGTTGCTCGCGTCGCTGGCGGAGTCGCTGTTCATTCTCCCGGCCCACCTCGCGGGCAGCCGCGGGCGATCCGCGGCACGTGTCTGGGAAACACTCGAGGCAAAGCGACGGGGTGTCGATCGCGTGGTTGCCCGGCTGATTGCGGCACCCTTCCGAAGACTGCAGCTCGCGGCCCAGACGCAGCGTTACCTCACGGTGGCGGTGGCGCTCAGCCTGGTCATGCTGTGCGCGGGACTGGTCGGGGGCGGCTTCCTCCGGTTCAGTCTGTTCCCGTCCATCGAGGACGACGACGTCGAGGTCAGCCTGGCGATGAATCCGGGCGCGTCCGTCGACGAGACGAGCCAGGCGGCGCAACGCATTTTCGACATCGGCCTGGATCTCATGCAGGAATACGATGCCGGCCGGGTCGACGGCGAGAGCGACCTCCGGCATTCCGCGATCCTCGTCGGCGGGACCCTGGAGGAGGAGGAGGACGGCGATGCCGGTTCGCACCTGGCACAGGTGAGCTTCTTTCTGGCGCCGTCGGGGCAGCGGGAAACGTCAGCTTTCGACTTCGCCAACGACTGGCGCGACAGGATCCCCGACATGGCCGGTGTGGACAGGATCGAGTTCTCGGCCGAGACCAACGACGTGGGGGCGGACATCGAGATCGAGCTGGCGCACCCCGACTTTCGTACGCTGACTGCCGCCGCGGAGCAACTGAAGCGGGCGCTTGCAAGCTACGCGGGCGTCAGCCAGGTGGTCGACTCGCACACCGAGGGAAAACGCGAGCTGAAGCTCCGTCTGCGACCCGAAGCCGGGGCGTTGGGAATCACCGAGACCGACCTCGCGGTTCAGGTCCGCTCCGCGTTCTACGGAGCCGAAGCGCTCCGCATCACGCGGGGCCGCAACGAGCTGAAAGTCATGGTTCGCTACCCCGACCGGGTCCGCCGCACGCTGTCGGCAATCGACAAGGTGATGCTCCGGACGCCGGACGGGCGCGAGATTCCGTTCCGGGAGGCCGCCTTCGTCGAAGAGGGACGGGGCTTCAGCGAGATCGTCCGGACGAACCGGCGGCGCGTCATCACCGTCTCGGCGATGGTCAACGAGGACATCGGCAACGCGAGCGAGATACTCGGCGAGCTGACCGGCGGGGAGCTGCGTTCGCTCGTGCAGCGGTATCCGGGCCTGAGCTACGATCTCGAGGGCGAGAGTCGAGAAGAACGGGAAACGGTCGACGAGCTCGTCGTCGCCCTGAGCGGCGGGCTGCTGGCCATCTACAGCCTGCTCGCGGTTGCCTTCCGCAGCTATACGCAGCCGCTCATCATCATGAGCGCAATCCCGTTCGGCATCGTCGGGGCGCTGTTCGGCCACGTGCCGTTCGGCCTGCCGATCAGTCTGCTGTCCCTGTTCGGCATCGTTGCCATGGCGGGCGTCGTGGTCAACGACTCGCTCGTGCTGATCGATGGCACCAACCGACTGCGCGCCGCGGGCCGCAATGCCTTCGACGCCGCCGCGCAAGCTGCGCAGCGGCGTTTTCGACCCGTCGTGATCACGTCTCTCACGACCTTTTGCGGCCTCATGCCGATCGCGCTGGACCGGTCGGAGCCGGCGCAGTTCCTCGTCCCCCTGGCCGTCAGCCTCGCGTTCGGGGTGCTGGCGTCCACGGCCGTCACCCTCGTGCTCGTACCGTCGCTCTACCTGATCGTGGAAGATGTACGCCTGCTGCTGGGTCCGGGCCGACCGGAGCGTGCTTAGGCGGCGCCCTGAGTCATCGCCTCGTGGCAGTCGCGTCGGCATCGCTCCCCGTGTCGCACGGCACGCCGCGGCGGCGCCTACCGGGAACCGTCGCCGGCAGCCCTTTCCTCGGCGCGATAGCCGGACAGGATGCCCTCCATGCCCAGATTGCCCTCGTGGCAGGCATACTCGAACAGCGGATCCGGGCTCTGCCGCAGCGGGATGAGGACGGTCCAGGGCTCCGTCCAGGTCGTGGGGGCGTCGAAGGTGATCTCGTAGTGGAGCGTATCGGGGCTCACGCGCGTGAAGCGCTCGGTGATGCGCAGCCCCTCGCCGGCGCTCCAGAACGCCCCCAGCGCCGAGTAGTTCGTCGTCTCGACCACGAGCGTGTCACCGTCCCAGCGGCCGCGCGAGTCGCCGTGCAACTGGCGGATGTCGTCGCTCACGTGCGGCGGCCCGTCGATCGGGATGATGCGCGCGTCGTGAATCATCTCCATGAGGATGACGACGTGGTCGCGGGTCTGCAGGATCTGGGAATAGCTGTTGTAGCCGGCCAGCAGGTTCGGCACGCCGAAGGTGAGGCAGCGCTCGCTCAGCGGGCGGTCCGCCCACGTATCGGCCTTGGGCGCGATGATCGGCGGCGGCAGTCCGCGGCCCGCGCTCACCGCGTCGGCCGTCCGCGCCGGAACCTTGCCGTCGGGCGGATCGACGATCAGCGACGTCCGGTTGTGGTCGAAGTCGCGGTCGGCGAGCCAGAACTGGTTGTAGTTGCCCGTGGTGTCGTACGAATCCGCGTCGCTGACCCCGGCGATCGCGGCCAGCACCAACTGGTCGCCGAACTGGGCGTCCAGCCCGCTCGCGGTCACCTCGGCGGCGGCCGCCTGCAACTGGACCAGCTCCTCGTCGGTCAACGTCGCCTTGTCGGCCCATGCATCCGGCCGCTCGAGCGGCGTCACGCTGTTGTTGGCCCACACGCCCTGCAGGTCGGGCTGCCCGTGCGCGGTGCGCGGCACCGTCCAGCCGTCGCCGGGCTGCTGGGCCGCGGCGGGCGCGGATGCCAGTGCGATGCAGGCCGCCCCCGTCAACGCGAGCACGCCGACCTTGCGAATCCATGTCTTCATTGGGTCCCCCCGTTCGGTAGCTGTATTTTCCGGCCCCGTTGCCTCACATTATGCCCGTGCGCGGCCCACCAGGCCACCACGGAGAGACCCGGGACCGTCGGAAACCCGGGGCCCGATCCGACCGGCGCCGGCAGGTCGGCTCACCAGACTTCCCCTTGCGAGATCACCAATCGACGCGCTCCAGGACGCGCTTTCCGGCGACGGTCGCGAACGTGTCGGCGTCGCCGGCGACCTCTTCGCAGACGCGATTCATCGCTTCCGTGACTTCGTCGGGCGCGTGACGCGCCACGTACTCGCGCAGAGCGGC
Organism: uncultured Vicinamibacteraceae bacterium; assembly: GCA_964348425.1. Lineage (GTDB taxonomy): Bacteria > Acidobacteriota > Vicinamibacteria > Vicinamibacterales > UBA8438 > JAAXGX01. The sequence goes on along the minus strand of CAYGCV010000027.1, from coordinate 654 downwards.
GCTGTAAACCTCGCTCCGAGACCTTCCCTCACGTTTCGCCAGACGCTCGACCTGGTCGAAAGTCTCGTCAGGAATTGAGACTGCCGTCTTCATACTCGAAGCATGACCCGCGCTGCGCGCTCGGCGGCACCCCGGCCAACGACGCGGCCGTCAGGGTCGATGCAGTCAGGCTCAAGGCAGCGCGAAGACGAAGATGTTGTTGCCGATGCTCGGGCGCAGCTCGGGCGTCAGCGGGAGGAAGGACATCGGGTTGCCCGTCCCCGTGCTGGCCACGACGTACTGCCGGCCGTCGACGGCGTAGGTGATCGGGAAGCCGGAGACCGAGGAGCCGATGTTGATCTCCCACAGCACCTCGCCCGTTTCCTGATCGAAGGCGCGGAAGCGCCCGTTGGCGTCGCCGCCGAAGACCAGGCCGCCGCCGGTCGTGACGAGCGAGGTGGTGGCGGCGCGCTGGTCGTGCTTCCAGACGGTGGCGCCGGTCTCGGCCGAGATGGCCTGCACGGTGCCGACCTGGTCGGTGCCCGGCGCGATCTGGTTGCGCACGGCCAGCGAGTACAGCTCGAGGGGCAGCGTCTCGGAGCTGGTCACGGTCATCATCCGCGCGCAGGTGTTGCGCAGCGGGAAGTACATCGTGTTGGTCAGCGGGCTGTAGGC
>CAYGCV010000026.1:0-21237 GCA_964348425.1 uncultured Vicinamibacteraceae bacterium | reverse complement strand
TCCGGCGGCGTCGCGTTTCGTCTTCGGAAAGAAGCTGGAGGACACCGTGGAGATTCTCGGTCTTCGACAAGAGCCGCCGCGCGAGCCGGTGGGGCAGATCTTCACGCACGAGGGACACCCGGATATCGCGGTGGTCGACCTGGGCCTGGACGTCAGCGAGGCTCTGCGCAAGTCGTGGGATCCGGGGCGCCCTCCCTTCGAGTCCGGCGGCGCGATCGAGAGCGCCTGGCTGCAACCGCTCTTCGGCGCCGGCAGCACGGCCGCCGCGTCACTCCTCGCCGGCAACGTCTTCCTGGCAACTGCCAATCCCGCGACGCTGATGACCATCGGCGCAGGGGTCGGGTCGGCCGTCATGGGGCCGGCCGGGATCGTCGCGCAGGCACCGTTCGTCGCCGCCAGCAGCGCCCTGTTGCCCGTGGTGGCGCCGGTGATGCTGTTCATGACGGTCTCGTCGATGATCACCGGCGCGCGCCTCGACCGGCTGCAGACGACGCTCGGAGCGCTCGCCGAGATCCTGGAGCGCGTCCGCCACCTCATGGAGGCCGAGGCCTACGCGACGTTCCAGAGCGCGACGAAGCAACTCGATGAAATCCGGTCGCAGTTCGAGCACAGCCAGCGGTTCACCGCTGCCATGAGGGCGGAGCTCGTGCAGGCGCGGGGCGAGCTCAAGCGGCTGCACTACCAGTTCGGACACCTCGCCCGGCGGGAAATACGCTCGGAGAACGACGCCAGAATCGCTGTGTCGGACATCAACCTGTTCTTCCTGTCGAGTCTCATGGACATTCGCGCCGACGCGCTCCGTCTGTATCTGACGCTCCAGGACGATCCGGGATTCGCGGGGCGGCGCCAGGAGGAGCTGGGCAGAAAGGTCGAGGAGTGCAGCAACACGTTCAGGGCGCTGCTGGACGAGGATCCCATCGAAGGCTTCCACAAGGCGCTGCAGGACGAGCTATCCGAGGTCAGGTCCTACCATCTTCCTAGTCAATTCAGCATGTGGTTCGGTGGCGGATTACCCGCCAGGATACGGCACGTCGAGACGATCCGCGAGGCCTTCAGGCCGATCCGCGAGCGCATCGAGCATTGGACCAGCGCCTTCGAGTCGGCGGGAGGCGCCGCGCTCGAGCAGTGCCTCGTCGTCTATCGGGAACAGGATGGCGACCGCGCGCTCCGCGCGCAGCACACGCGGGATCTTCGATTGCAACGGACAGGCGCATAGGACTGCTTCGCCGGCCCATCCCGCGAACAGCCACTTTTCTCATCCCGCACGCAATTTCCTCTTGACACCCATTTTGGAGGCGCGTCGCCTTCGACTCAGACCCGCGCCAGACATGCCCGTCGAAGCGCTTGGCCGGCCGCTGACGGCCTCTCGCCGGCCGCGGAGGGAACGGCGCCGCGAAGCCGCCCGATCGACGGCCCTGCGGCCGTACAAGCCGTTGGAAAACTGGGGGTTATGATGGATCCATGTCCGCTGGTTCCGACCTCGTTCCCGTCGCATCGTCCGCCCTGCCGGCCCCTGTCTCCGCGTCCGACAACGAAGCTCTCGGCAACCGGATCGCCGAGGCGGCCGCCCGCATCCAGGCGGCCACCTACGAGCTGCTGGTCCTGATCCGCCAGTTCGACGAGCGCACCGGCTGGGAAGGCTTCGCCTCCTGCGCCCACTGGCTGAGCTGGCGCATCGGCCTCGCGCCCGGCGCGGCCCGCGAGCACGTGCGCGTGGCGCGCGCTCTGGCCGACCTGCCGCGGCTGAGCGCCGCCATGCGGCGCGGCGCCGTCTCCTACTCGAAGGTCCGCGCCGTCACGCGCGTGGCCACGCCCGACAACGAGGAGGCACTGCTCGACGTCGCCCTGGCCGGGACCGCGGCCCACGTCGAGCAGGTGGTCCGCACGTGGCGGCGGGTGGACCGCGCGGCCGAGGCGGCGGAGGACCGGCACCGGCACGAGTCGCGTGGGCTGCACGCCTGGGTGGACGACGGCATGGTGGTGGTTCGGGGCCGTCTGATGCCCGAGGTGGGGGCGGTGCTGCGACGCGCGCTGGAGGCAGCGCTCGACGCCGCGCCGAGCCCGGTGGATCCCGACGGGGCCGCCAGGGACGCCGCGGATGGTCTGGCCCCGACCGTCGCCCAGCGGAGGGCCGACGCCCTCGGAACCATCGCGGAAGCCGCGCTGGCCGGCGGGCTGGACAAGGGAACGGCCGGCGATCGGTATCAGGTGGTCGTGCACGTGGACGCCGACGCCCTGGCGGATGCGGGCGACCAACCCGAGGCAGCCGAGACGCGGGCGCGTCCCGGCGACCGCAACGACACCGCAGGGGCGGCGAAGGCCGACAGCCGCGAGACGCCAGCCTCGTACGTTCCCGCGGGAACGTACGAGCGGCGTCCCCCGGCGACAGCCGGCGCGACCGCCAACGCGGACCACGCCTCGGCAGCCAAGCCGGCGCCGCCGCTTTCCGGCCCGGCAATCCCCGCGGCGGGGCCGCGCGCCGCCTGCCCAACCGCGGCCGGCGGCCAGTCCGCGCTCGACGAGGCGGGCGGCATCCACGTCTCCGCGGAGACGGCCCGACGGCTGGCCTGCGACGCCGCGAAGGTCACGATGCGGCACGGTCACGCGGGCGAGGTGCTGAGCGTGGGCCGCAGGACGCGCACCATCTCGCCGGCGCTGCGGCGGGCGCTGGCGGCGCGCGACCGGCACTGCCGGTTCCCAGGCTGCCCCGCGACGCGCTGCGATGTTCATCACATACGCCACTGGGCGCACGGCGGGGAGACGGCACTCGACAACCTGGTGCTGCTGTGCCGCCGGCACCATAGGGCGGTGCACGAGGAGGGTTTCCGCGTCGTTCTCGGTGCCGCAGGCGAGGTGCGGTTCGTCCGCCCGGACGGCCGGCCGCTGCCAGAGGCACCGCCGTTGCCCGCGGTGACGGACGCACCGCTGGCGCCGGTGACGGCACGCCTCGCCCAGGCGGGCGTCCGGATCGGCCCGCACACGGCGACGCCCGCGTGGCGGGGCGAGCGCCTCGACGTCGACTGGGCGATCAGCGTCCTGTGGCGGCCGACTTCGAGGCAGCAGCCCGATCAGGGCGTTTGAAGTCGCCTCCACCGCGTGCTACGGTCGGGACGCCTTGAGCCCTACCCTCTTCAACGGTGCCGCGCGCGCGGGGATCCATTCCCGGGTCGACCGCCTCTCGCCGGAGAGCGTCCCTCTCTGGGGAACGATGCGTGCGACGCAGTTGGTCTGCCACGTTGCCGATCAACTGCGCGTGGCGCTCGGCGACATCGAAGCGCGCCGGCGGCGGTTGGCGCTCAGGTTCGGTGACCGCGAGGTCGAGATAGATCCGGGACTGCTGCGTTTCAGGCTGGGTCGCCGCCTGCTGGTTCACGCCGTGCCCTGGCCCAGGGCCCGCATCGGCGCTTCTCCCGAGTTCATGACGACAGCACCGAGCGAGTGGCGAGAGGACGTGGCGACGCTGCATGCCCTGGTCGACCGCGTCGGCGCCAGAAGCCCGGACGGTTCCTGGGGGACCCATCCCGTGTTCGGTCAGGTCTCCGGACCAGAGTGGGGCCTGCTCTGCTGGAGGCACCTGGACCATCACCTCCGCCAATTCGGCGTGTAGGGGCAGAGCGGACGGACCGCTGGGCATGGCAACCGATCCGCTGGGCGCGTGGTGATCGTCGGACCGGTGCGCGGCCCGGACGTGCTACCAATCGGTCGACGGCAGGAACAACGCGCTCCGCAGACGCCGCAGAATGCGCGCGCGGTCAACGGCGCGCAACGCGACCGGCGCTCCCGACACGCGCCTCGGCGGCCGCCCGCTCCGCGTTCAGCTCCAGCAGCCGCGCGAGCACCTCGTCCCGGACGTCGTCGGGCCAGCGGTAGCGGTACGGCTTCTTGCGGTTGCCCCACGCCGCCTCGTCGATCTCGTAGTCGAGGAGGAACTCGCAGTCGGTGGGGATGTCGGTCCAGCCGTAGGCATCGAGGACGGCGCGGTCCAGGGCAGCATGGAGGTCCCGAAGTCTTGCGATGTCCGGATGGTCTTCGTACGGGTCGTGGAAACGGTTGTAGGTCTTCGTCAGGCCCTCGTCGTTGCGGACCATGAGGGTGGCGCGGAACTCGTAGTACCCTCGGCCTATTTTCGAGAGGGTGAGATCGCTTTCCCAGGCACTGGGGAAAGGCAAGGTTTCGAAGCAGTCCGATGGCGTATAAGTCAGACGGTCTTCGAGCGACGAACCAAAAAAACGAGCCCAGAGTTCGTTAATCCGCGACTGCAGAACACAGAAGACTGTGTGACTATTGAGTGGAAAGAGAACCAGCCTTTCGCTGTAGACGGCGCCGGCCGGCAGGAACGCGAACGCTATGTTCTCGCTGACCCGAGACGTCGCGAGTACCTGTTCAAACCCGGCGCTCGACCGAAACAGCGCCGGCGTATAACGACCCCACAGCCACCACCTCTCCTTTCGGCGACGAGCACCACCGTTATCGCCGAGCCTCATTCGCTCGGGCTTCACCCGCTCCTCCACAATCCTCAACACCTCGGGCCAATCCCCCGGCCAATCCCCCGCCACCGGCCCCGGATAGTCGAACGGCACCCTTCCCCGCTGCAGCCACGCCCGCCGTTGCTCGTCTGTTGCGCCCGCCCACGACGACGCCGACGTCGCGGGCCCGCTGCCCGAGCCCTCGATACCTCCCTGCTCTGCTGTGCCGCACGCCTCCACATCCTCGCGCCGCAACGGCCAGTCGCGGAAGTTGATCACGTACCGGTGATGCGCGTGCGTCGGGCTGGTGTTCACCTCTTGCCCGCCGATGTACGGAAAGATGACCTCGCGGTTTCGCGGGTCCTTCTCAATGAGCCGTTGCAGCTCCGACAGCGGCGACGCGACCCCCTTGGTATCGGTGTCGTCGAACGTGAAGCCCATGCCGAGGACATAGCTGCCGACGAAGCTCTTGCCGGCGTTGGCCTCGAGGCGCACGGGATCGTCGTGGCCGCCGCGGTGGAACAGGAAGGCGGTGATGCGCTGAACGTCGCGGCCGTCGATCTGCTTGCGGTCCGTTACCGAACCCTTCCCGACGTGCAGGACGCTGACGACGACGGCCGCGAGACCCGGCCACTTGACCCGGCGGCGGACGGAGAAGATCTCGCCGCCGTGCTGGCAGATCCAGCGCAGGCCACTGGCGCGGGTGTCGCCCTGGGCGATGGTGTTGGTGGCGATCAGGCCGAAGGCGCCCCGGTGACGGACGAGATCGAAACCGCGGCGGAAGAAGTGGGCCACGAGGTCGGCGTTGCCGTGGCTCTCGGCGTGGACCTGCTTCAACCAGTCGGGGTAGCCGGCGACGTTCCCGGCCGCCACCGAGTTCTTGCCGGCGAACGGCGGGTTGCCCACGATAGCGTCGAAGCCCGGACGTGCCGGCTCGAACACCTCCGGGAACTCCAGCTCCCAGTGGAACGGCGCGAGGGGCGGGTCGCCGCCGCGGCGCTCGGCGAGAATGCCACGGAACTCGTCGGCGCGGCCCTCGAGGACGGCACCCGCGTACTCGGCGCGCCTGGCTTCGCGCTCCTTCGGCTTGGCGCCCTCGAAGAACGCGGCAATGGCCAGGTCGCCGAAAAGACGCACCTTGTCGAGCTCATGGCGAGCCTCGTCCCACCAGTCGCGCAGGTCCCAGTCCGTGACCTCGGCGCCGGCCTCGCGGATGCGACGGCGCAACTCGGCCACCTTGGCGACCTGCTCGCGGACAGGGGTGGTCTCGAAGCCCTGTTGCGAGTGCTTGCTGCCGGTGTCCCAGCGGAACGCCTCGATCTGGCGTTGCGAGAGGCCGACCAGCGAGTCGCCGTGGCGTAGCGCGTGGTCGACGAACGTCAGGGGCTCCTGCCGGGCCAGCGTGGCCAGCCAGAGGGAAACCTTGGCGAGGTCGACGGCCATGGGGTTGCGGTCGACGCCGTAGAGGCAGCGCTGGGCGACCCGGCGGCGGGCGACGATGACCTCGTCCTCGCCGGCGGGCAACTCCGGGGCGACCTGGTGGGCGCGCCACGCCTCGACGAGCGCGTCGCCGAGCTGACGGCAGGCCTCGACCAGGAAGGCGCCGGAGCCCATGGCGGGGTCGCAGACCTGCAGGTCGAGGATGGCCTCGGGCCGCGGCGGCTCGCCGGCGGGGCCGCGCAGGCGGGCGAGGATCGGCTCCAGCGTGGTGCGGACGATCGGCTCGGTCAGCTCGCGGGGCGTGTAGTGCGACCCGGAGCGGCGGCGCGCCTCGCTCGGCTGCAGGACGAGGGCGCCGGCCGGCACGAGATCGGGCGTGGCGGCGGCGTCGATCACGGGCTGCAGGGCGGCGTGCAGGTCGGCGACGGTCTCGGCCGCGACCGCCGGCTTGCGCACGGTGTCGGTGAGCGTGCGGTCGGTGCGCTCCCGCAGCCACTGCGCGCGGCGGCGGCCCGGTTCGGCGAGGAGCACCTGGAGATCGACGGTGGTCGGCGCCCTTCTTCTTCTGCGCCCTGATGGCCACGGACAGCCCGCTGGCGGTCTCGAGCCGGAAGCCCATCATCGTCTCGTAGACCGAGCCGATCTGCTCCACGTCGAGGGCGCGGTACGAGATGCGCTCGCCGTCGAGCACCAGCAGCTTGTCGAGTGCGCGGTAGATGGTGCCGTCGGGGACGAGCGGCGGCTCGATCCGCTCGTGGATCTGGCGCGCGCCGGCGCCCCGGCCTTCGAGGAACGGAAAGCGGTCCGGGTCGAACAGCGCGCCGTGGCGCCGAGGCAGGCACAGCCCGTCGGCGTCGGCGCCGTCGTGGAACAGGCGGAACAGCACCAGGAGCTGCGCCCAAGCGCCGTAGCGCTGGTTCATCGTGTCGGGGTGCAGCGCGGCGTCCTCGCGCAGGCGCTCGTACAGGCCGGCGAGCGAGTAGTGGCGCACGAACGTCTCGCTGTCCGGCAGCAGGTCGCGCTCCTCGGCGTAGAGCAGGAACACGAGGCGCAGGATGACGGTGAGCAGGGCGTGGTAGATGTCGTCGGGGCGTTCGGCCAGCGGCGCGCGCAGCAGCGCGCGGTCCGCCAGGTCATCGGCGGCCTGGAAGCCGCGGAGCAGCTCGTAGAGGGCGTGCAGCACCTGCTCCGCCAGCCGCTCGCTCACCGTGTTCTGGTAGCGCCGGCTGTTGTCGAGGAGCGCGGCGAGGCGCTTGTCGCGCGGCAGGCTCAGGAGGCGGGTCTGCCCGAGGAGGAGCCTGAGCGCGGCCACCATGGGGCGGCCGGCGGTGGTGACCATGTCCGCCACGTGCAGATTGAGCCAGCCGGAGCTCTCGCCGCGCGGCGCGGACACGAGGCGGAGCGAGCGGCCGTTGAACAGCAGGCCGGCCGGGACGCCGGTCTGGCGCAGCAACCGCTCCAGCCGGCCGTGCGCCGAAATCTCCAGGCGGCCGGCCCCGCCAGCGGCGAGATCGAAGTCCTCGCCGGAGTCGAGCACGCGCACCAGCAGTTGCCAGCCCGGCGCGTTCTCGCGCGGGTCGCGCTCGCGCACCGCGAAGTCGGGACGCAACAACTCGCCGCCGTCGTGCAGCGGCACCTCCAGCTCGGCGGGGACTGGGTTGCCGTCCGTGCCCGCGTAGCCCCTGGGTGAGAAACTCCACCCGAGCACCGACGAGGCGAACGCCCGGAAGTCCGGCAGGTACAGTGCCGGCTCGCCGTCGGGATGGAACCGGCGTTCGGCGACGCACGCGCGCAGCCGCTGCTGCCCCTCCGCGTCGCGCGCGAGGATGGCCCCGGCGCGGACCAGGGCCGGCGCCGACACCACGAGGCCGGTGGGCCGGACGAAGCCGAGCCACTCCAGGTGGGCGGCGACCTGGGGGTCGAGCCTGGCCATCGATCAGGTCGGCATGAGCAGGGGGATGACGCGCCGCCCTCCCTGCCGGTAGATGAGGAAATCGGAGTCGAGCGTCATGACCGACGCGTTGTCCGTGCACTCGACGAGCCGCACGAGACAGGCATCCGCGAACGACATCGGCACCTTGCGGTAGCGGCGGATCAGGCGGCCCACGGCCTCCGCATCCGCTTCGTGCTCAATCGGACGAGCAACCTGCAGTACACCTCGTTCGACCAGCCGTACCGGCAGGCTCGGGTCGGCACCGACGCGCTGCAGGAGAAACGATGCCTCCGACAACACGGCTTCACAGGTGAGAAGGGGCGGCGCGAGCGAGCCGACCTGGCTGCGCGCCCAGAGGTGGTGCGCCTCGTCGGCATCGAACAGCGCGACGATCGGACCAGCATCAACCACGACGGTCGGCGGCGGCACGGCGGGCGTCCTTGACAACGGCGTCATCGAGCAAACGTGGATTCGTCGCCAGGTCCGCGCGCCCGCTGCGAACGATTCCGATGAGATCGGCCGCCAACTCCGCGCAACTCGGCGTCGTCGTGGGCTGGTTGCCGCCCAGTGCGTTCTCGATGATCTCGCGCACGAGGGTAGATCGCGTGACGTTGCGGCGCCGCGCCTCCCTGGAAAGCGTGGCGTGCAGTTCGGACGGCAGCTTGACGGAGATGGCGTTCATCAGGTGATGGTATTACGATCCGCCGCAAATCGCCATACGCTCAGTTCGTCTCCGGCCACAGATAGACCAGGCCGACCGGCTCCACGCGCTGCGCCTGTACCTCGTAGAACCTCCGGATGCGGGGAGGCTCCCGTTCCAGGTCGCGGTCGAACTGCTCCCGACGGATGCGCCAGTAGCGCATGTTGCTCTGGAGCTGCCGGCGCTCCTCGTCGTCGAAGTCGAGCGTGATCTGCCGGAAGCGGCCCTGGTGGCGCTCAAGCTCTTCCACGACGCGCTCGCGCTGCCGCCGCAGGGTGTCCTCCAGCTCGCGCGACTCGCGGGCGCCCCGCTCGCGCAGCCGCTTGCTGGCGTCCGCGGCCAGCTCCTCCGCGCGGGGCCTGAGCTGCGGGAGCAGGTCGCCGATGTCGCGGGCCGCCGTTTCCAGGAGCCGGCGGCGGACGGTCTCGGGCGGCGCACGGTCCGGCCGGGCCAGGGCCTGCTCCAGCAGGTCGAGCGTGCGCGTCTCCGCCTCGCGCGCGTACGCCCTGAGCGGACCGCTGCGGCGCGCCGGCTCCACCCAGCGCGCCGCCAGCGGGACGATCTCCTCGTGCAGCCGCTCGGCGCGGCGGCCGTAGAGGCAGAGCCGTCCGAGGAGGATCACGCGGGGAATCGAGTCCCGCGTCTGCGCCAGGCACGCGCGCGACAGGTCGTTATGCACGAACCCCTGCGCGCGGAACCGCGCCAGCAGGCGCTGGGCCACGCGCTGCTCCAGGTGCAGGTGGACGGTGTCGTCGCTCAGCACGCCGGCGTCCTCGAAGACCACGGGCCGGATCGGGGCTTCGCGGCGCCAGTCCGCCAGCTTCTGGTCCGTCTTGCGCGGCGCCCGCAACGTGTCCAGCGTGGCCGCCCAGTTCGGATCGGCGCCGGCGCGCCGGTCGAGCGCGGGGAAGGTCCAGGTCTCCCCGTCGTCGCCATTGTGGCCGCGGGTCAGCGGCCCGGCGCCGAGCAGCTCCAGCGAGCACGACAGCGCGTCGCGGAACGGCGCGGCGTCGAACCCTACCCAGCGCCGCGAGCGATCGAGCAGGGTCCGGCAGCGCTCCACCTGCGCCGCGAGGTCGTCGCGCCGGTCGCGCGCCGCCTCCAGCTCCTCCGCCGTGACCTGCTTGCGCACCGCGTCCAGATCGGCGGCCTCGATCTCGCGCCGGAGCCGGTCCGCGTCGCGGTGGCGGATGCCGCCGCGGAGCCGGCGCTCGACGTCGTCGTCGATCACCTGCGACAGGCTGCCCAGCTCGCGCTTGATGGTCTCGGTCTTGCGGACCAGCACCTCGAGCACGCGGTCCTCGGTGCGCTGCGGCAGCACGAAGTAGTGGCAGCGCACCTCGGCCGCGGGCTGCAGCTTGCGGTCGATGCGGCCGTTGCGCTGCTCGATGCGGCCGGGGTTCCACGGCAGGTCGAAGTGGAACAGGTCGGCGCAGTGGGCCTGGAAGTTGAGCCCCTCGCGCGCGGCGTCGGTCGCCAGCAGGATGCGTAGCGGGTCCTCGCGGGGAGCGGCGTTGAACCGGCGCTGGATGGCCTTGCGGCGGGCGTCGCTGGTCAGGCCGTCGATGACCTCGATCCGCTCGTCGGCGCGGTCGGTGCCCTCGATGGCCTGCTCCAGGACGGCCTGGAGGTGGCGCTTCGTCCCCTCGCGGTTCTCGGTGAAGATCAGCACCCGGCGGTCGTTCCAGCGCGGCGGCGCGCCCGCTGGCCGGCGGCCGAGCGGTGGCAGGTCCGGACACATCCGCGCGCGGATCCAGTCGACGAGCCGCCGGGTCTTGGCGTCCGGCAGGTAGCGGGCCTGCTCGACGATCTGCTGCATCCGGTCGAGCAGCGCCTGCTCGCGTTGCCACAGCGCGGCGACCCTGGCATCGGGGTCTTGCGGGGCGTCGGCCTCGGCGGCCGTCGTGATGGCCGCGATCTGCGCCGCCTCCTCGTCTTCCGCCGCCTCGGCCCCCAGCCCGGCGCGCTCGTCGTCGGCGTCGGGCGGGGTGAGGAAGGACGCCGCATCGGTGTGGCCGCCGCCGTCTGCGCGTTCGGCGTCTTCGCCGACCAGCTCCGCCGCGTGCTGCCGTTCCCGCTGGCGCTCGACGGTCGCCCGGTGCACCTTCAGGCTGCGGGCGAACGCCTCGATCGAGGACAGCAGGCGCTGCTGCAGCCCGACGACGAGCAGACCGGCGGCGGCCTGAGCCTTCTTCGTGGCGGCCGCGTGGCGCTCCTCGCGGGCGCTGCGATAGTCGTCGAGCAGGCGCGATAGCACCAGCTCCGGCGCGTCCGCCGGCAGCCCGTCGACGACGACCCGCTCCACGCGGCGGCGGGGAAAGCCGCCCTGCGTGACGCGGATGTCCTCCTTCAAGCGCCGGACCATCACGTCTTCCAGCGCCTTCCGGCCGCGGACCTTGACGCCGCGCGTGAAGCGGTACGGATCGAGCAGCTCCAGCAGCGTGGAGAAGCTGTTCGAGTGGCCGTTGTGCGGCGTCGCGGAGAGAAACAGCCGATGCTCGAAACGACCGGCGAGATCGCGGACGGCGCGCGTGAACTTCGTCTCTATCCCGTAGCGCCCGGCCGCTCGCGGGCGCGGCGTGGTGCGCCTCGTCGAGCACGAGCAGGCTCCCGGGCAGCAGCGCGCCGAGCCAGGCGCGGAGCGGGTCGGCATAGACCGGATCGCTCAGCAGGTTGTGCGAGACGAGGAAGCGGCTGTGGGTCAGCCACGGGTTCACGCCGAAGCCGCGCTCCCGGCGCATGCGCGTCAGGTAGGCGCGGTCGAGAATCTCGAAGACCAAGCCGAAGCGGTCCTCCAGCTCGCCCTTCCACTGCTCGAGGACGGACGGCGGCGCGGCGACGACAATTGTCTTCGCCTTGCGGCGCAGCAGCAGCTCGCGGGCGATGAGACCGGCCTCGACGGTCTTGCCGAGCCCGACGTCGTCGGCGATGAACAGGTTAACGCGCGGCAGCCGCAGCGCCTTGCGGAGCGGCTCCATCTGGTAGGCGTCAATCCGGATGCCGGCCCGGAACGGCGCCTGGAACAGGTTGGCGTCGGTGGCGGTGACGCAGTGCCAGCGCAGCGTGTGCAGGAACGCCGCGAAGCGGCGGGGGTCGTCGAAGCCGCGCTCGGCGAGGTCCGACCAGCCTTCCTCCGCGAGGATCCGGCGGTCGAGCTCGTAGTCCCAGAAGACCTGCAGCGACCGGCCCTGCGCGTCGTCGTCGGCGCAGGCCAGCGTCACCAGCGCCGAGCCGCCCGGCAGGTCCGGCGGCACGACCTCCTCCACGAGCCAGCGCCGGGAGCGCACTTGGACCAGCGCGCCGACCTCGGGCGGCCCATCCGGCAATGTTCGCGTCGGGTCCGGTCCGGTCATTCGCCTGCGGGCGGCGGGCGATCGTCCCCGGCCGCCGCCGAACGGATCATATCTGCCGGCGGGACATCCCCCGATTGCCTACAATGAGCGCAGGCGCCCGGTACACCGGCGTCCGGCTCCATGCCTGCCCAGCGCTTGCTCCTTCCGTTCCGGCGCCGTCCCGTCCCGCGCCCCGCGCGCGGCGCCGTCACCGCCGACTTCCCCGGCGCCGCCTCCCCGGTCGGCAGCCGCGTGCGGTTCACGGTGCGCGACCGGTCGATTGTCGGCACCGTCGCCGAGCTGCAGCGTGCCCGCGCCGTGGTGCTGGCCGGCGGCGGCGAGCGCTGGAAGGTGCCCTACGGCCTCCTCACGGTCGTCGAGCGCGTGCCGGAGCGGGAGTGCACGCTCGCGGACGTCGAGGCGCTGGCGCGGCGCCTGCTCGCCCGGCATCAGGCCGAGAGCGGTCTGGACGCCGACTGGGCCTTCGGGTTCGACCTGTCGACGGTGCGCGGCGGCGTCTGCCGGCACGAGGAGCGGCGCATCGACCTGTCGGTGACGTTCTGCCAGCGGGCGACGCGGGCCGAGATCGAGGACACGCTGCTGCACGAGATCGCCCATGCCATCGTCGGGTACGAGCATCGCCACGACGAGGTCTGGAAGGCGAAGGCGCGGGAGATCGGCTGCACGGCCGAGCGCTGCCACCAGGTGACCCACACGCTGGCGCGCTGGGTGGGCGAATGCGGCTGCGGGAAGCGCTGGTTTCGCCAGCGCCTGAGCCGGACGCTGCGTTACGGCGCCCTGTGCACGCAGTGCGGCGGACGTATCGCCTGGCGCGGGAACGCCGGCGGCGACGTCCGGTCCTGACGGCGCGAGGAGCGCCGCGCGGCGGCGGCGCGACGCTCCCTGCCCCGTGCTGACTACTCCACGCCGGCGCCGGTCATCAGCCGCAGGTTGCGGGCGTTGCCCTCGTGGCAGGCGTACTCGTACAGGATGTGGCCCTCCGGCGCCCGGTTGAAGGCGTCGTACGAGATCGTCCACGGCTGGGTGAACACCTGCGGGTCGGTGATGGTCGCCTCGTAGTGGATGGTGTTCTCGTCGGTCAGCGTGTAGCGCTCGACCACGTGCAGGTCGGTGCTGTGGAACACGCCGTGCCCGGTGGTGATGGCCGTCGCCGGGGCGCCCTCGGGCGGCGCGCCGTGACCGACCACCCAGGTGTTGTCGGTGAAGTTCGTGACGTCGACCACCAGGGTGTCGCCGTCCCACCGTCCGCGCGAGTCGCCCATCCCCAACTGGATGCCCGCGGCCACGTGCTCGCTGCCGTCGAGCGGGATGTAGCGCGTGTGGTGGTTCCACTCGTACATGAGGATCACCGCGCCGGGCACCTGCAGGATCTGGTACGAGTTGTAGCCGACCGGCAGGTTGCCGCGCGGCACCGCCGCCGGCAGGCACTTGACGCGCGGATCGAGGAACTCCAGCTTGTGCTGGTTGGCCATGATCTCGACCCGCTTCTCGATGGCCCAGTCCTGCAGCGGAATGCGGCCGTCGGGCGGATCGACGATCATCGTCCGCTCCATGCTCTGGATGCCGGGCGCCGCCTCGTGATCGGGGAAGAACTGCGCCGTGGGATACAGGCGGAACTCTTCCTCGGTCATCCGTTGCGGCTCGTCGATCGGATTCTCCATCGGCGCCGACGTGCCGGCCACCCAGTGCCCCCGAAAGTCGGGGTCGCCCCACGGTGTCCGGGGAATCTCCTGCCCCGCCAGCGGCGCCGGCGCGAGCCAGACCAGCGCGATCAACAACGCCATTGCACTGCGCATCTTCAACCTCCTGCCACTACCGGCCCATAGCTTATCGCACCGGACGCCGATCCTCGTCACGAACCGCGCCCCGGCTTGCGGAACACCACGATGCGGTTCGTGTTGGTGCCCTTGCGGTTGTTCGACACGCCCCAGCAGTTGGCCGTCTTCGTGAACGCCTGGTCGTTGACGACGACGGCGAGCGGGTCGAGCCCGGCGGAGGCGCCGCAGGGAATGACGGCCTCCTCGAGCCGCAGCGTGCCGCCCTTGACCTCGCCCACCTCGAACGCCACGTGGCCGCCGGAGCGCAGCACACGGAACAGCTCGCGGAAAACGGCCGCCATCGCCGCCTGCCAGTCCTCGAGCCGGCGGGCCATGGTGATCCGCACCGACGCCGGATCGATGCCGCAGAACCAGCATCGCAGCCAGTTGTCCGCCGCGTAGTCGACCACGTTCAGGAAGGGCGGCGAGGTCACCACGAGCGCCACCGACGACGACGCGATGTTGGGGGTCCGGTCCGCGGGGCCGGTCAGCAGGGACACTCCCGCTCGTCGCCGCGCAAGGCGCCGCCGCGCGGCCTTGTCGCAGTCCCTGATCAGCGACTTCGTCTTCTTGCAGATGATCCGCCGGACGTCGCGCGGCTCCGGCGCCTGCCCCCGGCGCGCGTTGATCTTGCGCTGGGTCGCCACCGAAACCGCCTGGTTGGGCGGCATGGTGTAGACCGAGAAGAACCCTCGCGAGTGCCCGGTCAGCCGGTTGACCGCCACCATCTCGATCCACTCATCCAGGCCGTCCAGCTCGCCCGCGGCGCGCCGCCGGCGCAGGTACGACCGCAGGCCGCAGATGTCCCGCAGCGTGTCCGGGTGGTAGAAGACGTGCAGGTCGTCCGGCGGCTTTTCGCCGGCGGCCCATTCGACGGCGCCGAGGCGCTCCCGCACCTCCTCCAGCGTGGGCGGCGCCAGCCGGGGCCCGACCAGCACCCGGCTGAGCGGATTGACGTCGCAGCCGGCCGCGGCGCGGTCGAGCAGCGCGGCCTCGATGACGGTCGTGCCGCGGCCCATGAACGGGTCGTAGACGAGGTCGCCCGGGCGGGTCAGGCGCTCGACGAAGAAGTCGACCAGTTGCGGCTTGAAGCAGGCGCGGTAGGAGATCTCGTGCAGGCTGCTGCCGGCCCGCTGCCGGCGGGTCCAGAACTCGTTCGTGAACGTGTCGACGCGCAGCGTCCGGCCGTCCCACTCGGCCACGGTGCTGCTGCAGGCCGTCGGCCGGCCCTGCCAGGAGAAGCGTGCGATGGCGGCGCCGAACGCCGAGCGGCCGCTGCGCGGCGGCTCCGCGCCGGGGAAATCGTCGAAGCGCGATGCTTGCGCGGGGGGCATCCGGCCGTCAGAACACGGCTATCGGATTCACGGGCGAGCCGGCGCCGCGCTCCACGCGCAGCGGCTCGACGGTCAGCATGAACTCCCAGCGGTTCAGGCGCGCGGCTGTCTCCGCCAGCTCGTGCAGCGCCAGGTTGTCGAGCAGGTTCATGCCGAGCGCGACGATGGTGAACGTGTGGATCGGGATGACGACGCCGGGGATGTTGCCGCCCTCCTGCGGGATGTCGGCGCCCAGCAGCGCGATGTCGCGCTCGCGGAAGAACGGGATCAGCGCCGGATCGTAGCCCGCGCCGCCGAAGTTCGTCGGGTCGGGCTCCACGCCCGGACGCTTCGTCCTCAGCAGCAGCGCGTCGCCGGAGGAAATCGTGATGCCGGTCCGCTGCTCCCACGCCTCGATGTGGCTCGGCAGGATGCGCGTCTCGGGGATGTCGAGCAGGATGCCGCGGGTCACGATGCCGCCCTGCGCCGTCGTGATGGCCAGCTTCGAGCAGCCGCCGTCCTCGGTCACGACCTCCGCGAAGTCGAAGCCGTTGTACAGCTTGCCGTTGTACGACACGTGGCACAGCGCGTCGATGTGCGACAGGTTCAGGCCGTGGTAGGCGATCTCCTGCCGCTCGAACAGGAAGTCGCCCTGCACGAGGAAGCGGTTGGTCAGCGCGCCGAGCGTGCTGATGGGCCGTGACGCCTCGCCCGTCTGCCGCGCGATGGGGTGGGCGAGCGACACGGTCTCGCCGGTCTGCACGAGCGCCCCCGCCTGCGCCGCCTTCTCCGCGGTGATCAGGTTCAGCACGCCCCGCTCGTCGTCATCGCCCCAGCGGCCCCAGTTCGACAGCTCGTCCATCCACGTCTCGAACTGCTCCCTGGTCACCTCGCTCAGGTTGGCCTCCTGCGCGCCGGCCTCTCGACCGCCGCCGGCCGGGCCGCCCCACGGCGACAACAGCGCAATTCCCATCACGACCGCCAGCGTCCGCTTCATGAACCTCTCCTTCTCCGGGCCGCGCAGGCTGCTGCACGAATCCGTCCGCCGAACCGTGTCAGGGGAGCGCGTACGCCAGCAGGGTGTCGGTGGCGGCCACCGCGACGTACTGCCGGCCGTCGGCGCCCAGGTAGGTGAGCGGGTTCGCGTTGCCGTGCTGCGGGAGCGTCGTCTCCCACAGCGCGCGGCCCGTCGCGGCCTCGAAGGCCCGGAAGCGGTTGTCGTCGGTCGCGGCGACGAACAGGACGCCGGCGGCGGTCACGATGCCGGCTGCCCGGGCCGGCCGGCCGGTGTTTCGCGTCTCCGGCGGCAACTGGTCGGTGACGCCGAGCGGCTGGCGCCAGGCGATGTCGCCCGTCGCCGCGTGCACCGCGATCAGCTCGCCCCAGGGCGGCTTCTGGCAGGGCAGCCGCGGGCCGTCGCCGACGGCCACGTCGAAGCTCTGGGGACGCGGCGTGACCTTCTCGTACGGCAGCAGGGCGTCCGCGGCGGCGTCCACCATCCAGCCCAGCGCGCCGACGTTCTGCGTCACCACGAACAGCAGGTCGGCGTTGGGATCGAACGCCACGCCGCCCCAGTTGGGCCCCCCGACCCCGCCCGGGAAGTTGAGCGTGGTCCGCGCCGGCCCGCCGGCCGGCCGGTACACCCACGGCGTGAACGGCCCCTCGCTGTGGATCTCGCCCAGCGACTCGACCAGCGCCGCGCAGGCCGCGGCGTGCTCGGCCGAGGTGTCGGCCGCCGTCACGAGGTCGCCCGGTTCGTAGGCGACGCGGCCCATCGGCGGCGGCTTGACCGGGAACGGCTGGGTCGGATACGCCGCCTCGCCGGGGACGTCGCTGGCGGGGACCGCGCGCTCCTCGACCCCGAAGACCGGCTCGCCGGTCTCGCGATCGAGGATGTACAGGTAGCCGGACTTGGTCGTCACGCCCAGCGCGGGGATGGTGCGGCCGTCCCGCTCGATGTCGAACAGCACCGGCGGCGCCGGCGGGTCGGCGTCCCACAGGTCGTGGCGGATCGTCTGGAAGTGCCAGCGGTACTCGCCGCTCTCGATGTCGACGGCGACCACCGAGTTGCCGAACAGGTTCGCGCCCGGCCGGTCGCCGCCGTAGGCGCCCGGGATGGGCGAGGCGAGCGGCAGGTACAGCAACCCGCGCTCCGCGTCCACGGTGAAGTAGAAGGGCCAGGCGTTGGCGCCGAGCCGCCCGCGCCAACTGTCGCCCTCCCAGGTGTCGTGCCCCACGGTGCCGGGCTGCGCGACGGAGCTGAACTCCCAGAGGCTGGCGCCGGTGCGCGCGTCGTAGGCGCGGGCGTTGCCGATGCCGCCGATGGCGCCGCGCGGCGTGTTCGCCCCCACGATGACGACGTTGCCGAGGACGAGCGGCACCGAGTTGTACGGCACCCCCAGCCCGATGACGCCGTTGTCGCCGAAGCCGGCGGCGGGGTCCCCGGTCGCCGCCTCTACGGCGTGCAGCCGCTCGCCGGACGTGAACAGGATGCGCGGCGGCGAGCCGCTCTCCCCGGGCCAGTACGCCACGCCGCGCCGCGACGGCGCGGCGCCCGCGACCGGGTGTTGCCAGAGCTCGCGGCCGGTGGCCGGATCGAGCGCCACGACGCGGTCGGCCGCCGGCACGTACATGACGCCGTCGACGACGATGGGGGTGGCCTGCGAGCGCGGGCCGCTCGCCTCGGGGTCAACGGCCCCTTCCGCGAGCAGCGAGTAGCTCCAGGCCTGCGTCAGGCTCGCCGCGTTGCCGGTGGTGATCTGCGCCAGCGGCGAGTAGCCGGTGCCGGCCGTATCGCCGCGATACATCGGCCACTCGGCGCCGTCCGCCGCACCGCCCGCCTCCTGCGCCACGCCGGCCTGGACCGCCGCCCAGGCCAGCAGCGCCGCGCCCACGACGCTCAGGACCCGCCCGCGTGGATTCCGCACGTCTCGCTCCGCCCTACCGGCTGCGCCGCGCGGCCTCTTCGGCCGCCTGCTCCGGGGTCAGCACGTTCGACTCGGGGTTGTCCCGGGCCCCGGCCAGGATGTTGTAGATGCCGTAGTTCCCCTCGTGGCAGGCGTACTCGTACAGCGGCAGGTCGTTGCGCTGCATCGGGAGCTCGTAGGTCCACGGCCGGGTCCAGACGGTCGGGTCGTCCACGGTGACCGCGTACAACAGCACGTCCGGCGACACGAGCGTGAAGCGCTCCTCCAGGACCAGGCTCCGTCCGGTCAGCCCGCTCTGGAACGCCGTCTCCCGCAGGAAGTTGGTGGTCTCGACCACCAGCGTGTCACCCTCCCAGCGGCCGCGCGAATCGCCCACCCACTGCGGAATGGCGCCGTGCGGGCTGCCGTCGAGCGGGACGATGCGCGCGTTGTGGATCATCTCGTTGAAGATGACCACGTGGTCCGGCGTCTGCAGGACCTGCATGTTCTGGTTGTAGCCGCCCGGCGTCATCGGGGGGCCCGAGTTGAAGCCCAGGATGCAGCGCACCTGCACGCCGCCCGGACCGAGGTCCTCGACGAAGCCGCCCGGCGTCGGCGTGTGCCGCCGCAGGCCGCGTCCCGCCTCGGTGCCGGCGGCATACCGCGCCGCCGCCTCCGGCGTCCTGGCCGGGATGCGGCCGTCCGGCGGATCGACGACGAGCGACGTGCGCCGCGTGTCGATGACCGTCGTGCCGGGATCGAACCAGAACTGATTGTAGTTGCCGACCGTGTCGAACGGGGTCTCGCTGTCGCGAGCGGCCCGCGCCGCCTCGCTGGCCGCCTCGAGCCGGGCCGCCTCCGCGTCGGACAGCACGTCGGTCTCGGCCAGGGCGGCCGGGCGCTCCATCGGCGTGATGGTGCGGAAGTCCCAGACCCCCTGCAGGTCCGGCGTGCCCCACGCGGTGCGCGGCGCCGTCCAGTCCTCCGTCTGGGCGGCGGCAGTCGCCGCGAGCAGCAGGCCGGCCGCGGCCACCGCCGCCAGCGTGCCCGAGCGTGTGCGCAGTCGATGACTCATCCGGACCCCCTCTCGGTGGAACGCGTCGTCCGCGGCGGCCTACCTCGAGGCCGCCGCCTCCGCGGCCCGCTCCGCCTCGCGCGCGCCCGCCAGCATGTTGTAGAGCCCGTAGTTGCCCTCGTGGCAGGCGTACTCGTACATGGGCTGGTCGTTGTGCTGCATCGGGATCTCGTAGGTCCAGACCTCGGTCCAGACCGTCGGATCGTCGATGGTCGCCTCGTACATCAGCGTGGTCGGCGACACCCGCGTGAAGCGCTCGGTCAGGTGCAGGTACTGGTCGCTGCTGCCGCGCCGGAAGCCGGTCTCGCGGAGGAAGTTGGAAGTCTCCACCACGAGCGTGTCGCCGTCCCAGTAGCCGCGCGAGTCGCCCGTCCACTGGCGGATGCTCCGGTCGAGGTGCGGGCGCCCGTCGAGCGGCACGATGCGGGCGTTGTGCACCATCTCGTTGAGCAGCACCACGTGGTCCTCGGTCTGGAAGACCTGCACGTTCTGGTTGTAGCCGCCGGGCGTCATCGGCGGGCCCGAGTTGAAGCCGACGATGCAGCGCACCTGCAGCGCGTCCGGCCCCATGTCCTCGACCCAGCCGCCGGGGGTGACGTCGTGCATCAGCAGCCCGCGCCGGACGCGCTCGAGCTCCGCCCGCTCGCGCGCGGCTGCGGTGGTCAGCGCCGGGATGCGGCCGTCGGGCGGATCGATGACCAGCGACGAGCGCCGCGTCTCGACGGCGGTGCTGCCCGGATCGAACCAGAACTGGTTGTAGTTGCCGACGACGTCGGCCGGCTCCTGATCGTCCCGCACGGCGAACTCGGCCAGCCGCCGGGCCTCGAACTCGGCAACCTCCTCCGCGGACAGAACGGCCCGCTCGCCCAGCTCGACGGGGCGCTCGAACGGCGTCAGGGTCCGGAAGTCCCAGACGCCCTGCAGGTCCGGCGCGCCCCACGCGGTGCGCGGCGGCTCGTAGTCCGCGGCCTGGGCGGCAGCGGACGCCGGTGTCAACAACAGGCCGGCGACGACCATCGTCGCGAGCAAGCGGACGAGCACGAGAGATCGCTGCTGCATCTGGAGCCTCCTGGGCTGCTTCCCGTTTCGTGTCCTGAACCGGATTCGACGCGGCCCGCCCCGGGCCGCGCGCAACGCCGCGACTACTGTTGCTGCTGCTGGCCCGCGGCCTCCCGCTCCTCGGCGCGCGCGCCCGACAGGATGTTCGGCAGCGCGTAGTTGCCCTCGTGGCACGCGTACTCGAACACGGCCTGGTCCAGCGGCGCCATCGGCACGGAGACGGTCCACGGCTTGGTCCACACGGTCGGGTCCGTCACCGTGATCTCGTAGTCGATCGTGCCGGCGTCCACGCGCGTCAGCCGCTCGACGACGCTCAGGTGCTCGGAGCCGCCGAAGACCGTGCCGCCGCGGCCCAGAATCTTGTCGTTGAAGTTCGTGGTCTCGATGACCAGCGTATCGCCGTCCCAGCGGCCGCGCGAGTCGCCCAGCCACTGCCGCAGCTCGGGCGCCAGATGCGCGCGTCCGTCCAGCGGGACGATCCGGGCGTCGTGAATCATCTCGACGAGGATCACCACGTAGTCCTCGGTCTGCACGATCTGGTAGTTGTGGTTGTAGAAGCCGGGCATCATGGCGCCGGGCAGCCCGCGCGTGATGCAGCGGTCGAGCTTGTTGAAGTCCAGCCAGGAGTCGAAGCGGGTCGCGATGTAGGAATCGGTCCGCCGGCTCTGCCGGTCCTGCTCGGGTCCGGTCAGCGCCGGCAGGCGGCCGTCGGGCGGATCGATGACCAGCGACGTGCGGCGGTTGAGGTTGCCCCGCTCCATCCAGAACTCGTTGTAGGCGCCCGTCTCGGTCCGCGGGCGGTTGTCCAGGCTCGAGCGCTCCGCGACCACGCCCTGCCGCACGGCCAGCTCCTCGAGCGTCAGGAACTCGCGGTCGGCGAGGTCCGCGGGACGCTGCAGCGGCGTCATGGTGGCGTTGGTCCAGGCGCCTGCCAGGGACGGCGCGCCCCAGGGCGTCCGGGGCACGTCCTGTGCGCTGGACGGGACGGCGCCGAGCGTGAGCAGGGCGGCGAGCGACAGCGTGGTCAACAATCCATGTTTCATGAGGGCACTCCTGGGCGGTTCGGCGGTCAGTCTATCATTTTGCGCAGCCGGGCGGGGCGCGGATCGACGGGGAGCCGTGCTAGTGTGCCGTCCCGGAAATGCGCATTGCAATACGCGCCACCTTGTCGATGA
>CAYGCV010000025.1:0-21897 GCA_964348425.1 uncultured Vicinamibacteraceae bacterium | reverse complement strand
CGGTGCTGGTCATGCGGGCAACGGCCGCCGCCGCTCATTCGGTTGCGGCGACGGGCGCGGCCGCCTCGGCCCGCTCGCGCGTCCAGTAGGACGTGCACGGGATCTTCGTGCGGTCGCAGCGGTGGGCGTACTTGCGGGCGATGTCGGTGACCTCCGCCATGAGGCCCTCGCCGAGGCTGATCGGCTCCCAGCCGAGCGCGCGCAGCGCGTCGTTGCTGGCCAGCAGGTCGTTCTCGGCCCGCTCGTTGCGCGGGTTGGGCAGGTAGGCGATCTCGCAGCCCGTCATGCGCTGGACCAGCGCGGCCAGGTCGCGCAGGCGGTGGGCCTCGGCCATCTGGTTCATGATGCGCGGCCGCGCCCCGCGCGCCGGCGCGCTGGCCACGGCCCGCTCGATGCAGCGGCACGTGTCCTGGACGTGGATGAAGGCGCGCGTCTGCCCGCCCGTGCCGTGCACGGTCAGCGGGTAGCCGACCGCGGCCTGCATCAGGAAGCGGTTGAGCACCGTGCCGTAGTCGCCGTCGTAGTCGAAGCGGTTGATCAGCCGCTCGTCGCGGCGCGTCTGCGCGGTCTGCGTGCCCCAGACGATGCCCTGGTGCAGGTCGGTGATCCGCAGGCGATCGTTCTTCGCGTAGTACTGGAACATCTGCGCGTCGAGCACCTTGGTCAGGTGGTAGACCGAGCCGGGATTGGGCGGGTAGACGATGCTGTCGGTCGCCTCGCGCCCGTCGGCCGTGTCGAAGCGGACGTCGAGGTAGCCGTCCGGCAGCACCACCGGCTCGTCGTGGCCGTAGCCGTAGACGCCCATCGTGCCGAGGTGGACGAGATGGGTCTCGCCGCCCGTCTCGACGATGGCGTTCAGCAGGTTGTGCGTGGCCGTGACGTTGTTCCGGACGGTGTAGTTCTTGTGCGCCGGCGACTTCATCGAGTACGGCGCGGCGCGCTGCTCGGCGAAGTGCACCACGGCGTCCGGCCGCTCGGCGCGGAGCAGCTCGACCAGGACGTCGAAGCGGCAGGCGTCGGCGTCGACGAAGCGCAGCGTGCGGCCCGAGAGCAACTGCCAGACCTCGAGGCGCTCGGCGATGGGCCGGATGGGGGTGAGGCTCGACGTGCCCAGCTCGTCGTCAATCCGGCGACGCGACAGGTTGTCGGCGATGAGCACGTCATGGGCCAGATCCGAGAGGTGCAGGGCAGTGGGCCAACCGCAGAAACCGTCCCCACCGAGCACGACGATCTTCATTGTCCAAGCTTCTCGACTGACCCGGTGGACCTCCTGGAAGCGTGCATTGCCGCCATGCCGTCGCCAGTGTCAGGGTGTCACATAGTAACATGCGGGGGTGATCATGGACGTTACGGGCCTGGTGCAGGCGGCGGGCGTGGCGGCCGCCGTGCTGCTCGGGGTGTGGCGCATGTTCGTGCACTACGAGCAGCGCCACGACGCGGCGCACGCCGACCTCGGCCGCCGCATCGACGGCGTCAACGCGCGGATCGACCACCTGTACCAGCGGATCGACCACCTGTACCAGTGG
Organism: uncultured Vicinamibacteraceae bacterium; assembly: GCA_964348425.1. GTDB lineage: Bacteria > Acidobacteriota > Vicinamibacteria > Vicinamibacterales > UBA8438 > JAAXGX01. The sequence goes on along the minus strand of CAYGCV010000025.1, from coordinate 20,371 downwards.
CTGGTGGATCGGGAGCGCGCGTAGCTCAGACCCCCGCGCCGCCCCGCAGCGCACGCCAGCGGCGGCGCTCGGCGAGGTAGGAGAGGCGCAGCAGCCAGGACGCGACGCGGTGCCGGCGGCTGCCGCGGTCCGTCGCGTAGACGATCTCCGGGGCTATCCGCACGCCGTCGTCCACGCCGAGGAAGGCGAACACCCGCCGCAGGACCGCGTCGTGGCGCCGGCGCAGGTCCTCCGCGCGCACGACGAGCACCCGCCGCGGGTCGAAGCAGCGGTACAGGTTGCGGAGCTGCAGGCTGTAGAGGCCGCGCCGGCGGTACGAGTGCACGCGCAGGGCGGCGTCGCGCCGCGCGGGGTCGCGCCGCCGCAGCCGGAAGGGCTCGCCCAGCAGCGCCAGCCACAGCGGCCGCCGCTCGCGGTCGCGGTTGCGCTCCATGTAGTAGTGGGAGAGGGCCCGCTCGACCGGGTCGCGCACGAGGACGACGAGCTTCAGGTCGGGGTTGTAGCGCCGCAGCTCGCGGGCGATGCCCGGCAGGAACAGGTAGATGGGCGTGGCCTCGCCGCGCAGGGGCTCGCCGCCCGCGTGCGCGAAGAACGGGGCGTAGCGGGCGTCGATCTCGGCCGGCGTCCAGGCCGGCGAGTAGTCCGGCGCGTCAAACAGGTGCGCCTCCTTGGGCGCCGCCATGGCGATGGCCGGGTGCTGCGCGAGGAAGTGGGCCAGCGCCGTGGTGCCGCACTTCTGGGCGCCGACGATCATGAAGCCGAGCGCGGGCCGGCCGGGAGCGGGCCGGGCGGCCGCCGATTCCCGGTCGGGCTCGAGCGCGGCAGCGGCGGCGGGCAGGGGCGCTACTCCAGCTCGAGCCGCGCGGTGGCCTCGGCCCGCACGTCGCCGTCGGGCCCGGAGACCACGAAGCGGGCGCGGTAGGCGCCCGGCGGCCAGGCGCCGCCCCGGCGGGGCGTGCCCGCGAAGTTGAAGTACTCGGCGAAGTCGCGCTCGACCACGGCGCGGCGCTCGAAGATGCGCTCGCCGCCCGGCGCGTTGATGAGGGTGTCGATGGTCGTGCCCCCGGCCGCGCCGAGCAGGAGGACGTAGCCCACCAGCGCGGGCGCCGTCACGTCCGCCGCGGCCGGATATCCCTCGTGCCTGGCCCGGGTCCGGTCCGGCGGGCCGGTGGTCAGGCCGGCGCGGAAGACGACGGTGGGCCGGTAGGCGGCGAACGCCTCCGCGCGGGGCGGCTGCCACAGCGCGCCGGCCGGCGCGCCGGCGGCGTCGCAGCGCGGCGGGCGGGCGGCCTGCGCGCCGCTGAACGGATCGACGGGCTCGCCGTCGCGCTCGAGCTGGAAGTGCACGTGCGGCGTGTCCGACTGCCCGGAGCTGCCGATGGCGCCCAGCTCGTCGCCCGCCTCGACCGCGTTGCCGCGGCCGACCGTGACGCTGCCGCGGCGCAGGTGGCAGTACTGCGACGTCCAGCCGCCGCCGTGGTCGACCCGCACGCCGTTGCCGCACTCGCGGCCCCGCCGGCTGTCGTCGCCGGCCCGCAGCGGGCTGTCGTCCATGCCGTCGCGCGCGCCGACCACCGTGCCCGGGGCGGCCGCCAGCACGGCGATGGGCGCCCCGTCGGGATCGGTCGGGGCGATGTCCGTGCCCGCGTGGCCCTCGGAGGCCCGCAGGCCGCAGCGGTAGTCGCGGTAGGTGCGCGCGGCGTCGAGGTCCATGTACTGCCTGAGCCAGCAGTCGCCGCCGATGTCGCAGCGGGCCGGGAAGCGCAGGCGGGGCCCGGCGGCGTCCTGCGCCGCGGCGCCCGCCGCGCCCGCGAGCAGCACGGCGGCGGCCAGGGCGATGGCAGGCAGCGACGGCGGCCTGTGCGGCATGGCGGCGGTCCTTCCTGGTCCGTGCGGGGCGGCGGCCCCGCGGAGCGTTCGTCGCAAGTCTACTGCAGGGCCGGCGCGCCGCCGCGCCGCGGCTGCTCGCAGAACCAGGCCCAGGTGCGGGCCAGCCCGTCGGGCAGCGCGGTGCGCGGCGTCCAGCCCAACTGCTCGCGCGCCTTCGTCACGTCGGTCCAGGTGTGGCGGATCTCGCCCGCGCGGAACGGCTCGTGGCGCACGCGCGGCCGGTGCGCGGGGCCGACCGCCGCGGCGATCCGCTCGATGAGCGCGGTGAGGGTGGTGCCGCGGCCGCTGCCGAGCTGGAACGTGCCGGCGGCGCCCGCGGTCATGGCGGCGACGATGCCGTCGCACAGGTCCTCGACGAAGACGTAGTCGCGCGTCTGGCTGCCGTCGCCGTAGACGACCAGCGGGGCGTCGTCGAGGATGCGGCGCATGAACGCGGCCACCACGCTGCCCTTGTGGAACGACAGCGGGCCGTAGACGTTCGAGAAGCGCAGCGAGACGGCGTGCAGGCCGTAGCTCTGCGCGAACGCGGAGCAGTACGCCTCCGCGGCGGCCTTGGCCGCCCCGTAGGGCGAGGCCGGCCGGGGCGGCATGTCCTCGCGGACGGGCGGCGTCGCCTCGCCGAGGATCGCCCCGCCGGTGGAGGCGTTGACGAGGCGCGACACGCCCGCCTCGCGCATCAGCCCGAGCAGGCGGAACGTGCCGACGACGTTGACGTCGAAGTTGCGGGCGGGGTCCGCGATCGAGTCGATGACGCGGGTGTCGGCGGCGAGGTGCACCACGGCGTCGACGCCCCGCAGCGCGCGGCGCAGCAGGTCGGCGTCGCGGATGTCGCCCTGCACGAGCTCGGCGCCGGCCCCGGCGATGGCGGCGCGCGAGCCGAGCGATTCGTCGTCGACGACGCGGATCGTCCGGGCGAGGCCGCGCGCCGCGACGCGCCGCACGAGGTTGGCGCCGATGAACCCGCAGCCGCCCGTGACGAGCAGATGGCCGAGCAAGCCCGTAAGTTTAGCAGCCCGTGGCGAAACCCCGCGTCGCACCGAGAGCGGCCAGGCGCCCGGCTGGCAAGGCGCGACGAGGGAGCATATTGGGCATATTCGACCGAGGAGCAACACCGCCAGCCGGGATGCATGGCCGCTCGAATGCAGCGGGGCCTTTTGCCACGGGCTGTTAACCATCCGGCGCGATGCGCTGTCAAGGACATGGGAAGCGTGCGAAACATGTCATACTCGCCGCGGGATGAAGCCGGACGTGTCGGTGGTGGTCGTCAACTGGAACAGCGGCGCGCAGCTCCGGGCCAACCTCGACGCCCTCTTCGCCAACATGCCCGGCGCCTGGGAGGTCGCCGTCGTCGACAACCGCTCGTCGGACGGCAGCGACGGATTCGCGACCAAGCGCGGGGCGAACTGCCAACTCATCCGCAACCGGCGCAACCGCGGCTTCGGCGCGGCCGTGAACCAGGGCCTGTCGAAGACGCGCGGGCCGCTCGTCCTCATCTTGAATCCGCACTGCCTGATCGAGCCGGGCACCGTGGGCACGCTCGCGAAAGCGCTCGGGAACCACGACGACTGCGCGGTCGCCGGCCCGCGCGTGTTCGGCGACCCGCGCGCGGGGCTGAGCGCCTTCGGCCGCTCGTCGCTGCTGGCGCGCCTGTTTCCCCGCGCCGGGATGACCCCGGGCTCCCTCCCCGAAGCGGAGCTCGAGACGCCGGGCCTGGCCGTCGAGGTCGACTGGGTGCCGGGCGCGTGCATGCTGGCGCGGCGCGCCGCCCTGCGCGCGGTGGGCGGGTTCGACGAGCGCTACTTCCTGTACTGGGAGGACGCGGACCTCTGCTGCCGCCTGCGCCGCGCCGGCTGGACGGTGCGCTACGTGCCGGAGGCCCGGGTGCAGCACGTCACCGGCGGCCCGCGCCGGCAGGCGGCGCCGTCCGCCGTCCGGGCGTTCCACGACAGCGCGTTCCTCTACTACGCCACCCACGTGGCGCCCGGACGCTGGAACCCGATGCGCTGGATGGCGCGGTCGCTGCTGCGGGCGCGCTGCCGCTGGGTGCTCGGCTTCCGGCGCGGCGCGGACGACGACGAGGCCGAATCGTGAGCTGCGGCTCGCGCCGCCGCTCGCCGCGGCCGGCGCAGCCGATCGGGCGGGCTACCGGCGCCGGGTGCTGCAGCCCGCGCAGCGCACCGGCCGCCGCTCCTCGACGGTGAACCCGAGCCGGTAGTACTCCCAGCCGTCCGCGACGCGCGGCGCCAAGAGCAGGATCTCGAAGCCGCGCCGCTGGCCGATCGGCAGGGCCGTGGCCAGATAGTCGTAGTCCTCGAACAGCATCGACCCGTCGGGGCTGTGGAAGCTGGCCCAGACGCGCGGGTAGACCCCGTCGAGCACCCGCGACCCGCTGTTCCGGACGGTGCCCCGCACCCAGTAGGATCCGGTGGCCGCGCGCTCCAGCCGCACTTCCGACACCGTGACGTGCCGGGCCGCGGCGCTGTCGGGCTGCGGCCCGAGGCCCTGCTCCGCGCTGGGCGCGCCCGCCACGGCGATCAGCAACCCGGTGACCATCAGCGTCCGCATCGCATCGCTCCTTCCTGCCGCGATTGGCGACGCCGGCCGGCGCGCTGCCGGCCGGCACGTCCGGGTTATCGGACGCTGGGCCGCGGTCCTGCACCGGCGGCGCGCGGGGCCGGCCCGCCGCGGGGCTCCACCGCGGGCTGCTAAGCTTGTTAGCGGGCCGATGGCTGAAGCGAAGAGGCGGCTGACGGCCGGCGCGTGGCAGGAGGCGCGCGCGCTGGTCTGGCGCTACCGGTACCGCCTGGCCCTGGGGCTGCTGCTGATGCTGGTGAGCCGCGGGGCGGGGTTCGTGCTGCCGGCGATGACGCGCTACGTCATCGACGACGTGATCCCGGGCGGCCGCGCCGACGAGCTGCTGCTGCTGGCCGGCGTGGCGGTGGGCGCGACGGTCGTGCAGGCCGGCACGTCGTTCAGCCTCTCGCAGCTCCTGGGCGTCGCCGCTCAGCGCGCCATCACCGAGGTGCGCAAGCAGGTCATGGCGCACGTCACGCGCCTGCCGATCCGCTACTTCGACGCGACCCAGACGGGCGTGCTCATCTCGCGCATCATGACCGACGCCGAGGGCATCCGGAACTTGGTGGGGACCGGGCTCGTGCATCTCGTCGGCGGCGTGGTCACGAGCGTGCTGGCGCTCGGCTGGCTTTTCTACCTCAACTGGCGGCTCACCAGCCTGACGCTGGTGGTCCTCGTCGTCTTCGGCGTCTGCATGGCGTTCACCTTCTCCCGGCTGCGCCCGATCTTCCGGGCGCGCGGCAAGATCAACGCCGAGGTCACGGGGCGGCTCGGCGAGACGCTGGGCGGCATCCGCGTGGTCAAGGCCTACACCGTCGAGAAGCGCGAGCAGATCGTCTTCGCCCGCGGCGCGCACCGGCTGTTCCGCAACGTGGCGAAGTCGGTCACCGGCGTGTCGGCGGTCTCCTCGGTGGCCACGCTGGTGATGGGGACCATCGGCGCGCTGATGATCGTGCTCGGCGGGCAGGCGCTGATGGCCGGCTACTGGACCGTCGGGGCGCTGGTGCAGTACCTCGTCTTCACCGGCCTGGTGATCGCGCCCATCGTCCAGATTTCGTCGATCGGCACGCAGATCACCGAGGCGTTCGCCGGGCTCGACCGGATCCGCGAAATCCAGGCCACGCCGACCGAGGACGAGGAGGACGAGGCGCGCGAGGCGGTGGCCGCGATGGACGGCGAGGTACGCCTCGAGCACGTCTGGTTCGAGTACGACGAGGGCGTGCCGGTGCTGCGCGACGTCTCGCTGCACGCCGCGCCGGGCACCACCACCGCGCTGGTCGGCTCGAGCGGGTCGGGCAAGAGCACGCTGATCAGCCTGGTGCTGGCGTTCAACCAGCCCAGCGCGGGGCGCGTGCTGGTCGACGGCCGCGACGTCGGGTCGATCCGCCTCCGCGACTACCGCGCGTACCTCGGCGTCGTGCTGCAGGACAACTTCCTGTTCGACGGCACGATCGCGGCCAACATCAGCTTCTCGAAGCCGGACGCCGCGCCCGACGAGATCCGCGAGGTGAGCCGCATCGCGCACTGCGACGAGTTCATCGAGCAGTTTCCGGACGGCTACGACACGGTGGTGGGAGAGCGCGGCGTGAAGCTGTCGGGCGGCCAGCGGCAGCGGGTCGCCATCGCGCGCGCCATCCTGGCCGATCCGCGGATCCTGATCCTCGACGAGGCCACCTCGAGCCTCGACAGCGAGAGCGAGGTCATGATTCAGGACGGGCTGCAGGCGCTGCGCGCCGGGCGCACGACGTTCGTCATCGCGCACCGGCTCTCGACCATCCAGACGGCCGACCAGATTCTGGTCCTCGAGGCGGGCGAGATCGTCGAGCGCGGCACGCACGCGGAGCTCCTGGCGGCCGGCGGGCGCTACCGCCAGCTCCACGACACGCAGTACCGCCTCGAGCGCAACCGGTTCATCAACCCGGGCGAGGACTTCACCCCCGACCTCCCGGAGGTGGTCCCGGCCGGCTCCGCGGGCCACGGGGCGCTCTAACCGACATCTCCCGACCCTGCGCTCGGGGTCGTGAGCGATCTCCATGCGCATGTGGTGCCTGGTCGTCGCCGCCCTGGTCGGCGCGGCCACGCTCTGTCGCGCCGTCCCGGCTGCCCTCGAGGAGGTCTTCTGACGACGCAGGGGTTTCGGCGCGCGGCGCTACGGGCGATGTATGCTCGCCGCTGCGGGGGCGAGCAGATGAAGCCGATGCCCGGTCCGCCAGGCGCCGTCCAGCACAAGAGCCCGAACGCACCCCAGCGCCCGGACGCCTACGCCGCCGAGACGCCGCCGACGCGAAGGACGCCCAGGCGCTGCTAGCTCGGGCAGCGGCGCTCTGGTAGGCTCAAAGTTGATAATGGCCGTTTACCTCATCGTCCTCCCTGATGATCCCGGTGAGTCAACTCTGCCGTCTGAGACCATCAAGCGAACATTTCCGGACAACATGTCGCTCATCGAGGGTCGTTTGTGGGTTGTTCAGACCGACCTGGAGACGTGCGGGCGGGTTTCGGAGAAGCTGGATCTCGGGAATCCGCCGAACGAGTACACAGGTCTCGTCTTCAGGATCACGGAACGATTCGGGTACCACTACACATCGTTCTGGGACGGCCTCCGGGCGATGGAATCCAAAGCCCCATGAACGGCAAAGGCAAGAAGCTCGATTTTCCTTGCTCTTCCGTGTGTGGCAGCTCACGCCGGCAAATTAGAGGCCGTCAGCAGGACGGGGTGCCAAGCGCGACGCCAAACAGGCGCCGGCTCCGTCGGGCTGTGCGTGGCGTGCGACGATCAGACGGCGACTGGCGGCCGGCCGACCCCATCGTGGCGGCGATCCGCGTCGCCAAGCGGGCGGTTGCTACAATGCATGGCCCGGCCGGCGGGCGGCGGCCGGGTGACGGGGGACACGCGATGAGACGACAGCTGCTGGCGGCAATTGCGGGGTGCCTGGCGCTGGCCGGGCTGACGGCGCTGGTGCACGGGGAGCAGCAGGGCGGCACGCTCGCCGGCCGCGTCACGGTCGACGCCGTGCCCGAGACGGTCATGGTCGAGGTGGACACCGACCAGGCCGTCTGCGGCAACGAGATCGAGGACCAGGCGACGCTGGTGGACCCGTCCGGCGGCGTGGCCAACGCCGTGGTGCTCGTCCCGGGGCTGGAATGGACCGCGGACCCGCCCGCGCCGTCGATCAACAACGCCGGCTGCTTCTTCGTGCCGCGCGTGCAGGTGGCCCGCACGCGCAGCCAGCTCGCCATCACGAGCGAGGACGACACGCTGCACTCCACGCACGCCTACGACGACCGGCAGCGCACGCTGTTCAACATCGCGCTGCCGTTTCCGGGGCTGAACGTCAACCGCCCGTTGCGGCGGCCGGGCGTCGTGCGCATCGAGTGCGACTCGCACGGCTGGATGCGCGGCTGGATCTACGTCACCAACGACGTGGCGGCGGTGACGGCCGGCGACGGGCGCTTCGAGATCGCGGACGTCCCGCCCGGGACGTACGAGCTGGCCATCTGGCACGAGCGCTACGAGGGCGACGCGCAGACGGTCACGGTGACCGCGGGGGGCGTCACCGAGGCCGACTTCACCCTGCGCTGAGCGTCGCACGCGGGCCGCCGCATGGAGCCGCGCTTCGTCTACACGCTGAAGGGCCTCGGCAAGGTCCTGCCCGGCGGCCGGCGCGTGCTGCACGACCTCTGGCTGTCGTTCCTGCCCGGCGCCAAGATCGGCGTCCTCGGCCTCAACGGGGCCGGCAAGTCCACGCTGCTGCGGATCATGGCCGGCGAGATCGCCGAGTTCGAGGGCGAGGCGTTCCCGGCCCCCGGCATCACCGTCGGCCACCTGCCGCAGGAGCCGGCGCTCGACGCCTCGCGGACGGTGGCGGCCGTCGTCGACGAGGGCGTCGCCCGCGCCCGCGGCCTCCTCAAGCAGTACGACGCCGTGACCGCGTCGCTCTCGTCGGGGCTGACCGACTACGGGCCGGCGATGGAGGAGCAGGGCCGGCTGCAGGACGCGATCGACGCGGCCGGGGCGTGGGATCTCGACGCGCGCGTCGCGATGGCGATGGACGCGCTCGGGCTGCCCCCCGGGCGGACCGCGGTCGCGACGCTCTCGGGCGGCGAGCGGCGCCGCGTGGCGCTCTGCCGGCTGCTGCTGCAGGCCCCCGACCTGCTGCTGCTCGACGAGCCGACGAACCACCTCGACGCGCAGGCCGTGGCCTGGCTGGAGCGCTTCCTGGCGCAGTACCCGGGCACGGTCGTGGCGGTCACGCACGACCGCTACTTCCTCGACAACGTGGCGGGCTGGATCCTCGAGCTCGACCGCGGCGCGGGCATCCCCTGGGAGGGCAACTACTCGTCCTGGCTGGAGCAGAAGCAGCGCCGGCTGGCCGTCGAGGCCCGCCAGGAGGCGCGCCGCCGGCGCACGCTGGAGCGCGAGCTCGAGTGGATCCGCATGGCGCCGCGCGCGCGGCAGGCGAAGGGCAGGGCGCGGCTGAGCGCCTACGAGCGCCTGCTGGCCGAGGACCCGGCGCAGCGCATGGCGACGGCCGAGATCACCATCCCGCCCGGCCCGCGGCTGGGCGACGTCGTCGTCGAGGCGACGGGCCTGCGCAAGGCCCACGGCCGGCGCGTGCTGTTCGACGGCCTGTCGTTCACGCTGCCGCCGGCCGGCATCGCCGGCGTCATCGGGCCGAACGGCGCCGGCAAGACGACGCTGTTGCGGCTCATCGCGGGCGAGCTGGCGCCGGACGGCGGCACGCTGCGGCTGGGCGAGACGGTGCGCGTGGGCTACGTCGACCAGTCGCGCGACGCGCTCGATCCGGAGCGCACGGTCTGGGAGGAGATCTCCGGGGGGCACGACGAGCTGACGCTCGGCCGCCGGACCGTGGCCTCGCGGGCCTACGTGTCGTGGTTCAACTTCCGGGGCGCCGACCAGCAGCGCCCGGTGGGCGCGCTGTCGGGCGGCGAGCGCAACCGCGTGCACCTGGCGAAGCTGCTGCGCGGCGGCGCGAACCTGCTGCTGCTCGACGAGCCGACGAACGACCTGGACGTCGACACGCTCCGCGCCCTAGAGGACGCGCTGGTCGCCTTCGCCGGCTGCGCCGTCGTCGTCAGCCACGACCGCTGGTTCCTGGACCGCATCGCGACCCACATCCTGGCGTTCGAGGCCGACGGCCGCGCGGTCTGGTTCGCGGGCAACCACGCCGACTACGAGGCCGACCGCCGCCGCCGGGGGGGCGCCGCCGACCCGTCCCGGCGCGGCAAGTTCCGCAAGCTCACCCGGCGCTGACGTCCGGCGCGGCGCGGGCGCTCAGTAGGCCAGCGCGTAGCAGTCGCGGCGCGGGTCGCCGGCGGCCAGGCGGTTGCCGGTCGCGGGGTCGAGCAGGACGGCCGTGGCGCAGCCCGAGATGCCGAACGCGGGCACGTCGTTGACCCGGTGTCCGCGGCGCCGCAGCTCGCGCACCACCTCCGGCGAGATCCGCGACTCGACGTCGAGCTGGTTGAAGCCGGCCGCGTGCGGCCAGAACGATCCGTGCAGGTGCTGCGTGCGCACCCGCGGCCAGGCCAGCGCGTCGTGCAGGTTGGGGTACCAGTCGGGCCAGAACTCGACGATGTTGAGCAGCGTCTGCAGGATGGTCTGGTCCTGGTTGTCGCCGCCCGGCGTGCCGATCGCCAGCAGCGGTTCGCCGTCCTTGAACACGATGCTCGGCGTCAGCGTGTAGCGCGGGCGGGCGCGGGGGCGGATCTGGTTCGCGCGCTCGGGGTCGAGCCAGAACTGCTCGCCGCGCGTGCTGAGGCCGATGCCGGTCGCGCCCAGGATGACCCCGCCGCCGGTCCAGCCGCCGCTCGGGGTGGCGTCGAAGACGTTGCCGTCCGCGTCGATGACCGCGACGTGGGTCGTGTCCTTCGTCCCGCCGGCCGAGGGCACGAATGAGCCGTCGGCGTCGCTGGCCGCCACGCCGTCGTCGATGCGGGCCACCCAGAACGGCCAGTCGGCGACGTCGGGGTCGTGCGGCAGCGGGTCGCCGGCCCGGAACGCGACCGAGGCCTGCGCCGGGTCGATCTCCGCCGCGCGCGCCTGCGCGTAGGGGGTGGAGAGCAGGCCCGCGGCCGGCACGTCGACGAACTCGGGGTCGGCGTAGTAGGTGTCGCGGTCGGCGTAGGCCAGCTTCATCGCCTCGACGACGGTGTGCAGGTAGTCGGGGCTGTTGTGCCCCATCGCCTGCAGGTCGAACTCCTCCAGGATGTTCAGCGCCTGGAGCAGCACCGGGCCCTGGCTGTTGAAGCCGTGCTTGTAGATGGTGTAGCCGCGGTAGTCGGTCGCCGTCGGGGCCTCGACGCGCGAGTGGAACTCGGCGAAGTCGGCGAGCTCGAAGGGCGCGCCGTGGGCCTGCAGGAAGTCCACCATCTCGGCGGCGATGTCGCCCTTGTAGAAGCGGTCGCGGGCGGCGGCGATGCCCTGCTCGCGGCCGAGGTGCGCGTGGGCGCGCTCGGCCTCCACCATCTTCGTCAGCGTGGCGGCCAGCGTGGGGAACCTGATCGTCTCGCCCGCCGCGTAGAGCGAGCCGTCCGGCTTCAGCCAGAAGCGCCGGTTCTCGGGCCACGCCGCCATGAACTCGAGGCTGTCCTCGATGGCGCGCGCGGTGAGCGGCCGCAGCGGGAAGCCGTGCTCGGCGTAGGCGATGGCGCGCTCGGAGACCGCCTCGAAGCTCAGCGTGCCCCAGCGCTCGAGCACCGTCAGCGCGCCGTGCAGCGCGCCCGGGACGACGGCCGGGTCGAGCCCCTCGCCGAACAGGTCCCGCCCGCGCGAGCGGTACCACTCGATGCTGGCCCCGCGCGGCGCCCAGCCCTGGCCGACGACGGAGGTGACCTCGCCCTCGGCAACCGGATAGACGAGCACCAGCGACTCGCCGCCGAGCCCGTAGAGGTCCTGCTCGACGACGCCGCCGACCAGCAGCGCCGTCACCCCGGCGTCGAACGCGTTGCCGCCGCGGATCAGGATCTCGAACGCCGCGGCCGTGGTCAGCGGATGGCCCGTCGAGACGGCGCCGTTGGGCCCCGACACCGGAGGCCGCTGGGCGGCGAGCGGCGCGGCGAGGGCCAGGACGAGCGAGAGCGCGAGCAGTCCGGCCAGGGCGGCGCCGGCCGGGCGCCGCGGCAGGGCGCGGGCGCCGGCGTGGTCGCTGGCGGTGCGGTCGAGGCGTCGCGGCGGCTGTGACGGCATTGGCAGCTTGGGCGGCATTGGAGTCATGGCTCGACGGTCTCCCCGGTGACGCGGTCGTGTCCGATCCAGTGTAGCGCGACGGCCGCCGCGAGCAGCGCCAGACCGGCGAGGCGCGTGGCGGCCAGCGGGTAGAAGAGCAACAGCCCGGCGGCGACGGCCAGCACGCGGTCGCGCCGCGCGAGCTCCCCGCGCAGCCAGCCGCCGCAGCCCATGGCGAGTGCGCCCACGCCGAGCGCGGCGGCGGCGAGGGTCTGGGCCGTGGCGGCCGCGGGCGCCTGCAGCAGCACGCCGAGGCCTTCCGGGCCCAGCGTGAACGTGAACGGCACGAGGAACGCCGGCAGCGTGTACTTCCAGGTCAGCATCATCGTGCGGAACGGGTTGCCCCCCGTGATGGCGGCGGCCGCGAACGGCGACAGCGCCGTCGGCGGGCTCACCTCCGACAGCACGGCGTAGTAGAAGATGAACATGTGGGCGGCGACGTCGGGCACGCCGACCAGCGTCAGCGCCGGCGCGATCATGACGGCGGCGATGATGTACGAGGCGGTGACCGGGACCGCGAGCCCCAGCATCCACACCGCGATGGACGCGTAGACCACGGTCAGCAGGACGCTGCCCCCGGCGAGCTCGACGAGGATGCCGGAGATCTTCAGGCCCAGGCCGGTCAGCGTCACCACGCCGACGATGATGCCGGCCGTGGCCGTGGTGGCCGCGACCGACAGGACGCCCCGGCCGCCGTCCTCGAGCGCGCCGAGCAGGCGGCGCGGCGACAGCGCCGTCGCGCGGCGGATGAAGCTGAGGCCGACGGCGCACAGCGCGGCGTAGAAGACCGCGCGGAACGGCGTCATGCCGGAGACGAGGAAGACGACGATGGCGATCAGCGGCAGGAACTGGTAGCCGGAGCGGCGCATCAGCGTGCCCACCGGCGGCAGGTCGACGGCCACGGCCCGCGTGTGCAGGCGGCGCGCGTCGGCCTCGATCATCAGGACGATCGAGAGGTAGTAGAGCACCGCCGGGCAGATGGCCATGGCGATGACCTGCAGGTAGGAGATCTGCAGGAACTCGGCGATCAGGAACGCCGCGGCGCCCATGGTGGGCGGCGCCAGGATGGCGCCGATGCCGCTGGCCGAGAGGATGCCGCCGCCGACCTCGGCCGAGAACCCCGCGCGGCGCAGCAGCGGCCAGGCCACCGCGCCCAGCGTGACGGTCGTCGCCACGCCGCTGCCCGAGACGGTCCCCAGCAGGAAGCCGGAGATGGTCACCGTGCGGCCCGGCCCGGCGCCGCTGCCCGAGCGCCCGAAGGCGGCCATCGTCCAGTTGATGAAGAACTGGCCGGCACCCGAGTGCGCCAGGACCGCGCCGAAGATCGTGAACAGGACGATGTAGGTGGAGGCGACGTCGAGCGGGACGCCGAAGATGCCCTCGAGCGTCATGTACAGCGTGCCCACCAGGCGCGCCACGTCGTAGCCGCGGTGGGCGAACAGGTCGAGCCCCACCAGCTCGAACAGCGGGCCGTAGTAGCCGTAGACGACGAAGGCGACCGCCGTCACGGGCAGGATCGGCCCGACGGTGCGGCGCGTCGCCTCGAGCACGAGCAGCGTGGTGACCGCGCCCAGCACGAGGTCGATGCCGGCCGGCGTCGCGGCGCGGTAGACGAAGCGGTCGAAGTCGATGAGCGGCCAGGCGAGGGCCGCCACCGCGACGGCCGCCAGGCACCAGTCGCCGGCCGTGATCCGCGCCCGCCCGCCCGCGCGCGCGGGGTAGAGCAGGAAGGTGGCCAGCAGCACGAGCAGCAGGAAGCTCATGCGGTAGACCTGCGGCTGGACGATGCCGACCACCCAGTACAGGGCGTAGAGCGACAGGCCCGCGGTGAGCACGGTCGCGAGGACCCGCGGCGCGCCGGTCAGCGTCCGGATCCGGATAGCCGACTCGCTCCGGTCGGCGGCGCCGCGCGGCGGATCGGGTGTGGTGTCCAGGGGCGTGGACCTTGGATCGGTGGACTTGGATCAGTGGATCAGTAGATCAGTGCTGCGCCGCGTCCCAGGCGCCGCGCTCGGTGTAGTAGCTGATCGCGCCGTCGTGGAACGGCACCGGCGAGCCGGCGACGGCGGTCTCGAGCGCCAGCACGCCCGCCATGGGATGGACGGCCGACAGCTCGGTGTGGTAGTCGAACAGCGCCGCGGTGATGCCGCGCGCCAGCTCCGCGTCCATCGTCTCGCTCGCCACCAGCACGTTCGAGACGGCGATCGTCGCGACGTCGGCGTCCATGCCGGGGTAGGTCCGCAGCGGGATGACCGACTCGTGGTAGACGGCCTCGCCGTAGCGCGCCTGCAGCAGCGGCAGCACCCCCGCGTTCGGGACGACGCGGATGGTGCGGCCGGGCGTCGTGGCCAGATCGAGCACCGAGCCGGTCGGGATGCCGCCGCTCCAGAAGAACGCGTCGATCTTGCCGTCGCGCAGCGCGCTCACGGACTGCGAGGCGCCCAGGCTCTGGCGCCGGATGTCCTGCTCGGGGTCCACGCCCGCCGCCTCGAGGATGCGGAACGCGCTGATCTCGGTGCCGCTGCCGGGGGCGCCCGTCGAGACGATGCGGCCCGCCAGGTCGGGCACCGCGCGGATGCCCGTGCCCTCCAGCGTCACGACGTGGTTGTGGTTGTCGTAGAGCACCGCGATGGCCCGCGCCGGGACCGCGCCGAAGTCGCTGAACGCGCCGCGTCCGTGGAAGGCGTCGTCGAGCGAGTCGGCCAGGGCGAACCCGAGATCGGCCGAGCGGCTGGCGATGAACTTCAGGTTGTCGACGGTGCCGGCCGTGACCTCGGCGGTGGCCTCGACGCCCTCGAGGTTGTCGCTGATCACCTTGGCGATGCCGCCGCCGTACGGATAGTAGACGCCGCCCGTGCCGCCGGTGGCGATCGAGAGGCGTTGGGTGAGCTCGCCGGGCTGCGTGCAGCCGATCAGCAGCGCCGCCGCCAGCGCGCCGCCCAGCACCGAGCCTGCCAGCCGGAATGTATTGGTCACGTGCCGATCTTACTCCCGTTCGCCCGCATGCAACCGCGGGATCATGCCCGGCCTCGTGCCGCCTTATGATGGGTGCGTGGGGATGGGGAGGGCAGTGAGGTGACGACTCGATTCGAGGCCGCCCGGCCGCGGGCGGCGGCGGCGGTGCTCGCGGCGGCGGCCGTGGCGGCGGCGGGCGTGCTGCTGCTCGCCCCCGCGGCCGCCCGCGCCCAGATCGTCGAGGCGCGCCGCGGCATGGTGTCGGCGCAGGAGCCGCACGCGGCGCGGGCCGGCCTCGAGGTGCTCGAGGCCGGCGGGTCGGCGGTGGACGCCGCGGTGGCGACGGCCTTCGCGCTGGCCGTGACCCATCCGCAGGCGGGCAACATCGGCGGCGGCGGCTTCATGATCGTCCGCCCGCCCGCCGGCCCGGCCGCGGCGTACGACTTCCGCGAGGCCGCGCCGGCGGCGGCGAGCGCGGAGATGTTCCTGGTCGGCGGCGAGTACGACGCGGCGCGGCACCACGACAGCCACGTCGCCGTCGGCGTGCCGGGCACCGTGGCGGGCCTGCATCTGGCCTGGTCGGAGCGGGGGCGGCTGCCCTGGCGGCGCCTGCTCGAGCCGGCGATCGCGCTGGCCCGCGACGGGTTCGCCGTGCCGGAGCACCTGGCGCGCTCGCTGGCCGGCGTGCTTCCGGCCATGCGGCGCTACCCGGCGTCGCTGGCGCAGTTCTCCCGGGACGGCGCGCCCTACGCCGCCGGCGAGACGCTGCGCCAGCCGGACCTCGCGCGGACGCTGGAGCGGGTTGCCGACGCCGGGCCCGACGGCTTCTACCGCGGGCCGACCGCCGAGCTCCTCGCGCGCGAGATGCAGGCCAACGGCGGCCTGATCACGGCGGCCGACCTCGCCGCCTACCGCGCCGTGCGGCGCGAGCCCGTGCGCGGCACCTACCGCGGCCACGACATCATCTCGATGCCGCCGCCGAGCTCGGGCGGGACGGTGCTGATCGAAATGCTCAACGTGCTCGAGGGCTTCGACCTGGCGGCCGCGGGGCACGGCACGGCGCGGACGGTGCACCTGATGGCCGAGACGATGCGGCGGGCGTACGCCGACCGCGCGCTGCACCTCGGCGACCCCGACTTCAACCCGGCGCTGCCGCTGCCGCGGCTGCTCTCGAAGGCGTACGCCGCGCGGCTGCGGGAATCGATCGATCCCGAGCGGGCCTCGCGCTCGTCGCCGGCGTCGTTCGCCTGGCCGCCCGCGGGCGAGGAGACGACGCACCTGTCGGTGGTGGACGACGAGCGTTTGGCCGTCGCGCTGACCTACACGCTGGAGCAGCGCTACGGGTCGAAGATCGTCGTGCCGGGCGCGGGGTTCCTGCTCAACAACGAGATGGGCGACTTCAACCCGGCGCCCGGGCTGACGACCGCCGCGGGCCTGATCGGCACGCCGCCGAACCTGGCCGCGCCGGGCAAGCGGATGCTGTCGAGCATGACGCCCACCATCGTGGCCCGCGGCGGGCGGCTGCGCCTGCTGACCGGCAGCCCGGGCGGGCGGACCATCATCAACACGGTGCTGCACACCATCGTCAACCTGGTCGACTTCGGGATGGACGCGGACGCCGCCGTCAACGCGCCGCGCTTCCATCACCAGTGGCTGCCGGACCGGATCGTCCACGAGCGCGGCGGCCTCGAGGCCGCGACCCGCGCGCGGCTGGCGGCGCAGGGCCACGCGCTGGCCGAGCGCGAGCGCCAGGGCGTGGTGCAGGCGATCGTGTACGACGCGGCAGCCGACCGCCTCGCGGGCGCGCCCGACCGCCGGGTGCCCGGCAGCACCGTGCTGGGTTACTGACGGCCGGTGGGCTCGGCCATTCTGCAGCCGGCCGCCCTGCCAGGCATCATGGCAGGGCGGCCGGAACGTATTCGACTTCCCACATTCGCAGCAGCTCTCGGCATCCGTCGTCGAAGCTGCGCGTGAAGTCGACTCTCTGCATCAGCGACAGGGTCCAGGACTGCTGGGCGCCCTGGATGTGGCGTCGGCTGTACCAGACCGGAATCTGATGGCCGCGCAGGACGCTGACCAGCCAGTCCACGAACGCGCCGTCCCTGCTGGAGTGGGACACGAATACTTCGTTCGGCACGTGTTCGGGTCGGTCGCGCGGGCTCAGGCGCGGTTGCGGATCGCATCGGCGATCGGTGCGATTTCGGGATCGCCGCTTTCCGGATCCGCCAGTTCGATCCAGGGCAACTGTCGGACTATCCAGGGAATCTTGCCCATGGGAACCTGCTCCCGGCCACCGACGACGACCGGAATCAACCGGTTACTGTAGTTTTTCGAGCCGAGCGCGTACTCGATCTCGCGCCTCACGTGCGACGAACTGACCGAGTTGGGCGTCAACAGAACTACCATGGCCTCGGACATCTCGAGCGCCCGGCCCACCTCTGCCGCCCAGTTGTCGCCCGGCAGCAGGTCGAGACCTTGATTCCACACCTTCAATCCGGTTTTCTGCAGCGCCCTGGACACCCGGGCTGCCAGCAACGAGTCGGAGTCGGAATGGCTAATGAAGACCTGCATGGAATGGACCCTCGCTGGTCGTCCCGTTCGACTCTCCGAACGTACCCGACCAGATTGCGGTGCGTCAACGGCGCCGGTGCGGCCCTACGGGCTACAATGGAGGTTTTGCGGAGCGGGGATCAGCGGAGCAGGGGAGCAGACGCGCAATGACACCAGGGAAGCTGGCCGGGATGAAGGCGGTGTCGACCGCCGCGGGGACGATCGGCGCGGCGGCGATGGACCAGCGGGGATCGCTCAAGAAGGCGCTGGCGAAGGCCAGCGGGGGCGAGGTCACCGACGCCATGATGGAGGAGTTCAAGGCCGCGGTCACGGAGGTGCTGACGCCGCACGCCTCGGCGATCCTGCTCGACCCGCAGTGGGGCATCGAGCCCTCGCGCAAGCGCAGCGCCAACGCCGGCCTGCTGCTGGCCTACGAGCAGAGCGGCTACGACAACACCCGGCCGGGACGGCTCCCCGACCTGCTCAGCCACTGGTCGGTGCGCCGCCTGAAGGAGGCCGGGGCCGACTGCGTCAAGGTGCTCCTCTACTACACGCCGTTCGACACCGCCGCGGTCAACGAGGAGAAGCACGCCTGGGTCGAGCGCATCGGCGACGAGTGCCGCACCAACGACATCCCGTTCTTCCTCGAGTTCGTCGGCTACGACCCGGCGGGCGGCGACGAGAAGGGCGCCGAGTTCGCCCGCGTCAAGCCGCGCGTGGTGACGGCCAGCATGGCGGAGTTCACGAAGGACCGCTACGGCGTCGACGTGATGAAGGTGGAGGTGCCGGTCAACATGAAGTTCGTCGAGGGGGCGCGCAGCTTCAGCGGCGAGGCGGCGTACACGCGCGCGGAGGCGCTCGACCACTTCCGGGCCGCGGCGGCCGCGGCCACCCGGCCCTTCATCTACCTGTCGGCCGGCGTGAGCAACGCCGAGTTCACCGAGTCGCTCGAGCTGGCGGCCGAGTCGGGCGTCTCGTGGGCCGGCGTGCTCTGCGGGCGCGCGACCTGGAAGGACGGCATCCCGGTCTACGCGCGCGAGGGCGTCGGCGCGTTCCGCCGCTGGCTCGAGGGCGAGGGGGTCGAGAACATCGGCAACGTCAACGAGCGGTTGACCCGGGCCCGGCCCTGGTTCGACGCGTTCGGGGCGGCCTCGGCCGATGCGCTGCTGACGACCGCGTGACGTTCCGCTACCGCCGGCAGGTGCTCGACGAGCTCGCGACCCACGGCGTGCGCCCGACGCCGCGGACTCGTCCCGAGCTGGTGCACGAGTACGTCAACGACCTCTACCGGTTCGAGCTGCGGCGCCTGCGCGCGCGGCACGTGCGAGGCGAGATTCCCCGGCCCACGTACTCTGCGCACGTGATCGAGCTGCGCAAGAAGTACATCCTCGTGTCGGTGCCGCTCCGGCTGTGGACCTTCCCGGCCGGCGCGGCAACCTCCGGCGAGACGCCTGCGGGGAGCGGTGCAGGCGAGGCGCCCGGCTGACGCGCCCGCGTCAGCGTCCCCAGGAGAGCAGGTTGCCGGTCGTCGCGGCCGGCGTGCCGTTGCGGAAGCGGTGGCGCAACGGGGTCGTCAGCCTGCGCATCTCGGCGTGCGCCGGCGAGCCGTAGCGCGGCGGGGCGTTGCGCAGGTCGAACCCGTCGAACACGTCGAGCACCACGGCCTCCGGCGCCGGCGCGTTCACCCGCACGTAGAAGCGCAACCGCAGCATGGCGCCCGCGTCGTCCCCGGCGGGCAGCCGGTCGAGCTGGCGCCGGATGCGGTCGATGGAAACCGGGAGCGCCGCGGCGTCGAACGAGCCGCCGTCCTCCGCGGCCTGCCCGGCGCCCGCCAGCACGGGGGCCGCCGGCAGCAGCACGAGCGCGATCACCAGCGCGATGACGGCCATCCGCTTCAACCTACGACCCCGGCCGCGCCTTGTCAATACCCTCCTCCCGCCCCGGCTCGGCGGCGGGCTGTCAGCAGTCCGCACCGTACAATGGTGCGGATCCCACAAGGCGCGCACGGCGCGCCTCGGCGGGAGCGGCGCGGGGCTGCGGGGTCCCCGCAAGCGGACGCCGGGGGCTTGGGGCGCAGCCCCATCTGATTGAAGCTGGCATTCCTTCCCATGTGGATCTTCTGGATGCCGGGGGTGCTGGCGCTGGCGGCGACGGCGTTCCTGCTGGCGCGCCGGCTGCACGCCGCCCGCGACCACGCGGCGCGCCTCGGGGCGCGGCTGGCGGCCGTGCTGGCCGGCCGCGCGGCCGGGCTCGCGGTGTGGCGCGCGGACGGCCGGCTGGCGGCGTGCAATCCGCGCTTCCGGGAGTTCTACCCGGACCTGCCGTTGCGGCCGGGCCTGGCGCTGGAGGATCTCGTGCGCGCCACCGTCACCCGCGGGCTGGTGCAGGTGCCCGAGGCGGAGGTCGAGGCCTGGGTGCAGGCGCGGCTGGCGGGCGCCCGCGCGGAGGCGTGCGACGTGGTGCGCACGGCCGACGGCCGCTGGCTCGAGCTGCGGGTCGCTCCGTCGGGCGGCGGCGAGACGCTGCTGCTGTACACCGACGTGACCGCTGCGCACGAGGCCGCTGCGGCGCTGGCCGAGCGCGACGCGCAGCTCGACGGCCGGGCGGCCGAGCTGGCGCTGCTGCAGGCGGCGCTGGCGGCGGCGGCCGAGGCCGGCTCGTTCGAGGCGGCCGCGCAACGGATCAACGAGCTGGTCTGCCGCTGGGCCGGTTGGCCGGTCGGCCACGCCTGGCGCGCGGCGGACGGCGGCGCCGCGCTGGCGCCGTGCCCGGCGACGCTGGTGGTCGACGGCGACGGCTTCGAGCCGTTGCGGGCGGCGCTGGCGGCGGAGCGGCCGGCGCGGGGCGAGGGCCTGGCCGGGCGCGTCCTCCAGGCGGGGCGCGTCGTCTGGGTCGCCAACGCCGAGAGCGATCCGACGTTCCCGGCCGCGCGCCTGGCGAGCATGCCGGGCATTCGCGGCGCGTGCGGGGTGCCGGTCGAGCGGAGCGGGCAGGTGGTCGCCGTGCTCGAGTTCCTCGCCCGCGAGCAGCTCGTGCCCGCGGAGTCGACGACGCACCTGCTCGAGGGCGTGGGCCGCGCGCTGGGGAGCGTGCCCGGGCTCTAATCAGACGGGGCTGCGCCCCGAACCCCCGGCGTCCGCTTGCGGGGACCCCTTC
>CAYGCV010000024.1:0-21959 GCA_964348425.1 uncultured Vicinamibacteraceae bacterium | reverse complement strand
CGCAGCTCGACTACGCCGGCGACCGCTACGGCGTGCAGCTCGAGCGGCTCGTGGTGGGACGCGGCTTCAATCCGGAGATCGGGTTCCTGCGGCGGGACGACTTCGAGGGCAGCTTCGCCGCGCTGCGCTTCAGCCCGCGCCCCGCGGCCATCGAGGCGATCCGGCAGTTGACCTGGGAAGGCCGCGTCGACCACATCGAGGATCGCGCCGGCCTGCTCGAGACGCGCGAGCAGATCGCACACTTCGGCATCGAGTTCGAGAACAGCGACCTCTTCGACGTCTTCTACACGCGCAGCTACGAGTTCCTCAAGGAGCCGTTCCACATCGCGCCGGGCGTCGTGCTGCCGGTCGACGGCTACGACTTCCAGCAGGTGGAGGTCACGTTCGCCCTCGGCCAGCAGCGGCCGTTCGCGGGCTCGCTGGGGGTCGTGAAGGGCTCGTTCTACGGCGGCGACAAGACCACCGTCAACCTGTCGCAGGGCCGGCTCGAGATCACGCCGCGGCTGTCGCTCGAGCCCAGCGTCTCGTTCAACTGGATCGATCTGCCCCAGGGCCGGTTCTCGACCGAGCTGGTGACGACCCGGACCACGTACACGCTGTCGCCTTTGATGTTCGTCAGCGCGCTCGTGCAATATAACTCCAGCAACGCGTCGCTCGGCGCGAACGTGCGCCTGCGCTGGGAGTACCAGCCGGGCAGCGAGCTGTTCGTCGTGTACAACGAGGCGCGCGACACGCTGCGGCCGGGGCGTCCCGAGCTGCGCGACCGCGCGTTCATCATCAAGATCAACCGGTTGTTCCGGCTGTGAACCTTCAGGGGAGGTCGAGATGCCACGCAGGTTGGGATGTCTGGCAATAGCGCTCGCGGCGGCGGCAACGGCCGTCGCGGCACAGGAGGGCGAGCAGGGATCGGACCCGTTCAACGGGACCTGGCGCCTCAACATCGAGAAGACGAAGGAGCTGTCCGGCGGCACGTCGCCGGTGCACGAGATCATCACGTTCAGGATCGGCGACGACGGCGTGCAGCACTACCAGGTGGAGATCCAGAGCAGCGCGGACGAGCCGCTGCGCCAGGGTTGGTACGACTCCAAGTACAACGAGCCGACGTTCGTGCCGTACAACGGCACGATCTATCCGGAGGACGCCGGCATGGAGGTCATGACGGTCAAGGTCGACGAGCGGACCCACTACCGCATCGCCCGGACCCGTACGGGCGAGGCCCGCTACGTCATGATGCGGCGGCTCGCCGAGGACGGGCAGTCGTACATCTCGGCCGGCCTGCGGATCGACGGCTCGCCGGGCCTCTACCGCTGGATGGAGCGGGTGGAGTAACGCCCCGAGGAGGAACCGTGCGGACACGAACTCTCGTAGCGGCCGTGGCGCTGGCAGGCGTGGGTGCCGCAATCGGTTGGAGCCTGGCGCCGGGGACCACCGCCGCCGCGGCCGGGACGCTCACGGCCCAGGACTACGCCGAGATCCAGCAGTTGTACTGGCGCTACAACCACGGCGGCGACTTCCAGGACAGCGAGCTGTGGCTGTCGGCGTTCACCGACGACGCGGTCTTCAGCGTGGGCGAGCGGACGCTCAGGGGCAGGGAAGAGCTCGTCGCGATGCGTGCCGAGCGGGACGCGGGGCAGGGCGACAGGGGCCGGCGCCACTGGAACAACGGGTGGCGCATCGTGCCTACGCCCGACGGCGCCGAGGCCCGCGTCTACTGGATCGTGGTGGATGTCGGGACCGGGACGCCGATCACCGACCGGTCCGGCTATTACGACGACAAGTACGTCAAGACCGCGGACGGCTGGCGCATAAGGGAACGGGCCATTACCTTCGACAGCGCAGGGTAGCGCGCGCCGGGCGCCATGGCCGAGAGCGAGCAAAGGGAGGGAATCATGAAGACAAGGCATCTGTTGGCAGCGGTAGGGTTGGTCGCGGTCGGCGTCGCTATCGGCTGGATCTCGGCGCCGGCGGGAACCGCCGCCGCGGCCGGGACGCTCACGGCGCAGGACTACGCCGAGATCGAGCAGCTCTACTGGCGTTACAACCACGGCGCCGACTTCCGGGACGGCGACCTGTTCGTGTCGGCGTTTGCCGACGACGCGGTATTCGAGGCGGGCGGGGGCAAGATCACGGGCCGGGAGGAGCTCACCGCCTACCGCGTCGAGCGCCACGCGGGGCAGACCGGCGACACCGGGCGCCGCCACTGGAACAACAGTTGGCGCATCGTGCCGACCGCCGATGGTGCCGAGGCGCGCGTCTACTGGATCCTGGTGGACGTCAGCGGCGACGCGCCGAATACGGTCGCGTCCGGCTACTACGACGACACGTACGTCAAGACCGCCGAGGGTTGGCTGTTCAAGACCCGCACCATCACCGCCGACCGCGCCGGATAGCCGGCGCCGGGAACATCCGGAGGCTCCGCGCGCGGAGCCGACGGCGGCAAGACTGACCGCCGTCGGCTCAGTGCGCGATCACCCGGGCCGAATGCAGCGGGGTTCCTTTCGCCGCGCGCCGCCGGGTCGCGAGAGCCACGGCGCATTACCAGGGCGTCGACCTGGACTCCGTCTCCCAGCGCGTCTGGCTCCAGCCCCGCATCGACCCGCGAGTTTTGATCCGCCAGCCGTCAGGCGTGCGCACGAACGTGTCGAAGTAGTGGCCGTGCACGAGGGTCGCGGGCGGGCTCTGCGTGGTGTCCAGCACGAGCCAGTAGCCCCGGCCCTTGGCGCCCTCCGGCGTGCCCTTCACCAGGATGTTGATGGTCACGTGGGTGATGCCCGTGCCCTCGGCGCCGGGCCGCTGCCGGAACCGCGCGCGCAGTCCCTCGCGGCCTTCCCAGACTTCGCCGCCGCCGGTCGTGAAGACGGCGTCGTCCGCCCAGGCCGAGAGGTACAGCTCCTCGTCCTGGAAGTCGAGGCCCTGGGCGTAGCGGTAGTAGAGCCGCTCGATCTCCGCGATGTCCTCCCCGGTCAACTCGCTCGAGCCGCCCTGCCCCTGGGCGTAAGCCCAGCCGACGGCCGCCACGACACCGATCAGCACGATTGCAACCAACAGACGCCGATTCCGCATGACCACTCCTCCTGTGATGCCGGATGTTCGAGCCGGAGCCGCGCCGAACGCGGGCTCGCTGGAAGATACGCGAGACACGGGGAGAATGCTTGCACGAAACGGGCGGCCAGGACCACTGCGCGGCGCCTCCACCGCGGGTCGTCATGCTATCGTTCTGCGCATGCTGGAACCACGGCGCCGCGGGGTGCGGATGCTCGTCTGCTTCGTTGCGCTGCCCGCGATGCTGGTCGCCGCGCCCCGTCCGTGCCAGGGACAGGTCGAGTCACGCGCTTCTGGAGACTGGGTTGCCCCGCGCACGCCGGACGGGCAGCCGGACATCCAGGGCGTCTGGACGAACGCCACGATGACGCCGCTGGAGCGGCCGGCCGACCTCGCCGGCAAGGCCTTCTTCAGCGAGGCGGAGGCCGCGGCGCTGGAGCGCGCGGAGCGGGAGCAGCGGGCACGGGCGTTCGCGCCGGGCGCCGTCCGGATCGAGCGCCTGCCGCCGGGCAGCAGGTTCGCCGGCTACAACGCCGCCATCTGGTCCGGCACGCGATCGGTCGCACCGACGCGGCGGACCTCCATGGTCGTCGACCCGCCGAGCGGCCGCGTGCCGCTACGGCCGGAGGCGGAGTCGCGGCGCGACTACCTGCTCGCCCACCGCTCGGACACCTACGAGAACATGAGCGTGTACACCCGCTGCATCACGCGGGGCGTGCCGGGGGCGCTGATCCCGAACTTCTACAACGCCGGCAACCACATCCTCCAGGCGCCCGGCTACGTCGTGATCCTGACCGAGATGATCGGCGAGGCCCGCATCATCCCGTTGGACGACCGCCCGCCGCTCGACCCCGCCATCGGTCTCTGGATGGGCGACTCGCGCGGGCGGTGGGAGGGGGAGACGCTGGTCGTCGAGACGACCAGCTTCAGCGACCGGGGCTGGATTGCGCCCAACCAGAACGCCGGCCGGATGCATGGCGTCCCGGCGAGCCGGGCGCTGCGCGTGGTGGAGCGGTTCACGCGGTTGAGCGAGGACATCCTCGACTGGCGCGCCACGGTGGAGGACCCGTCCGTCTACACGGCGTCCTGGACCCTGGAGCTGCCGCTCACGCGCGACCCTGCCTACGATCTCTACGAGTACGCCTGCCACGAGGGCAACTACGCCGTGCCCAACATCCTGCGCGGCGCGCGCGTCCAGGAGCGGCAAGCCGCGGCGGAGGACGCCGCCAGATAGCGACGGGCGGCTGGCGGTCGCGCCTGCCAGCCGTCGGATTGCCGAGGCCTGCCAGGCCGAGTGCGGCGCGATTCGGACAGGCCGCCGTCAAGCGATGGGTACCGTTTGGAGGTGCGCATCGATGGCTTGCACGGCTTCGGCAGCAAGGGGCAGATGCCGCCTTTCGCCACGCCAATGCTGGTGGAACAGGGCGACGGTTTCGCGGGCGGCATCGAGCACGAGCTTTTCCGGCAGCAGCGCCCTGGCGGCCAGATGGGCCAGCTCATCCTCGGAAAACTCGGAGAAGCGTCGCGTCCGGCTGAATTTCAGGGCCGCGCTGTCGTCCGGGAGGTAGGCGATCGTCGACACGAAGTCGTAGGCCGGCGCCAGGGCGGCGCGCCGGCGGTCGGGGTAGATCAGGGACCAGTTCTTCAGGTGCATGTCGGCGTTGCCGATCAAGGTGTTGAAGGTCAGCCGCCGGATGAACTCGACGATGTCGGCGCCGCCGCACTCGGCGCCGATGACCGCGCCGATGTTGCGGGCGCTGGCGCGCCGGTACTTGTCCTCGGGATAGACGCCGAATACCTGGGCGAAGTCCTCGATGTGCACGGCGCCGCCCCCCGGCAACCGGTCGAAGCGCTCGATCGCGAGCGCCTGGCCGTCGACCGTGCCGATCCCGTCCGGCAGGTTCCCGATGGCAGCAACATCGACCAGTTGGAACGCGGGCACGTCCATGCCGCTCAGCCTGGCAAGCGTCAACATCGAGAATTCGTTTTCGGGAACGCGCGCGAATTGGCGCGATGGCAGCTTGACAATCCACGACCCGCCGATTCCGCGGGCCGGGATGGTGAGGCCCCCACTGGCCTCCGCTACCGCAGAGAGCTTGAGCTGCATGCCGGCGAGGGAGAACCTCAGCGCGTGGTCGCGTCGATGGTCGTCGGCGGCGGCGCCGGACTCGTCGGGAGGCCACGCGTGGTGGTCGACCGGACGGATCGTAATGGCGCCCGGCAGATCGGGGCCGAGCACCCAGAGGAGGAAGAACTCGCGTGCGGGGTTGACCCCCGCGCGCTCGGCAACGTAGCTCCGCAGATGCCCTTCAGGCAGCAGGTTGGAGAAGAACGGAATGACTCGCGTCCGCGTCGGCCTGAAGGTGCTGATCAGCCCGCCGAGCTGATCCTTGAAGCCCAGTCCGAGTACAGGCCTGTCCTCGTCCGCAATGTAGGCGTCGTTGAAAGCGAAGAGCGTCTGGTCGCCGCCGACACGGGTGAGCGTCCCAATCGGTTCGCCATGCAGCAGGACGTCGAGGATGTCGACATCAGCCATCGTCTTCGAGGCTGTAGGCCGGCCGTGCGGGCTCCGTTTCGTCGCGCGCGATCCGGTTGTGGGCGAGCGTGTTGCGAAGTTCCTGGAGCCGGGCCAGCGGGCGCCGGATGGCGGCCGGGTTGCCCTCGCCGCGGACAAGTGCGGCGAGGGCCCGGTTCACGTCCCGGATGACCTCGATGTCAAGGAGTGCGGGCGCAAAGTGCGACAATTCGCGCATGTGGCGCCGAAGTTGCCCCAAATCGTTCCGTGACTGGAGCCGGGGCGGCAGACTGCCCAGCGCCTCCTGCATCAGCGCCAGCTCCCTTCGGACCCGACGCCCTGCCTGGCCCGGCCCCGCGGCGCCGGTCGCGGCGCTTCGTGCAACCGATCGAACCGCCGGGACCGCCTGACGGGGCACGAGCATCAACTCCAGATCGAGGGCTCGGGCCAGCGCGACCAGGTTCGAGAGCCTGAGATCGACGGCGCCGTTCTCGATCCTCGAGATGTGGCCCTGCGGCACGGCCGAGTTGACGCTCAATTCACGCTGGCTGAGGCTTCGTGCTGCGCGAGCAGCCCGCAGGGTGCTGGTGACATGCTCCGTCGCGTAGCTCGATTTATTCATTCATATATATCAAAGACACTTGATTATTCATTATAGTGCATTTCTCGTAATGCTCCTACGGCACAGGCACCTGGCCTTCCGGCCAGATGCCGAGCGCCTTCCGCAAGGCGACGATCTGCCCGGCGTGATAGCCGTTGTGGTCGAGCAGGATGAGCGCGGCCCGCAACGTGTGGTGCTGCGCCTTCTCGGCGGCAGGAACCGCGGAGAACAGGTCCAGGTCGGGATCCTCGACGAGACGCGCCAGCTTGTCGGAGGCCTCCAGAAGGCGCCGGCAACTGTCGGACCACGCCTCGGACGACGGCGGCTCGGGGCTCGCCGGCCAGTAGCCCGCCGGCCACTCGGGCGGCGCATACTCGGCGTCCCGGCAGTAGGCGACGAGATCCTCCGCCGCCAACCGCAGGTGCTCGACCTGCTGCCAGGCGGTATGCGGGTGCCCGGCGACCGTCCGACCGGCAAGCTCCGCGGGAAAACCGTCGAGCGCGGCGGTCAGCCCGGCATGAGCCTGGCTGCGCCGCAGTTGCTTCGCCACCGTCTCTCTCAACTGTGCAGTGCTCATGACCGGAGGATACCCCGCTACTCCGTGCCGGCGAACGGGTTGCTGATCGTCACTCGCTCGATGGTGTAGCCGGGCTGCATGTCCTCGGTATGCAGTGTCGTGCAGGATCCGTTCAGCGCGGCGCGGACCACGAGCGCGTCCCAGACGGACAGCTTGTGCAGGCGGTGCAGGTCGATTGCGGCCAGCAGGTCGGGCGGGTGCAAGGCAACGACGTCGAACCGCGAGTACACCTCCACGCGCCGCCGCGCATCCGCGCCGGCCAGGCCCAGCTTGCGGGTGGCCGCGGCGAAATACTCCTGCAGCACCTGCAGCGACAGCACGCCGCGCCGCTCGCGCAACAGGCGGCGGACGAGGTCGCGCGCGCGGGCCTGCTTGTGCGGGTCGCGGGCGTCGTCGGCGTAGATCAGCACGTTCGTGTCGATGAATTCACGGCCGTTCATGCAGCTCCTCACGGGTCCATGCGTCCCGGGAGCGGCCCGTGCTCTGCGACCACATCTGCTCCAGTTGGTCCACCGCCGCGTCAATGTCGTCGTGCCGCGTCAAGTCATGCAGGTAGTCGCGGATCATCTGGTTCAGCGTCGTGCCGCGCGCCGTCGCGATGCGCCGCGCTTCGGCCACCATCCGCGCGTCGACCGATAGGGTGACATTCATGAGCACACAGTATGTGTGCACGTATTATGTGTCAACTTGGCGCGAACCCGTCCGGACGGGGCGGCGGATCCGATCGGCCGTATAATCGGGCGGTCCGGCGGCCATCAACCAAGGAGAGCGCCATGACCTCCCGCCACCTGCGTCGCACCCTCGTCCTCGGCTGTCTCGCCGTCATCGTCTGCGGGTACGCGCAGGCCGCGTGGGCGCAGGATCGCCAGCTCTTCATGCTCGTGACGGACTTCTCCGATCAGCCCATTCTGGATGTCCGGCCCGACGAGGTGGATCTGCAGATGGTGGGAGCCGATTGCACGATCAAGGACATGCACCTCGACGCGGGGCCGATGAAGGTGGCGCTGCTGGTCGACAACAGCGACGCCGCCGCGCAGTCGCTCAACCCGTTGCGCGACGGGCTGAGCGCCTTCCTGGACGCGCTGCCCCCGGAGCACGAGGTGGGCCTGTTCACCATCGCCGGCCAGGTCCGCCGGCGCGTCGATTTCACGACCGACCGGGAGGAGCTGAAGGAGCGGGCGACCAGCCTCTTCGTCGACCGCAACACCGGCGTCATCTACATCGACGGCCTCGTCGAGACGTGGGAGCGGCGCTTCGACGACGACGACGCCTGGCCGGTCTTCGTCGCGCTGGTCTACGACGGCGCCGAGGGCAGCCGCAGCGTGCAGCAGGACGAGTTCAACGAGTTCGCGTTCGAGTTGCAGATGCGCGCCGCCACCGTGCACGCCGTGCTGGTTTCCACGCGGGGCGGCAACGTGCAGACGGAGGTGTCCACGTTTCTGACGCGGAACACCGGCGGGACCTACCGGGCGCTGGCGGCGCCGACGGCGCTGCCCAACGTGTTCACGGAGCTGGGGACGCTGATGGGCGACCACCATCGCGCCGTGCAGAACCGGTATCGCGTGGTGTACGAGTGCGAGCCGGGCGATGCGGGCGGCTCGATCAGCGCGGGCGTGTTGCGCCCCAACGTGCTGGTGCGGCTGTATCCGGACCGCCGCCTCCGCCAGTAGGCGGGGGAGTCGACGGCAGGCGGATCGGTGCTGGAGCCGCCCTGTTTGGCCTCCCTGTCGGCCTGACCCCGCGTCGCACCGAGAGCGGCCAGGCGCCGGGCTGACAAGGCGCGACCAGGGGCGGACCAGGAGCATGCCGGTCCCGAGCCCGGTCGCCGGGGCTGAACGGCACGCGTGTCATCGTGCAGCGGCGTGTCTCGCCGCTGGCGCGGGCGCGGGGAGGATGGATCTATGAGACGGTGGATTGCAATCGGGTTGCTCGCCGCGTTGGCGGCGGCGTGCGGCGGAGGTGGGCCGGAGAGCCCGGGGGTGGCGGCGGAGACGCCCGCAGCGGCGGGCGGAGCCTGCGAGCCGGTCGGCGAGCTCCGGTTCATCTGCGACGTCATCAGCCCGGAGGACCTGGCCGTCGTGCCGGATTCCGACTGGGTGATCGCCTCGGGCAACCAGGCAGGCGGGCGGATTCAGCTCGTCAGCGTGAGCGGCAAGACGGCGCGCGTCCTGTTTCCCGCCGCCGCGGCCGGCGAGCGGCTCGACGACGAGGCGTACCCGACCTGTCCGGGACCGATCGACCCGGCCGAAGGCGACGACTTCCGGGCGCACGGCCTGTACCTGAAGCCGGGTCCGGAGGCCGTGCACACGCTGTTCGTCGTGCACCACGGGCTGCGCGAGTCGATCGAGGTATTCGAGCTCGACGCCGGCGCGGCCGAGCCGGCGCTGACCTGGATCGGTTGCGCCGTGGCCCCCGAAGGGGTGACCCTCAACGCGGTGGTCGCGCTGCCGGACGGCGGGTTCGCGACGACGGCGCCGCGCATGACCGGCGACGTGACCAGCGCGGTCTGGGAGTGGCGGGCCGGCAGCGGTTGGCAGATGGTCCCCGGCAGCGAGGACATCCGGCCGAACGGCCTGGAGATCTCCGGCGACGGCGAGTGGTTCTACGTCGCGGGCTGGCAGGACGAGCGCTTCATCCGCCTGTCGCGCGGGCGGACGCCGGTCGAGACCGACGCCGTCCAGTTGGGCTTCCGGCCGGACAATCTGCGCATGGCCCCGGACGGGCTGGTCTACGCCGCCGGCCACACCGACTTCCGGACGCCGAGCGAGGCGTCGAACGTGGCCCACGTCGATCCCGAGACGCTCGAGTTCGAGCGCATCTTCCGCCAGCCCTACCTGGACGGTTTTGCCGCGGCGACGACGGCCGTGCCGATCGGCGGCGACATCTGGCTGGGCACGAACCGGGGCGAGATGATCGGGTACTTCCCGGCGCCGCAGGCGTCCGCGCCGTAGAGCCGCCGGCGTCGCGCAGCCAGGGCAGGGAGCCGAGGACCATCGATGAAGTACCGGCTGCTGGGCAACACCGGGGTGTACGTGTCGGAGCTGTGCCTGGGGGCGATGACCTTCGGCGCGCGCTGGGAGGCGATCGGGGCGTTGGGGCAGGCGGAGGCCGACACGCTGGTGCACCGGTCGCTCGATGCCGGGGTCAATTTCTTCGACACCGCCGATGTCTACTCGACCGGAGAGTCGGAGGAGATCCTGGGACGCGCGCTGGCCGGCAGGCGGCACGAGGTGGTCGTCGCCACCAAGGTGCGCGGGCGGATGGGACCGGGTGCGAACGAGGTCGGGCTCTCGCGACTGCACATCATCGCGGCGGTCGAGGCCAGCCTGAAGCGGCTGGGCACGGACTACATCGACCTCTACCAGATTCACCGCAGCGATGCGCTGACCGACATAGAGGACACGCTCGGCGCGCTCACGGATCTGGTCAGGGCGGGCAAGGTGCGCTACATCGGCTGCTCGAACCTGCCGGCCTGGGAGCTGATGAAGGCGCTCGGGATCTCGCGGCAGCGCGGACTGGAGTCGTTCAAGACGACCCAGTCGTACTACGCGCTGGTCGGCCGCGAGCTGGAGCGGGAGACCATTCCGCTGCTGCGCGACCAGGGGCTCGGGCTGCTCGTCTGGAGCCCGCTCGCCGGCGGCTTCCTCACCGGCAAGTTCACGCGCTCGGGCGGGGCGACGGATGCCCGCCGGAGCACGTTCGACTTTCCGCCGCTCGACAGGGAGCGGGCGTTCGACATCCTCGACGTCATGCAGCCGATTGCCGCGGCGCACGGCGCCTCGATCGCCCGCGTGGCGCTGTCCTGGCTGCTGCACAAGGACGTGGTGACCAGCGTCATCATCGGGGCGCGGCGGATGGCGCAGCTCGAGGACAACCTCGCGGCGGTGGAGCTCGAGCTCACGGCCGGGGAGCTGGCGCGACTCGACGAGGCGAGCCGGCTGCCGCTCGGCTACCCGCAGTGGATGACCGCGCTCGGCGACGACCGCAACCCGGGACAGTCGCGCAACCTCGAGGCGCGGCTCAGGAAGTAGGCGGACAGGAGGGACCTGATGCGGACAAGGAGGACAGCCGCGCTCGGCCTCGGGATGCTGCTGGCGGGCGCGGCGCTGCTGCCGGCTGGATTCGCGGCATCGGATCTGCCCGTCATGGACGGTGTCCCGACGGCCGCGCCGGAGGATGTGGGGATGTCCTCCGCGCGGCTCGCGCGCCTCGACAGCGCGTTGCAGGCGTACGTCGACCGCCGCGAGGTGGCCGGCGTCGTCTCGCTCGTGGCGCGCCGCGGCAAGGTCGTCCACTTCTCCGCGTTCGGCGACCGCGTCGCGGACAGCGCGCCGATGACGCACGATGCCATCTTCCGCATCGCCTCGATGACCAAGCCGATCGCGTCGGTGGCGCTGATGATGCTGTACGAGGAGGGGCACTTCCAGCTCCGCGATCCGATTGCCCGCTGGCTGCCGGCATACGGCGCCATGCAGGTTGCCGAGCCGGCGAGCTACCAGGAGCTGGGCCGGGCGCGCTACCGGACGGTCGAGGCGGCGCAGCCGATCACGGTTCAGCATGTGCTCACGCACACGGCCGGGCTGCCCAACACGTACCGCGGCATCACGAAGCCGGACTTCGACGCCATCGGCCCGCAGCGGGAGCCGGGCGACACGCTCGCCGACTTCGCCGCCCGGCTGGCGCAACTGCCGCTGAACTTCCACCCCGGCGAGCGCTGGGAGTACGGCCGGGCCACCGATCTGGTCGGGCGCCTGGTCGAGGTCATCTCCGGGCAGCGCTTCGACGAGTTCCTGCGCACGCGCCTCTTCGAGCCGCTGCGGATGACGGATACCCACTTCCATCTCCCGCACGCCAAGCTGGACCGCTTCGCCGCCCTGTACCGGCCCGACGACCAGGGCGGGCTGGCGCTGACCGAGGGGCCCACCGCGGACAGCCGCTTCGTCCGCGAGCCGCACAGCTACTTCAGCGGCGCCGGCGGCCTGGTCTCGACGGCGCGCGACTACTTCCGCTTCAACCAGATGATGCTCAACGGGGGCGTGCTGGACGGCGTCCGCATCCTCGGGCGCAAGACGGTCGAGCTGATGACCCTGAACCACACCGGCGACCACGACATCTGGCTCGTGGGTCCGGGCTACGGCTTCGGCCTGGGCTACGCCGTCGTACGGGACCCCGGACAGGCGGCCATGCCGTACTCGACCGGATCCCACTTCTGGTGGGGCGCGTTCAACACGACCTTCTGGAGCGACCCGCGCGAGGAGCTGACCGGCATCCTCCTGACCCAGTTGCGGCCGTACACGCACCTGAACATCCGCCAGGACCTGGCCACCCTGACCTACCAGGCCATCGTGGACTGAGCGGCGCCTGATCACTCGCCGGCGGCGCGCCGAGTTACGGTAGAATCGGGCAGTCGAGTCATTCCACGAGGGGACGGATCATGAGTCACCGACATGTCGCGGGAGCCGTGCTGTTCACCGTCGCGATCGGCATATGGGCGCTGGCGCCCGGCGCCGCGAGTCAGGAGGCCGCGGGGGCGGCCGACGACTACGTCGCGGGCCAGACGCCCTGGGGCGACCCCGACCTGCAGGGGATCTGGGGCGCCGGCTACATCTTCACGCCGCTGGAGCGGCCGGCCGACTTCGAGGGACGGGAGTTCCTGACGGACGAGGAGGCCGCGTCCCTCGAGCAGCAGCAGGCGTCGACCTTCGGCATCGGCGCCGGCGCGGGCGCCGGCAACACGACCGGGCGGCCCGAGCGCGGGACGCTGGCGGACGTGCGCGGGGCCTACAACGACGTCTACACCGGCCGCGGCACCGAGGTGATCGCCACGGGCCGCACGTCCCTGGTCATCGACCCGCCCAACGGCCTGATTCCGTACCTGCCCGGCGCGCGCGCGAGGTGGCAGGCCGAGCGTCCGCGCGTGACGGACGAGATGACGGACGACCCGGAGCAGCGCACGAACGACCGCTGCATGGGCGTGCAACTGCCGCTGGCCTACGGCCAGGCCGTGACGGCGGGCGGCCACAAGCGCATCGTCCAGACGCCGGGTCACGTCGCCGTCTACTACGAGCACGGCCACCACGGCGGCGCCTACCGCGACATCCCGCTCGACGGCCGGGCGCATCCGCCGGCGCACGTCCGGCAGTGGCTCGGGCATGCCGTGGGCCGCTGGGACGGGCAGACGCTGGTCGTCGAGACGCGGAACTTCACGGGCCGGACGCGCTACCAGGGCGCAACCGCGAACATGACGCTGACCGAGCGCTTCACGGCGGCCGCGCCGGACACGATCATGTATCACGCCACCATCGAGGACCCGACCGTGTTCAGCGCGCCGTGGACCATCGAGGTGCCGCTCAACCGGCTCGACAACGTGGAGAACCAGATCTACGAGGCGGCCTGCCACGAGGGCAACTACGCGATGACGAGCATCCTCGCCGGCGCGCGCCTGAACGAGCAGTAGAGCGGGTCCCGCGCTGCCTGCGCGGCGCCGGGGACGACCGGATACGAGGAGGGGCAGATGAGCTTTCGGCATACGGCGGTGGCCTGCGGGCTGGCCGCCCTGGGCGCGCTGGTGCTGGTCGCGGGGGGACCGGTTGCCGGCCAGGAGCAGGCCGCGGACGCGGACGGCTTCACGGCGCCGCGCACGTCGTGGGGCGACCCGGATCTGTCCGGGATTTGGAGCCCCGGCTATACGCTGACGCCGCTGGAGCGTCCGGACGAGTTCGAGGGCCGCGAGTTCCTCACCGACGAGGAGGTGGCGGTGCTCGAAGGGGAGCAGGACGCGTCGGCGGGCCGCAACTTCCGGCCCGAGGCCGGGACGGTGGAGGACGTCGAGGGCGCGTACAACGACGAGTTCACCGGCCGCGGCAAGGATGTCATCCGCACGCGGCGCACGTCGCTGATCGTGGATCCCCCGAGCGGGAGGATCCCGCCGCGGACCGCGGAGGCGATCGAGCGTATCGGTCCGTACCAGCCGCGCCGGGCCGCCGGCGGCGGCGAGATCGAGACCGACGTCCGGATTCCATACCCGGTGGATCCGCAGAGCGGGCGCTACGCCGACAACCCCGAAGACCGCGCGCCGGACCGCTGCATGGGCATCACCATTCCGTTCGTGCGCGGGACGTCGGGGACCTTCAGCCGCTTCGTGCAGTCGCCGGGGTCAATGGCGATCTACCACGAGGACGGCCATCGGGGCGGGGGCTACCGGACGATCCACCTCGACGGGCGCGAGCATCTGCCGTCGCACATCCGCCAGTGGCTCGGCCACTCCATCGGCCACTGGGAAGGCGATACGCTGGTGGTCGACACCACCAACTTCAGCACCGGCACCAGCTTCTACGGCTCCAGCGAGAACCTGCACCTCGTCGAGCGGTTCACGCGCACGGCGCCGGATCTCGTGATGTACGAGGTCACCGTCGAGGATCCGACGGTATGGGAGTCGAGCTGGACCGTCGAGATCCCGCTGACCCTGGCGGACAACCAGGCCAATCAGATCTACGAGGCCGCCTGCCACGAGGGCAACTACGCGATGGTGAGCATCCTGGCCGGCGCCCGCAACCTCGAGGCGCAGGGCAGGTAGGGACCCGGCGCCGCACGCCCGCGGTCGTGCGGGCGTGCGGCGCGCGTCGCTTCAGCGCAGACCGAACGCGAGCACCGCGTTCACCGCGGCAATCGCGACGTATTGCGTGCCGTTCACCTGGTAGGTGAGCGGGCTCGCGTGGACGCTGCGTTCGGTGTCGTACGTGAACAGCCGCCGGCCCGTCTCCGCGTCGAAGCCGTGGAAGTGGCCGTTGCCCGCTCCCTGGAAGACGACGTTGCCCGCCGTCACCAGGTTCCCGCCGTTCGTCGCGCCCTCGCTCTCGACGTACCAGACCTGCTCGCCCGTGGCCGGATCGTAGGCGGCCAGCGTGGAGGTGGGCGTCATCCCCGTGCCGCCGAGCTCCGCGATGTTGCCGAAGTGGCCGACGTAGCCCGGGCCGGGCTCGAGGGTGTCGCCGACCACCTTCACCTTGATGGACCAGGCGTCGTTCTTGCCGGTCACGTACAGCAGGCCGGTGCGCGGGCTGAACGACGGCGAGCCGTAGTTCGCGCCGCCCGTGTTGCCCGGCGACGTGATCACGAACTCGTCGACCTGGTACGGATGGAACATCTGCCGCGCGCGCGGCGCGAGCTCCGGGTCGGTGATGGTCGGATACGTGGCGCAGAACGGCTGCTGCGGGATGCCGCGCGCGTCGTAGGGCACCGGCTGCGTCGGCCATACCTCCTCGCCCGGCACGTCGGTGTTGCGCGGCACGGCCGTCTCGACAATCGGGTTGAGCGGCTCGCCGGTGGCGCGGTCGAGGATGTAGGCGTAGCACGTCTTGCCGAGCGAGGCGACCGCCTCGACCGGGCGCCCGTCGACCGTGACGTCGAACAGGATCGGTCCCGACGCCAGGTCCCAGTCCCAGATGTCGTGGTGCAGGGTCTGGAAGTACCACTCGAGCTCGCCCGTCTCGATGTCGACGGCCAGCATGGAGTTGGTGAACAGGTTCATGCCGAGCCGCGACGAGCCGTCGTAGTTCGGTGACGGGTTGGCCGCGTTGATGTAGACCAGCCCCAGCTCGGTATCGACGGCCGGCTGCATCCACACGCCGCCGCCGTAGCGCTTGTCGGCGCTCCAGGTGCCGTTGGCGATCTCCCAGCCCGAGTCCTGCGGCCCCTGGGGAACGGTGTTGAAGACCCAGCGCACGGCGCCGGTCGAGCCGTCGAGCGCAGCCAGGAGCCCGCCGGGCAGCAGTCCCTCCGAGAAGGGCAGACCCACGAACAGGGTGCCGCCGGCAGACGTCGGCGGATTGGTCATCGCGAAGCCCATGGCCGTCGTGTCGACCGTGGGCGGGTAGGTGTCGGGATACTTGAAGGTCAGCGCCTCGCGCGCCACCTGGAGCAGGCCGTCGGCGCCGAACGACTCGACCAGCTCACCGGTTGCGGCGTCGACCGCGTACAGGATCTCCGGACCGAAGGCGTAGACGACGCCGTCGGCGTAGGCCGGCCCTCGGCCGCCGCCCGGAAACGCCGGGTCGCCCTCGAACGTCCACACCGTCTCTCCGGTCGCCGCGTTCAGGGCAGTCAGCTTCGAGCCGTTGTTGAAGTACATCACGCCGTCGATGACGAGCGGGGTCGTCGAGCGCACGAGCTCGCGCGGCGGCATCTCGTACACCCACTTGAGCTCGAGGCTGCCGACGTTGGTCGTGTCGATCTGCTCGGGCCGCGCGTAGCGGGTGTTGTGCACGTTCAGGTTGTGCAGCGGCCAGTCGATGGTCCCGGCCGGGTCGATCGCCGGCGGGGCGCCCTGGCGCACGGTGCGGGCGCCTTCCTGGGCCTGCGCCGGGAGCAGCGGGCCGGCCGCGAGAACGAGCAGTCCCAGCACGCCGCCCGCCAGGCGGCGTGCGATGCGTCCCGAGTGCCTCATCCGTATCGTCTCCTTCAATTGCCGGTGATTGCGCATCAGGAAAGTATACCGGTCGTCCTGCATGCATCTGGTAGGGCAGGGCAGCGCACCGCACCGCAAGCCCTGGAGGAAGACGGCGCGGCGCGTGCCGGCAGGAGCCGCAGAGCGCGTGAGAAGCGGCCGGCCCGCGGATCAGGATGAGGCGGGGTCGTCGAGGCCGGCCAGCCGCCGCACGAGCGCGACCGCCTGCTCGTGGTCGTAGCTGCGGGCGACCATCTGCTTCTCGGCCTCGAGCGAGCCTTCGGCGTGCACGGCCAGCACTTCCTGGTAGGCGCCGAACTCCGAGGCGACGAGGTTCTTGACGAACGTGAGCGCCTTCAGCCGGTCCGCGCCGCCGACGCCGCGGCCGGCGTAGTACTTGTGGTAGTAGTGCGCCGTCTCCTCCGACTCGAGGTCCTCGGCGCCCGGGCCCGTCACGAGCGCGCCGCCCGCGATGTCCTGCACGTCGCGGACCGCATCGTGATAGCCGTGGGCGAAGTGGTACTTGGCCATGTTCACGTACAGCGGATCGGGCGCCGCGATGCCCAGCTCGCGGGGCTTGCCCATCAGCGCCGCGTAGTGGGTGAGGCCGCGCAGGGTCTCCGCGTAGCTGATCAGCCGCACGAGCTTCTCGCGCACGTGCCCGGCCCGGGCGATGCCGTTCATGTCGGCCATGACCAGGGCCGAGCCCACGAGCGCGTCGACCAGCGGCAGCTTGTACGAGATGGCGGTGAAGCGGTGGTGCTCGACGAACGCGAGCGCCAGCGGGCCGGCGAACTCGTGCTCGCCCGCCAGGAACACCCGGTCCCACGGCACGAACATGTCGTCGAAGACCGTGGTGGTCTCCATCATCTTGTGCCGGCCGCTGATGGGGAGCTCCGCGGGGGGGGTCTGCGGGCCGTGCGAATCGAACGCCGAGGCGAGCAGCACCAGGCCGGGCGTGTTCATCGGGACGGCGAAGCTGACCGCGTAGTCCCCGTCCGCCGCGCCGAGGGCGCGCGTCGGCAGGACGATCAGCTCGTTCGCGTTCGTGCTGACCGAGGTGTGCGCCTTGGCGCCGCGGACCACGATGCCGTCGTCGCGGCGCTCCACGATCCGCACGTACATGTCCGGATCGTCCTGCTCGGACGGCTTGCGGGACCTGTCGCCCTTGACGTCGGTCTGCGCGACGGCCACGGCCAGGTCGTTGTCGCGGCAATGCTCGTAGTAGTCCTGCACGCGCCGTTCGTACTGCGTGCCGTGCTGCGCGTCGACGGCGGACGAGACGCGCAGCAGGCCGCACAGCGCATCGGTGCCGATCTCCTTGATCAGCACGACCAGCGTGGCCCCTTCGGCGGTCGCGAGCTCGATCAGCCGGCTGCGCTGGAGCAGATCATCCGGGGTGCGTGGAATCTGGTAGTAGCGGGAGTACTCGCCCGCCTCGTCGCTGACGACGCAGAGGTCGCGGTGCGCCGGGTCGTCCGCCAGCTCGTAGTCGATGGCGGCATGGGTGGCCGCCACGCCGATGACCGGGTGCGTGGTGACGTCCGGCACGCGGCGGCCCCGATAGTAGACGGTGCGCCCGTCGCGCAGGCTCTCGAGATAGTCGTTGGCCGTCCGCAGCGCCATGATGTCTACTCGAACGTGCCGGGCGTGCCGTCGACGACCAGCTCCGCGCCGGTGGCCTGCCGCACCTGGTCGAGGGTGACGCCCGCGGCCAGCTCGCGCAGCGCGAACCCGGCCGGGGTGATCTCGATGACCGCCATCTCGGTGACGACCATCGTCACCACCTTGACCCCGGTCAGCGGCAGCGTGCAGCGCTCGACGAGCTTGTGGCCGCCCTTCTTCGTCGCGTGCTCCATCGCCACGATGACCCGCTTGGCGCCGCCGACGAGGTCCATGGCGCCGCCCATGCCCTTGACCATCTTGCCGGGGATCATCCAGTTCGCCAGGTTGCCTTCCCGATCCACCTGCAGGGCCCCGAGCACGGTCAGGTCGAGGTGCCCGCCGCGGACCATGGCGAACGACTCGACGCTGCTCACGATCGACGAGCCGAGCAGCTCCGTCACCGTTTCCTTGCCGGCGTTGATCAGATCGGGGTCGACCTGCTCGCGCGTCGGGTAGGGCCCGATGCCGAGCAGCCCGTTCTCGGAGTGCAGCGTGATCTCGATGCCGGGGGGAATGTGGTTCCCGACGAGCGTCGGGATGCCGATCCCGAGATTGACGTAGTCGCCGTCCTGCAGCTCGCGCGCCACGCGCTTGACGATGCGTTCCCGTGGATCAGCCATCCTGGAGCACCAGCCTCTCGATGCGCTTCTCGTAGTGCGTTCCCCTGACGACGTGCTGGACGTAGATGCCGGGCGTCACGACGTGGTCGGGGTCGACGTCGCCGGGCTCGACCAGCTCCTCGACCTCCGCGATCGTGACCTTCGCGGCCGCTGCCATCATCGGGTTGAAGTTCTGCGCCGTGCGGTGGTAGATGAGATTCCCGAGGCGGTCGCCCTTCCAGGCCTTCACGAAGGCGAAGTCGGCGTGGAGCGGCTGCTCGAGGACGTACCCGCGCCCGTCGATCATCCGGGTCTCCTTGCCTTCCGCCACCACCGTCCCGTAGCCGGTCGGGGTGAAGAAGGCGCCGATGCCCGCCCCGCCGGCCCGCAGGCGCTCGGCGAAGGTCCCCTGGGGGACCAGCTCGACCTCGATCTCGCCGGCCAGGAACTGGCGCTCGAACTCCTTGTTCTCGCCGACGTAGGTGGCAATCATCTTCGTGACCTGCCGCGACTGCAGCAGGACGCCGAGCCCGAAGTCGTCGACGCCGGCGTTGTTGCTGACGGCCGTCAGATTGCGAGTCCCCTGGGCGTGGAGGGCGCCGATCAGGTTCTCGGGAATCCCGCACAACCCGAAGCCGCCCATCATGATCGTGGCGCCGTCCGGAATCACCGCAACGGCGCTCGCTGCATCCGGGAGCACCTTGTTCATGAGTGCGGATCATACCA
Source organism: uncultured Vicinamibacteraceae bacterium (assembly GCA_964348425.1). GTDB lineage: Bacteria > Acidobacteriota > Vicinamibacteria > Vicinamibacterales > UBA8438 > JAAXGX01. Next base: position 2,789 of record CAYGCV010000024.1, on the reverse strand, counting down.
TCAGGCCGACGCCGCCCGCGGGACCCGCGGACCACGGACTGCTATCATCGGCGCATGTCAACGATCGACGTCAGCAGCCTGTTTTCGCTGGAAGGAAAGGTCGCCCTGGTCACGGGCGGGTCGCGCGGAATCGGCCGGATGATCGCGGAAGGGTATCTGCAGTCCGGTGCGACGGTCTACATCACGGCACGCAAGCGGGAAGCCTGCGACCGCACCGCGGCGGAGCTCGGCCGGCTCGGCACCTGCGTGTCGCTGCCGGGCGACGTCTCGACCGGGGCGGGCCGCGCGGCGTTGATCGAGGCATTGGTCGAGCGAGAGGACAGGCTGCACATCCTCGTCAACAACGCCGGTGCGAACTGGGGCGCGCCCTACGGCGAGTTTCCGGAAAAGGGATTCCGCAAGGTCATCGACCTGAACCTGACCGCGGTCTTCTTCCTGACCCGGGACCTGACGCCGATGCTGGAGCGGGCGGCCAGCGGGGCGGACCCGGCGCGGGTCATCAACGTCGGGTCCATGGACGGCATCCACGTCCCGACCATCATCCCGACCGGCGTGTTCGCCTATGCGTCGAGCAAGGGGGGCGTGCACCACCTGAGCAAGTGCCTCGCAGTGGAGCTGGGGCCCCGCAACATCACGGTCAACGCGATTGCGCCGGGCTACTTCGAGAGCAGGATGACGGCAGAGGTGCTCGTGGAGCACGGGGATCGGATCAGGGGCGCCTGTCCCCTGGATCGGATCGGCCGGCCGGAGGAGATGGCCGGCATCGCGATCTATCTCGCATCGCGTGCCGGCGCCTACACGAACGGTGCCGTCATCCCGGTGGACGGCGGCACCTGCATCAATTGACGGTGAGGGTCACGAACTCGTACGTCGACTTGCCGCCGTCGGACGCGCGGGCCTGCAGCACGTAGGTTCCCGGCGCCGAGAACGTGGCCGAGGTCTTCGCCGTGCCGCCTTCGACCATGGAGAACGGCGGATCGAAGACGATGTCCGCCGGGCCGCGCCACACGATGTACGAGACCGACAGGCCCTGCGGCGGCGCGGGCTTGCTCTGCCGGCCGCGGGCGTTGACGTTCAGGAAGGGGACGTTCTTGGGCGGCTCGGGCGTGCCCTCGGGGGGCACCAGAATCGGCGGAATCTCCTGCCCGACGGCCCGGTTGCGCTGCAGTTGGCGCCGGCCGCGCGGCGTCGGCAGGCCGTCGTCGGCGATGCTGGCGGTCAACTCGAGGCCGGCCTGCAGCGATACGACCGCCGGCAGGTCGATGGCGTCGATGGTCGGCGCCACGTTGCGCCGGTTCTCCTCGCCCTGCGCCCGGCCGCCGAAGTCGGGGTCGATCTCCCACTCCGGCTGCAGCCAGGCGACCGCCTGCTCCGTCCTGCCCCCCACGGTGAGGGTCCAGATCAACTCGCGGTCGCCGAAGTCGGCCGGCACCGTCACGCTGAAGATCTGGCGGTTGTTGCGCGTGTAGAAGTAGGTCGGCTGGCCCTGGTCGGGCCCTCCCGGCTCGATGTTGTTGTCGGGCCCGATCGGGATGTGCAGCTTCTCGAGATAGTTCCGGTTCAGGTACCCGAGATGCATCTCGAAGCTGCCATCCGGATTGCGGGACCAGCCCTGGAAGATCGGCTGGACGTTCTGCCCCTTGTTGTACTTGAGCATGTAGGGGAGGTGGTCGAGCTGGGCCGGCGCGGCCTGCGGCAACAGCAGCAGGCCGGCGCCGATTCCGGCGATTGCCAGATACCTGAATCGCATCGACTTCATGACGGTTGCTTCCCGGCTCGCGCCTGCTACTGCTGGTTCTGGTTCGTCGCGGCGGCTGCTGCCCGGAGGGCTCGCCGCTCGGCCAGCTCCTGCTCGTACTCCTCGTCGGTCAGGTCGTACCAGCCGAGCCACGCAAAGGCCATCTCGTCGATGGTGCGCCCGCCGTTGCCCGTCCAGTTCCTGGGATCCGGATTGGCCCGGAACGACTCCGTGTTGTCGTGCCAACTGATGATGTGCGCCACGGTGCCGGCCGGCACGATGGGCGCCACGTCATCCGCGTAGTTGTAGACCATGTGCCAGTTGTAGTCCCAGTGGGCGCAACTGACCATCTCCGTCGCCGCCGGCGAGCCGGTCGACGGGTAGATCAGCTCGAAGCACTGGTAGGTGCCGAGCGCGTGCATGTGCGGCTGGAACGCCGTGATCCGCGCCGCCTTGTGGAAGTACGTGTAGCCGTCGGTGCGGACCACCTTGCCGGGCGGAATGTCCAGGTCGGTGACGTGCTGGCCGAGCTGCTTCGACCAGCGAATGTGCTCGGGGACATGGCCCCTGGGATGGAACACCATGCCGAGCTCGACCTTGGCGTCGATGTCCTCGCCGACGGAGTGGAGGTGGTAGTCCAGCCGCATCCGCCGCCACGACTCGAGCAGCAGACCCGAATTCTCCGGATAGATCTCCGACTGCTTGCCCGAAGCGTACTCGACCAGGAACATGGCCGCCGGGATGTCGGTCTCGCCGGCTTCCCGCATCTCCTGCTCGCCGGGGTCCACCGCGAAGGAGAGCGCGTGGTGCACCACCCGGCGCGAGGCGTTGTCGGGCACGCGGGTCTGGATGGCCTTGATGTAGCGGTCCTCGTCCAGATCGAGATCGGTGTAGATGTTGCCGAACAGATCCGGACCCTCCGCCGGCACCAGGTAGTCCGGGAACTTGACGATCAGGTCGGGCTCGCCGATCTGCCACTCGGACGCGTCCGGGAACTCGACCGGCGGCGGCATGTCCTCGGGGTTGCCCCGCGGCGCGCCGTTGTCGACCC
>CAYGCV010000023.1:0-21974 GCA_964348425.1 uncultured Vicinamibacteraceae bacterium | reverse complement strand
GGGCTGGCGGTGCTGGCCGTGCTGGGCGCGGTCGCCGGCTGGACGACGACCGCCGAGCTGCTCCGTCCCGGCGAGGGGCCGGTGCACGCCGCGCTCGCGCTGCTGGCGATCGCTGGCGGCCCCTGGCTGCTGCTGCTGCTGCGGAGCCTCGTCCTGCTGGTGCTCCGGCGCCGGGCGTCGCCGGTCCTCGGCCGCCTCGTCACCACCGGACTGCTGCGCGCCGCGGGACGCGACGCGGGGGCCAGGGACCTCGCGGCGGCGACCGCCCGCCGCATCGGCGGCATGCTCGCGGCCGGCAGCGGCCGGTGTCTGGCGGCGGCGGGGAGCGGGACGTTCTGGACGGCGTACGCGGTGGTGGCCGTCGCCACGATCTGGATCGTCACCGCCCGCGTCGCGCTCGGCTTCGGCTGGGAGAGCTCGTGGATCCCGCCGAGCTTCGGACGGGCGGTCGTCGAGCTCGCGGCGGCGCCGCTGGCTCCGCTCACCGGCGGTGACGAGCTGACGCCGATCGCCGCGGCCCCCGCCACCCCCGCCGACGACCCCGCTGCGCTCGCGGCGCGCCGGGCGTGGATCCGCTTCCTGACCGCCGGCGTGGCGGTGTACCTGCTGCTGCCGATGGCGGCCTGGACGTTGCTGCAGGCCGCGCTCGGACACCGGCGCGCGATGCGCTGGCGGCCGACGGTCGCCGTGGTCGCCCGCTCCGCGGCGACCGCCGCCCTGGCTCCGAGCAGCCCGGTCGCCGCCGCGCCGCGCCCGCCGCCGGCCGGCGCCGGACCGTGCACGCACGTCGTGCGGCTGGAGCGGCCCGCGCGGGCAGTCGACCTGCCGGCGCCGCTCGACCGGCTCGACGACCTCGGCAGCGTCGACGCGGCTGCCGACCTCGAGCGCGTGCGCGGCATCGTGCACGCCGGCCCGGCCCGGGTCGCCATCGTCGGCTGGCTGCCGGCGACGCCCGACCGCGGCGTCCGGCGACGGCTGCGGACGCTCGCCGGGGCCTCGCACGAAGCCCCGTTGCTCGTGCTCGACGGCGGCGATGCGCTCCGGCGCGCCGAGCCCGCCCGCACGGCGGCAGTGCGTCTGGAGGACTGGCGCGCGCTCGCGCGGGCGACGGGCGTCGCCGCCTTCGAATGCGACCTGGCGGAGCTGACGGACACGAGCCGGCGCCGCCTCACCGAGGCCATCAGCCGGTTGGCCGCGGCCAACGGGGCCGGCGACGCGGCGGCGACCCCCGGGCCCCGTCGGGCAGCGGCCGGTGCCGGCCTGGCGCCGGCGGGTCTCGACCCCGCTCCCCTCGATGCCGCGTTCGGCGTGATCGGACAGCACCTCGACGGCGACGACCCGCTGCCGTCCGACGAGGCCCTGGCGTCCTGTCTCGCCGAGGTTGCCCGGACGTTCCGTGCCGAGGCCGGGGGCGAGTCGCGCACGGCGGCCTGGAGCGCGCGTCTCGCGGCCCTCCGCGGCCTCGATCCATCCGACGCCTCCAGCCTGACGGCGTCGCTCACCGCAACCGGCGTCGGCCTGTTGCCGGCCGCCCTCCGCCAGCGCGCCCTCTGGGCCGGGCTCGGGGGACTGCTCGGCGCGGCCGCCTGCGCGGCCGCCGCGACGGTCGCGCCCGCGGCGCTGCTGGCCCTGCCGGGCTGGACAGCCGCCGGTGCCGGGGTGGCCGGCCTGCTGTCGCTGGTCCGGCGCGGCGGGAAGGCGGGCTCCGCGCCACCGGCGAATGCGGCGCCCGATGGTCCGCGGCGGCTGGGCGAGGCGGTGTTCGCCGCGGCCGCGAGCGCCGTGCTCTGGTGGTCGCAGGGCGCCGACGAGGCGCGGACGACGCGTGCGCTCGAGGCGCTCGCCCCGGACGCTGTCGTCCCGGCGCTCGACGATCCGGACGGGGCGCGGCGGTGGCTGGCGGCAGCGCGCGAACGCGTGCTGGCGGCGGCCGGGAGAGAGGCATGAGCGGGCCCGGGCAGCCGTTGCGGGTCGCCCTCGTCGGACATACGAACACCGGCAAGACCTCGTTGCTCCAGACGCTGCTGCGTCGGCGCGACATCGGCGAGGTGAGCCCCCACAGCCGCACGACCCGTGCGGTCGAGGCGGGCGAGGTGGCCGACGACGAGGGCGTCGTCGCCGTCCTGCTCGACACGCCGGGGATCGAGGAATCGGACCGGCTGCGGGACGCGCTGGAGTCCGGGCAGACCGACCGCTACGACGATCCGCGGACCCTGCTCGACCGCTTCCTCGCCTCGCCGGCCGCCGCGGACGTCAACGACCTGGGACTCGAGGCGGCGTCGGTGCGCGCCGCGCTCGGCGCGGACGTCCTCCTGTACGCCATCGACGCGCGCGACGAGCCGAGGCGGAAGCATCTCGACGAGCTCGCCGTGCTGGCGGCCACGGCCCGGCCGCTGGTGCCGGTCCTCAACTATGCCGCCCATCCCGCCGCCCAGCCGGCCGCCTGGCGCGGCACCTGCGCGCAGCAGGGTCTGCACGCCACCGTGGCCTTCGACGCCGTGGTGTACGACGATGCCGGCGAGCAGCGGCTGCTGGCCGCCCTCAAGGCCCTGGCGCCCGGCCATGAGGCGGCGCTCGAACGCTGGCTGGCCTTGCGTGCCCGCGAACGGCTGGAGGCGATCGCCGCGGCGACCGACGTCGCCGGGGAGCTCCTGATCACCACGGCCGCGGCGGTCGTGGTCACCGCGCCTGGGCCGCGCGACGAGGACGCCCGCCGGGCTGCCGTCGAGGACGCCACCGAACGGTTGCTCGCGGGCCTTCGGCAGCGCGAGACGGCCGCCCGGGACCGGATGGCGGCGACGCTCGGCTTCTACGGCGCCGAGGCGCGGGCGGTGACGCTGGAGGTTACGGAGGCGCTCGGCGGCGTCGACTTCCTCAGCCCGGCCAGCCTCGAGCGCGCCGGGCTCTGGGCGGCCGGCGCCGGGGCGGGTCTGGTGGCGACGGGCGCGATGGTCGACATCGCCGTCGGCGGCGTGTCGCTGGGCGGGTTCGCGGTGCTCGGCGCCATCGGATCGGCGCTGGGCGCGGCGGGCGCCAGCGGGCAGAAGCTGCTGCGGCGGCTGCGCGGGCAGGAGGAGGTCCGGCTCGGCGACGCGGCCGTGGAGCTGCTGGCGGCCCGCGCAGTGGCGACCATCCGCGCCGTGCTGGCGCGCGGCCACGCGGCCATCGAGCCGGTTCCCATCGAAGCGGCGGTGCACGAGAGCCTGGAGCACGACGCCGGCCCGGCCTGGCGCGCGTCGTGGGCGGCGGCGCGCGGGCGGGCCGAATGGAGCGATCTCTCCCATCCCCGCCCGGGCGGCGTTCCCGGCCACGCCCGCGCGGAAACCGTCAGGAGCGTCGCGACGGCGCTCGCGGACCGCATCCGCGTCAGCCTGGAAACCGGGATGACCGGTTGAGAGACCGGCCCCCAAGTCGGTCACGATGGCCGGTTCAGCGATCGTCTTGCCGTAGTCGGCCCTGGCGGCGCAACTCCGTGGCTACTCAAGCATGGACCTTCTGCCCTCACCTCAATTTTATGCGGCCGACAGGATCGCGTTCCGGGTCGTCGTATCCTTGCGCCGTGCCCAGCTTCACATGCGTCGTGTGCCGCGCGTCGTTCGAGGTGGCGCAAGCGGCGCTCGACAGGTATCCCGGTTGGCAACCGCAGTATTGCCGGCTGCATGCGCCGCGGCGGCGGACCGGCGCCCGTGGTGCGCGCCGCGCCCGCCGCGGCGGAACCGATCGGAGCCGCACCCTGCGCGAGGAGAACCTGACGCTCGCCGAGGTTCTGGCCAAGTACGACGGCGGTCCCGATCGCGGCGTGTTCACCGACGGCAGCGCGGTGCCGAACCCCGGTCCGGGCGGCTGGGGCGTCGTTTGGGTCGGAGGACGGCCGGATCGTCTCGAAGGCCCGCGGCCACGAGCCGGACACGACCAACAACCGCATGGAGCTGCGGGCGCTGATCGAAGCGTTCGGGATGCTGCCGGCCGACGCCGACATCGACGTCCTGAGCGACAGCCGGCTCTGCGTGGACACCATCACCCGCTGGGCGCCGGCGTGGGAGCGCGCGGGCTGGAAGCGAAGGACCGGCCCGATCAGCAATCTGGACCTCGTCCGGGAGCTGCTGGCGCGCTACCGTGCCCACCCGTCGTGCAGGCTGCGGTGGACCGCGGCCCATGCCGGGAGCCGCTGGAACGAGTACGCGGACAGCCTCGCGACCGCCTGGATGCGCTCGACGTTGTGAGCCGCGCGCCGGACCGGCGGCTACCCGGGGCCTCCTGCCGAGGACGGCTCGGGCCGGCGTCCCCACGCGCCGAACAGCACGCCGGCGATGAAGCGGAAGTCGGGATCCTCCAGGCAGGCGAGCACGTGGTCGAGGTCGTCCTGGCCGACGGCGCCGGCGGCGACGAGCGCCGGCCCCGAGAGGGGGAAGGTGAGGCTCCAGAACTTCCCGCCCGGGTCGTCGCCGCCGCGAGCCATGACCGGGAAGCAGTCGTGCCCGGCGCGGTCGAAGCCGAGCCGCTCGACGAACAACGGCGTGCGGTGCCCCAGGCAGGCATCATAGATGCCGGCGCTGCGTATGGCGTCGAGAATGCGGCGGACCTTCCGGTCGAACGCCTCGGCGCCCGGGTAGCGGGCGTCGGAGGCGCGGAACATGCTGAAGTCGGCCTCCTCGATCAGCAGCCAGCCGCCGGGCCGGACGGCGGCCGCCAGGCGCGCAACGACCTGCTCAGGGTCGGGCATGTGGACGAGCAGGGCCCTGGCGTGCACGAGGTCGTAGGCCTCCGGCTCGAAATCGCGCTCCAGGAGGTCCTGCTCCCGGATCTGGACGTTGGCGGGCAACTCCGCGCCGCGCAGGAAGCGCGTGTTGAGGTCGGTGGCCACGATCCGCCCCGACGGCCCCGCCTGCGCGGCCAGCCAGCGGGCGACGGAGCCCCGGCCGGCGGCCACCTCGAGGCAGCGCCACCCGACGCCGACGCCCAGCGCCTCGAGGCGCCGCGTGGTGGCGCTGTCGCACAGCGCCTCGAGCGCCCGCAGGCGGACCTGCTCGCGGTCGGCCGGCGAGTCGTCAGCGAAGTACCGCCCCTGCTGCATCCGCGGGATCAAGTGGGGGACTTCGAGCTCAGCCAGCGCCGGAGAACGCGGTTCCACCACATCACCGTGCCGGTGACGAACAGGGCCGTCGGCACGATCCCGATCAGCGCCCAGGTCGCCTTGGCCACTTCGTTGCAGACGGCCTCGCAGCCGGGGATGCCCCGGCCGCCGAGCCGGCCGAAGTGCAGGAAGGCGAGCCAGTACATCACCCGGTCGCCGATGCGGTCCACCGGATTCGTCGGGTCGAACGGCTCGAGGTAGTCGACGACCGCCGAGAACAGCGCCGGGAACGAGAGGTAGGCCCCGGTGACGCCCCACATCAGGAGGAACGGCCAGCACCAGAAGCCGAACGTGCTGTGCAGGCTCCAGTTGAGCCGGCGCCGGTCGACGGTGAGGCTGCGGCGCCAGCGCGAGATGCCGGGCCACCAGATCACCGCGCCCGTGACGGAGAGCCCGATGAGGAGCAGCGCGCCCAGGCCGTTGATGCGCCGGCCGGTCTCGCCGCCCAGGAGATTGTCGTGGAGGTCGAGCAGCCAGGCGGTGACGCGGTAGCCCAGCGGCAGGGGGTCGCCCAGGTCCTCGCCCGTGAAGGGGTCGAACAGCCGCCGTATCCGCTCGCCGTCGCGCAGCAGGGCGATCTCGACGGCCTGATCCGGCGTGTTGCCCGCCCGGAAGTCCCGCACCTCGTAGCCCGGGTAGTCCGCCAGGGCGGCGCGCTCCAGGGCGTCGGCGCTCAGCGGCACGCCCGATCCCTCCACGATGACGGGCTGCGGGGCGAAGGTGATGTACAGCTCGTTGCGGTAGACCAGCACGCTGCCGGTCAGCGAGATCACGAAGATGTAGATGCCCAGGCCGACCCCGCTCCACAAGTGGACCTGGAAGATGGCCTTGCGCAACCCGACGCCCTGCGGCGCCTGCACCCAACGGTCCCAGATTCTCATCGTCACTGTTCCGCCCGCCCGGATTCGGCGCTGCCCGCCAGCGGACCACTGATAGGATATCCGACCACGAACGGCGGCGGGCGGCTGGCGCGGGAAAGGGGCGATCGACATGGCGCTCGACGTGGAACGCTACTTCGGGTTGGCGGAGCGCGGCACGACCGTCCGCACCGAGGTGTGGGCAGGCGTCACCACCTTTCTGACGATGGCCTACATCGCCTTCGTCAACCCGCAGATCCTCGCCGACGCCGGCATGCCGCGCGACGCGGTCTTCGTGGCGACCTGCGTCTCGGCCGCGTTCAGCACGCTGGTGATGGGCCTGTACGCCAACTACCCGATCGCGCTGGCGCCGGGCATGGGCCTCAACGCGTTCTTTGCCTACGTGGTCGTGCAGGGGCTGGGGTACGACTGGGAGGTGGCGCTGGGCGCGGTCTTCGTGGCCGGCCTGCTGTTCCTCGCCCTGAGCGTGCTGCCGGTGCGCGAGTGGATCATCAACGCGGTGCCGGCCCGCATGAAGATGGCCATCTCGGCCGGCATCGGCCTGTTCCTGGGCATCATCGCCCTGCGCAACGCCGGCGTCATCCAGGCCAGCGAGGCGACGCTGGTCACCACCGGCGATCTGGTCGCGGCCGAGCCGGTGCTGGCGCTGCTGGGGTTCGGCGTCATCGTGGCGCTCTCGGCGCGGGGCGTGCCGGGCGCCGCCGTCATCGGCGTGCTCGGCGTCGCGGGCGCCGGCATCGTCTGGGGCGCCTCGGAGTGGCAGGGCTTCGTCTCGGTGCCGCCCGATCCCACGCCCGCGCTGCTGGCGCTGGACATCGCGGGCGCGCTGCAGGCCGGGATGATCGCCGTCATCCTCACCTTCCTCATCGTCGACCTGTTCGACACCACGGGCACGCTGATCGGCGTCGCCCGGCAGGCGAACCTGCTCGACGCCGAGGGGCGGCTGCCGCGCATCAACCGCGCCCTGATCGCCGACTCCACCGGCACGGTGGCCGGCGCGGCGCTCGGCACGTCGCCCGTGACGAGCTACATCGAGAGCGCGGCGGGCACGAGCGCGGGCGGGCGGACCGGGCTGACGGCCGTCGTCGTAGCGGCGCTCTTCCTCGCCTGCCTGTTCTTCGCGCCGCTGGCCGGGTCGATCCCGCCCTACGCCACGGCGCCGGCCATCCTCTACGTCGCCTGCCTGATGGCGCGGGCGCTGGCCGACGTGGAGTGGGGCGACGTCACGGAGTCGGCCGCCGCGGTCGTCACCGCCATCGCCATCCCGCTGACGTTCTCCATCGCCGACGGCATCGGCATCGGCTTCCTGACCTACGTCGTTATCAAGACCATGGCCGGGCGCGCGCGCGACTGCTCGCCGACCCTCGTCGCCGTGGCCCTGCTCTTCGCGGCCAAGTTCGCGTTCCTCCAGTAGCCGTCGCGGCGAAAACCTGTTACGCTGGTGCTGTTTCGGAGCATCGGCGTCGAGAACCTCTCCGAAGGAGCGCAGCAATGGAGCAGGCGAAGCGGCGGCGTTTCACGCACAGGAGTCTTGCGGTTCTCGGGTGCCTCCTGGCAGCGCCGGCAGCGGTCCTGGCGCAGACCGGCAGCATCGCCGGCCAGGTCACGGACGCGACGGGCGGCGTGCTGCCCGGCGTCACGGTCGAGGCGACCAGCCCGGCACTCATCGAGGGCGTCCGTACCACCGTCACGGACGGTGCCGGCCTCTACGAAATCGAGGCGCTGCGCCCCGGCACGTATAGCGTCACGTTCACGCTCCCCGGGTTCAACACCTTCATCCGCGAGGGCATCGAGTTGGCGACCGGGTTCACGGCCAACGTGGACGGCCAGATGACGGTGGGCTCGATCGAGGAGACCGTCACGGTCTCGGGTGCCAGCCCGATCATCGACGTGCAGAACGTGGTGAGCCAGGAGAACCTGTCGCGCGAGGAGCTCGACACGCTTCCCACCTCCAAGACCTACTTCGGGATCGCAGCGCTCACGCCCGGCATGAAGGCCGACATCTCCGGCGGCGGCCACGACGTCGGAGGCACCTCGGGCGACATCTGGGGCTACGTGGCCATCCACGGCAGCTCGGCCGCCGACGGCGAGGTGATGTGGGACGGGATGACGTTCAACAACAACATCGGCTTCGGCGGCGGCGCGTCGAAGCAGTTCTTCCTGAACCAGGCCGCCATCCAGGAGATGGTCATCTCCACGAGCGACATGAACGCCGAGACGTCGTACGGCGGCGTGGCCACGAACGCCATCCCGAAGGAGGGCGGCAACACGTTCAGCTACTACGTGAACGTCAGCGGCACGAGCGGCCAGCTGCAGAGCGCCAACGTGGACGACACGCTGGTGGACCGCGGCGTCGCGCGGCAGCAGACGACCGCGCTCGGCACCAAGATCGGCAACCGGAAGGTGTGGGACTACGGCGTCGGGGTCGGCGGACCGATCGTGAGCGACCGGGTCTGGTTCTACACGGCGCACCGCTGGTGGGGCGCGCAGAACTACCTGCCGGCCGGCAACGTCAACATGACCCCCCACTCGCCGTTCTACACGCCGGATCCCGACCAGCTGGCCTGGACCGACTTCTACAACCAGGACAACAGCCTGCGGCTCACCGTGCAGGCGTCGGACCGGCACAAGGTCACGCTGTCGCAGGCGTTCCAGACCAACTGCGCCTGCCACTACTGGACGCAGTGGGGCATTGCCGACATGGCCGCGGCCGTGGACTACACCTATTGGCCGATCAACCTGACGCAGGCGTCATGGACGTTCCCGGCCAGCAACCGGCTGCTGTTCGAGGCGGGCGGGTCGTTCCTGAGGAACCTGACCTCGCCGCGGCCGCAGGATTCGGTGCTGCCGGGCGACGTCGCGCACGTCACGTTCGCCGATCCCGTGCACGGCTTCTTCAACTGGAACTCGTTCGGCATCAATCCGTGCGCACCCTGCCTCTACGGCCTCGAGCACGACTTCCCGAGCTACGTCTTCCGGGGGTCGATGTCGTACGTCACCGGGTCGCACTCGTTCAAGGTCGGCATCAACACGCGCAACGCCGACGAGAACCACGGGCGGTCGTTCCTGAACCAGCCGCTGCGGTACGACTTCTTCACGGCGCAGTTCCCGCTGCAGGTGACGCAGTTCGGCACCCCGCGGCTCTCGTTCCAGTCCTCCTTCGACCTCGGGATCTACGCGCAGGACCAGTGGACAATCGACCGGCTGACGCTGAACCTGGGCGTGCGCTACGACCACATCAACGCGTTCGTCCCGGAGCAGACGCATCCCGCGGGCCGGTTCGTCGACACGTTCACGACGGGACGCATCGAGAACGTCCCGAACTATCACGACATCGCCCCGCGGCTGGGCCTGGCCTACGACCTGTCCGGCGACGGCCGGACGGCGCTCAAGGCGACGTGGGGCCGGTACATCATGGCGGTCGGCACGTCCATCGCCCAGATCGTCAATCCGATGGAGGCGATCCAGATCTCGACATCGCGCGCCTGGATGGACCTGCCCTTCCAGGGCGGCAACGGCAACTTCATACCGGACTGCAACTTCGACGACTTCACCGCGAACGGCGAGTGCGGGCCGGTCCGCGACCCCGAGTTCGGCACGCCGCAGATCGTGCAGAGCTACGATCGGGACCTGCTGGAGGGGTGGGGCAAGCGGCAGTACCAGTGGCAGAACTCGGTCTCGATCCAGCACGAGGTGTTCGAGGGCTGGTCGGTCGAGGTGGGCTGGTTCCGCACGGCGTACGCCAACTTCCGCGTGGCCGACAACCGGAGCATCGGCCCCGAGGACTTCTCCGAGTTCAGCATCGCGGCGCCGGTCGACGACCGGCTGGGCAGCTTCAGCGGCGCGACCCTCGGCGGGCTGTACACGATTACGCCGGAGGGACAGGCCAAGGGCACCGACAACCTGGTGACGCTGGCCTCGAACTTCCCCGGCGGCGAGGACATGCGCCAGGTCTTCAACGGCATCGACGTCAACTTCACGGGCCGGCTGGACAACGGGATCTTCCTGGGCGGGGGAGTGACCACGGGGTCGACGTCGTTCAACGAGTGCTTCGTCGTCGACAATCCGATGCGGGCGCGGCCGGGCTACTGCGACGTCAGCGAGCCGTGGGCGGCGGGGACGCAGCTCAAGTTCAACGGCGCCGTGCCGCTGCCGTACGACACCGAGTTCTCGTTCGTGTTCCAGAACCTGGCCGGCCTGCCTTGGGAGTCGGTGTACCGGGCCGGCGCGAGTCCGGCCGAACGGGCGGCGATCGAGGCGCAGATCGGACACCCGATGGTGGTGGCGGCGGAGACGATCCAGCTCTTCCCCTCCGGGGTGGGAATCGGCGATCTGACCGGCATCGGGGGCACGGCGCCCACATCGGTCACCCGCGGCTCCGGCACGTTCTTCTTCACGGGCTCGGAGTTCTACGAGCCGCGCCTGACGCAGCTCGACGTCCGGTTCACCAAGATCCTGCAGTTCGGGCGGGCGCGGGTGCGCGCCTGGGTCGACCTGTTCAACCTCTTCAACGCCAACAACGTGGTCGCCATCAGCGATGCCTACAGCACGGGCATCTACCCGCGTGTGGCCAACGTCATGGGCGGCCGCCTGCTCAAGTTCGGCGGCCAGTTCGACTTCTAGACGCGTGCATGCAACCGGTTTCGAGACGCGGATCGCCGCGGCCGGTCTCGCCGTGCTGCTCGGGCTGCACGCCGTCGCCCCGGAAGCGCGGGGCCAGGACGAGCCGTCCTTTCCGCTCGCGCCGCCGGCGCGACACGTGACGGACGCCAGCGTCTCCGAGTCGGTCCACGCCCGCGTTCAGGCGCACCTGAGCGCCACGCTGCTCGCCGGGATTCGCCGCTTCGACTGGCAGCTCGCGGCGAGCGCGCTGGCCGCCGACTTTCGCGGGCGGTTTCCGCATCCCCGGGAGGGCCGCGCCGTCGCCGACGACCTGCTGGGCATCCGCCAGTACGAGCCGGGCGAGCTGGCCGTCGTCGGCCGCGACGCGTGGCTGGCGGCGGTCCGCGCCCACGTGGAACCGTGGGTGTCCGTCGACCGCGCGTCGTGGCAGGCGTTCGAGTTCCTGCTGGCGCCGGACGGCGCGCGGGCATTCGCGCGGGCCCACCTGCAGCTCGGCGGTCCCCGCGGAGACGGATCGCGGGCGGCGGTCGAGGCCACCGTCGCCGTGGAGCTGGAGAAGGCGGCGGCCGGCGCCTGGGTGATCGGTCGCCTGGACGTCGCCGAGGCGTTCCGCGTCGACGGCGCCGGACCCACGTTCCGCGACATCACCGACGCGGTCGGCCTGCACTTCAACCGGTCGCTGGAGAACGACCGGCTCCGTCAGGACATCGCCGACACGGGGACGAGCCTGATCGACTCGGCGCTGGGCGTCGTGGACTGGAACCGGGACGGCCACTGGGACATCCTGGTCACCGAGGCCGCCAGCCACGCCATCCTCTTTCTCAACGACGGCCGGGGCGGGTTCGTCCGCGAGCGACTGCCGTTCCGGGACGACCGGCTCATTCCCAGCCAGCTGCTGTTCGTGGATCTCGACGGCGACGGGCTCGAGGAGATCGTCGGCAGCCGCGTGACGTACGCCGGCGCGCGGGCGTGGATGGGGATCTACACCCGCCGCGGCGGCGACTGGCTGTACCTCCCGCGCGCCCTGGAGTTCGACAACCCGCCCGGCGTCAGGCGCAGCGAGGCGCAGTTCCTCGTCGCCGGCGACGTGGACCGCAACGGCTTGGTCGACATCTTTGCCGGCGGTTACCAGACCAACCGCTCGGGGCGGCCGGAAGCCTTCAACCGCGTCGACGCCAACGACGGCGCCGACAATCTCCTCTTCATCAACCGGGGCGGCCTGCGCTTCACGGAGGAGTCGGACGAGCGGGGCATCGCCGGGACCCGCCATACCTACGTGGCGCAGCCCTTCGACCTCGACGGCGACGGCGACCTCGACCTGTTCGAGGGCAACGACTTCGGCCGCAACCTCGTGTGGGACAACCGGGGCGAAGGCACCTTCCGGGCGCTGGCCGACCACCCGCTGGCCCGCGACACCAGCAACACCATGGGCGTCACCGTGGCCGACTGGGACAACACGGGCGAGTGGGGCATCTATCTGTCCAACATGTACTCTCACGCCGGGCACCGCGTGGTCGGCTTGGCCGGGTCGGTCGGCGACGCGATGCAGGCCCGGCTGCGCGTGCTCGCGCAGGGGAACCAGCTATTTGCACGCACCGCGGCGGACGGCGCGTGGGCCGACCGCGGCGTGCCGCTGGGCGTCAACGAGGCCGGCTGGGCCTGGAGCGCGCACTTCCTCGACCTGGACAACGACGGCGACAAGGAGATCTTCGTCACCAACGGCAACACGAGCCACGCGAACCCGGAGACGCCGGACTTCTGAACCTTCTTCTGGCGACAGGTTGTCGCCGATGCCGAGGCGCTCGAGCGGCAGGCGCGGCCGCGGCAAGTGCTCGCCGAGCAGGCCGGCGACTTCCGCGGGTCGTTCAGCGGCTACGAGCGCGACCGGCTCTTCTACAACCCGGACGGCGCGGGGGAGCGGTTCGTCCAGGCGGCCTACGTGCTCGGGCTGGACGCGGACCATGACGGCCGGGCCGCGGCGCCCGTCGACATCGACGGCGACGGCGACCTGGATCTGGCCCTGCTGACGCTGCGCGGGCTCGCGCTGCTCGAGAACACGTCGGCGCCGCGGCGCTTTGCGCGCGTGCGGCTGGCGGCGGCGGGACCGGACGCGCAGGCGCTCGGCGCCGAGGTGGCGCTGCGCGCGGGCGGGGTGACGCGGCGCGACTTCGTGAAGCTGACCGAGGGGTTCCGGGCCCAGGTGCCGCTGGACCTGCACTTCGGGCTTGCGGAGGCGGAGACGATCGAGCGGCTCGAGGTGCGCTGGCCGTCGGGTGCCGTCGGCGTGTGGCGCGACCTGCCGGCGGACCGCCTGCTCGTCGTCGACGAGCGCGCCGGCTCCGTCGACGCCCGCCGCCTGCCGCGCTGGTCCGACGGATCGCGGCCGACCATGACGGGCTCGCCGTCGCCGTCGATCGTGGCGCAGGCGCTCGACGGCGGCCGCGGGCCGCTGGCCGGGGGGCGGCCGTCGGTCGTGAACTTCTGGGCGCCGTGGTGCCCGCCCTGCAACGAGGAGCTGCCCGCGCTCGTCGATTTGGCGGAGCGCTACGACGGCGAGGTCGACTTCGTCGGCCTCAGCGTCGAGCTGGACGACCTGGACTCCGTCCGCGAGTCGATCGAGCGCTTCGGCATCCCTTATGCGCAGTTCCTCATGGACGAGCACGTGATGACGGCGTTCTTCGGCTCCGAGTTCGAGCTCGCGCTGCCCTCCACCTTCGTGTTCGATCGCGACGGCCGGCTGCGGCGGGTGTTTCGCGGCGCCGTCACCGGGGCCGAGCTGGATGCGCTGCTGGCCTCGTTCCGCGACGAGGGCACGAACGAGACCACCCTGCGGCTGCTGGCGGAGATGCATTTCGGCGGCGGCAACTACGAGCTGGCGGCCGGGTTCTATGGCCGGCTGGCGGACCTGCAGCCGACGCGCCTCGAGCAGATCGGCCAGGCGTGGCGGCGCCAGCGGGCGCGGGATCGATTCAGCGCGGGCGTCGCGCAACTGCGGTCCGGCCGCTCGGCGGAAGCCGTCCGGGATCTGCAGGCGGCGCGCGACGTGCTCGGGGACGATCCCGACCTCCTCGTCCAGCTCGGCGCCGCGGCGCTGGAGTCGGGGCGGCTGTCGCTCGCCGCCGACGCGTTCGAGCGGGCCCTGGAGCTGGACCCCGGCAATCACGCGGCCCGCCGGGGGCTCGACGAGACTCGCTGACCGCCGCCGCGCCGGTTTCCCCCCGTGCGCCGCCGGCCCGCCGCGCCGCGTAGACGGACGCGAGGCGAGCCGTTATAGTTGCGCAACGCGTGCGCGGCGCCGGCACGACCCGGTCACCGCGCGCGCAGAGCTTCGCTGCAAGGCGCGCACAGCGCGCCTCGGCGGGAGCGGCGCGGGGCGCAGGGGTCCCCGCAAGTGGACGCCGGGGGCTCGGGGCAAAGCCCCGTCTGATGGAAGCCAGGAGATGCCGAGACCACACGGCGGCCGCTTCGGGGCCACCCTGCTGCTCGCGGGCCTGCTCGCCGCGCCGGCGGCCGCGCAGCACGGGGCCACGAACGGCGAATGGCGCAGCTACGGAGGCGACACGGGCAGCACCAAGTACTCGCCGCTCGACCAGATCACGCCGGAGAACTTCGAGGCGCTGGAGATTGCCTGGCGCTGGCGGTCGGTCGATTCGCACCTCGCCAGGAGCGAGGCCGGCGGCGCCTGGATCGGCCCGGCGCGCGAGGTGTTCGAGGCCCTGGCGCGCGAGGACCCGGAACGCTGGGAGACGGACCTCTACAGTCCCCGGCCGGGCACCTCGCTGCTGGTCGCCACGCCTCTCATGGTCGACGGCGTCCTGTACCTGAGCACCCCGCTCTACCAGGCCGCGGCGGTCGACGCGCGCACGGGCGAGACGCTCTGGGCCTTCGACCCCAGGGCGTACGAGTCGGGCACGCCGGCCGTGATTCCCTGGCGCCACCGCGGCGTCGCGTACTGGGAGAACGGCGGCGAGGCCCGCGTCGTGTGGGCCACGGGCGACGGGTACCTGATCGCGGTCGACGCGCGGACCGGCCGGCCGGCAGCCGACTTCGGCGACGGCGGGCGCATCGATCTCATGCAGGGCGTTCCGCGCGCGAGCCGCGAGTCGCGGACGGTGCAGAACCTGCTCGCGCTGTCGTCGCAGTCGCCGCCGCTGGTGATTGGCGACACGGTGTTGGTCGGCTCGTCGATGACCGACATGGTCATCACGAAGGAGATGCCGCCCGGCTGGGTGCGCGCCTACGACGTCCGGACGGGCCGTCACAAGTGGGACTTCCACACCATTCCGCAGAGCGCGGACGAGTACGGCGCCGACACCTGGCTGAACCAGTCGTGGCGCTACTCGGGCGCCGCGAACGTCTGGTCGCTGATGAGCGGCGACGAGGAGCTGGGCTACGCGTATCTGCCGACCGGCACGCCCACGGGCGACTACTACGGCGGTCACCGGCCGGGCGACAACCTGTTCGCCGAGAGCCTGGTCTGCGTCGACGTGGAGACCGGCGAGCGCGTCTGGCACTTCCAGGCGGTGCACCACGGCCTGTGGGACTACGATTTTGCCTCGGCGCCGAACCTGATCGACATCGTCGTGGACGGCCGGCCGATCAGGGCGGTGGCGCAGCCCAGCAAGCAGGGGTTCATCTACACGTTCGACCGGGTGACGGGCGAGCCGGTCTGGCCGATCGAGGAGCGCCCGGTGCCGACGGACACCGATCTGGTCGGCGAGGTGCCGTCGCCGACGCAGCCGTTCCCGACCCGCCCGCCCGCGTTCGAGTACCAGGGCACGTCCATCGACGACCTCGTCGACTTCACGCCCGAGATCCGGCAGATGGCGATCGAGGCGGTCGAGGGCTACCGGCTGGGGCCGCTCTTCACGCCGAACTCGACGCAGGGGACGCTCATCCGGCCCAGCGTCGGCGGCGGCGCCAACTGGTCGGGCGCGGCGGTCGATCCCGAGACGGGGCTGCTCTACGTGCCGTCGGTGAACACGCACTCGGTCATCCCGTTCGCGGACGTCGACCCGGACGGCCCGGCCACGATGCGCTACACCTGGCGCTGGGGGCAGGGCGACCGCGGGCCGGTCATGCCGCAGGGGCTGCCGCTGTGGAAGCCGCCCTACTCGCGGATGACCGCCATCGACATGAACCGGGGCGAGCACGTCTGGATGACGCCGCTCGGCAACGGCGACCGCTACCGCAACCTGCCGCTGCTGCGCGGCCTGGATCTGCCGCCGCTCGGCGGCGACGGCCGGGGCGGGCCGCTGCTGACCCGGACGCTGCTGATCAACGCGCTCACGGCCGGTGGCCGCGGCGGCGGGCCGCGGCTGGTGGCGTACGACAAGGCGACGGGCGAGTTGGTCGGCTCCGTCGACCTGCCGGGCGGCGCGCTCGGCACGCCGATGACCTACATGCTCGACGGCCGGCAGTACATCGCGCTCACCGTCGGGGGGCGCGTGCCGGAGCTGATCGCCTTCACGCTGCCGTCCTGAACGGCGCGGCGCCGCGAACGCGATCCACGACGCGGAAGAACTTCCAGGAGGGAAACATGCGAACGATGCTTGCAGCGGGCAGCCTGGCTGTCGCGGCCGCGGTCCTGCTCGGGGCCGGCGCGGGCGTTCAGGCCCAGGGCGGGTCGGGCGACGAGGTGACGAAGGAGCAGTACGACCGCTGGATGACTGAGCTGTCGAACTGGGGCCGCTGGGGCGACGACGATCAGCTCGGCGCGCTGAACCTGATCACGCCGGCCAAGCGGGTGGAGGCGGCCGGGCTGGTCGAGACGGGCCGGGTCGTCTCGATGGCGCGCGACATGACGATCGAGCGGCTGGACGATCCCGCCAGCACCAGCGCGAACCGGCCGCCGGTGCTGGCCGGCTCGGTCCGCAACGTGTTCGGGATCGACACCGACAACGGCTATTTCTGGGAGCGGTACGAGATCGAGTACCATGGCGGCCTCGTCACGCACCTGGACGCCTTCTGCCACGTGGCCTACGACGGCAAGGTGTACAACGGCCGCGACTTCGAGGACGTCGCGTCGCTCGAGGACGGCTGCAGCGCCATGGGGGTGGTCAACCTCAAGGAGGAGGGGCTGGTCACGCGCGGCGTGCTGATCGACATGCCGGGCACGGCCGTGCGCCGGCAGGACATCGAGGCCTGGGAGGCCGAGACCGGCATCACGATCTCGGCCGGCGACGCGCTGTTCCTGCGCACGGGCCGCGACATCGGCCAGACGGGCGGCTACCACCCGTCGCTGCTGCCGTTCTTCAAGGAGCGCGACATCGCGCTGCTCGGCGCCGACGTGCCCCAGGAAGGCGGCCAGATCGAGGGCGTCGCCATCCCGGTGCACTTCTTCACGCTCGTCGCGCTCGGCGTGCACCTGTTCGACAACCTGGGCCTCGAGGCGCTCGCCGAGACGGCCAGCGAGCTGAACCGCTGGGAGTTCCTGTTCATGGCCTCGCCGCACGGCGTGCCGAACGGCGCCGGGACGGCCATCAACCCGCTTGCCGTATTCTAGGAGTTCGGGGCGCAGCCCCGTCTGATTGAAGCCAGAAGGAGAGACACCGATGCAGAGACAGACCGTGTGCGTACTCGTGGGACTGTTGCTGCTGGCCGGCTCGACGACGGCCACGGCGCAGCTCAGGACCGATGGTCCCGTCGTCTACGGGCATCATCACATCTACACGAGCAGCATCGACGCGCAGAAGAAGTTCTGGGTCGACACGCTCGGCGGCGTGGACGCCGGCAACTTGGGCCCCGTCCCGGTCGCCGTGGTCAGGATCCCCGGCGTGCAGATGCTGTTCAGCGAGCAGGTGCCGAGCGGCGGGACCATCGGGACCTCGGTGAACCACATCGGCTTCCAGGTGCCGGACCTGCGGGCGATGGTCAGGAAGGTGAAGGAAGCCGGCTATCAGAACATCACCCGCGAGGAAATGCCGCCCTCGGTCGCGGTCGACGAGGACGGTCTCGTGCGCGTCGAGAACCAGGACACCTACATCTCCTTCGTCATGGCGCCGGACGGCGTGAAGGTGGAGCTACTCGAGAACCAGTCGATGAGCGGGTCGATCATCCTGCACCACGTCCACTTCGCGACCCCGGACGTGGACGCGATGAAGGCGTGGTACGCCGACGCGTTCGGCGCCGTCCCCGGCATGCGCGGCTCGTTCGAGGCCGCCGACCTGCCGGGCGTGAACCTGACGTTCTCGCCCTCGGCCACGCCGGTCAAGGCCACCCGGTTCAAGGCCCTGGATCACATCGGGTTCGAGGTCGAGAACCTGGAGGAGTTCGCCAGGCAGCTCCAGGCGAAAGGGATCGAGCTCGACGGCGAGTACCGCTACGCGGACGCCCTGGAGTTGGGCGTGGCGTTCGTGACCGATCCGTGGGGCACGCGCATCGAGCTGACGGAAGGTCTCGGCAAGTATTAGGAGCTTGTCTTCCGGGCTCCGCGGGGTGGGATCTCTTCCCCCCCGCGGAGTCTGCAACCTGTCTACCGCGCGCCGTTCTCGGCGGCCGTCCGTTCTTCAGTCACCCCGGAGCCGGTGATGACCTCCCCCTCGGGCGCGTAGTTGCCTTCGTGACAGGCATGCTCGAGGACCGCGCCCTCGCCCCGGGTCAACGTGATCGCGGCCGTCCAGGGCTGCGTGAACTCGGCGGGATCCTCGAACGTGAAGCGGTAGTCGAGCGTGTCGGCGTCGACGCGCGTGAAGCGCTCGACCAGGCGCAGGCTCTCGCTGCCGCCGAACACGGTGGGCATGCGCGTGTTGGTCTTGCGGGAGAAGTTCCGCGTCTCGACGACCAGCGTGTCGCCGTCCCAGTGGCCGCGCGAGTCGCCCAGCCACTGCCGGATGCCGTCGCCCAGCGGCGGCCGGCCGTCGACGGGGATGATGCGCGAGTCGCGGATCATCCCGACGATCAGCACCACGTGCGTGGGCGTCTGCATGATCTGATACTTGTGGTTGTAGACCCCGGGCGACATGGCGCCGGGCAGCCCGCGGGTGATGCAGCGATCGAACAGCGACAGCTCCTGCCAGGACGCGACCGGCACGTTGCCGTCCGGGAACTCGTGCGCGCCGGCGTCGGCCCGCTGCCGCCCGCGCGCGGTGAGGGGCGGGAGACGGCCGTCGGCCGTATCGACGACCAGCGGTGCAGCCCCCGCGGCCTCGGCCTCCGCCGCCGCCGGGCTCTCGCCGGGCGCCGCCAGGCGCTCGAGGGGCACGGTCGTGGTGTGACTCCACACGCCCTGCAGGTCCGGGTGGCCCCACGGCGTCCGCGGCACGTCCGACTGGCCGCCGGGGCCCTGGCCCGCGGCGCCGCCCGCCGCGAGCGACACGATGGCCACGGCGAGCGCCGCTCGCGCGGCTCCGGGAGCGTCTCGGCGCTGCATTGCTGCCCCTCCTTCCGAAAGCTATGATCCTAGCAGCCGCCGAGTCCCGCTACATCCCCAAAGGCGCGCACAGCGCGCCTCGGCGGTAGCGGCGCGGGGCAGTGGGGCCCCCGCAAGTGGACGCCTAGGGCTTGGGGCGCAGCCCCATCTGAAATGGAGCCGACGATGCGAACGAACTACGCGGTCGTGCTGGGATTGCTCGGACTCGTGGCGGGCCTGGCCGGATGCGGCGGCGGACCGGCGGAGGAGGCGATGCCGGAGGCGCCGGCCGCAGCACCTTCCCTGAGCGCCGACGTCGTCGGCACGTGGGAGCTCGAGTCGGTCGAGCTGCGCGACGCGGCGGGCGCGCCGCTGCCGGCGCCGGAGGGTCCCGAGCTCGGGGCGCCCGGCGCCGTAGGGCAGCTCGTCCTCGACGATGCCGGCCACATCGGGCTCGCCATCATGCAGCAGAACCGGCCGCACTACGCGGACCCGACGCCGGAGCAGGCGCTGGCCGATCTGGACGGCTACACCGCGTTCTTCGGGACGTACAGCGTCGACGAGACCGCCGGTCAACTGAGCGTCCAGATCCAGGGCAGTCGCGATCCGGGCCTGACGGGCGCCAGCCGGACCGGTGCGGTGGAGGCGTCGGCGGACCGCTTGTCGCTCGAGCTGCCCGCGACCGCCGACGGCGCGATGCCGACCGCAGTGTGGTCCCGCCTGCCCGACCTCGAGGCAGTCACGCCGACGCACGAGAGCGTCTTCGGGTTCTGGCATCACGTCCCGAACGAGGGGGCCACCGCCGACGATCCGCCGCTGCGGCCCGGGTTCATCATCTATACGCGGGCCGGCCGCATGATGGTGCATCTGCTGGACCCGGAGCGCGCCGCCTACGCCGGGGAGGCGCCCACGCCGGAGGAGGCGCAGGCCGCCGTCAGCTCCTACATGAGCTACTTCGGCCCCTTCAGCGTCGACGAGGAAGGCAGCTACTACATCCATCACCGCATCGGCCACACGCTGGATCTCACGGACCGGCCGGAGGCCGAGCGCACGACGGGCCTCGATACGGACGCCCAGCGCTTCTACGAGTTCGTCGGCAACCGGATGGTGCTGCGCTTCCTGTCCACTGCCGGGGTGCTGCCCGCGCCGGCGGAGGGCGAGGCCGACTGGGGCGGGATGATCACCTGGGAGCGCCTGACGCCGGCTTCCCGGTAGTAGCCGTCGGTCTGCGCGAACGGAAGGAGTCGGAGCGATGGTGACCGCACAGGAAACGTGGAGTCGGGCCGCCTGCATCGCATGCATGCTGGCGTTGCTGGGCGCGAACGGCGCGCAGGCGCAGCACGGCGCGCGGGCGGACGGCGAGTGGCCCACCTACGGCGGCGACCTCGGCAACACCAAGTACTCGCCGCTCGATCAGATCGACGCGGACAACTTCGGCGATCTGGAGATCGCCTGGCGCTGGCAGTCGGCGGATGCCTTTCTGAGCAAGAGCGACCCGGCGGGCGGGGAGCTGTGGACGAGCTCGCGGTTCATCTTCGAGCAGCTCGACCGGGAGGACCCCGAGCGCTGGCGCGACCGGGAGCCGCCCTACCTGGCGAACTTCAAGGCCACCCCCCTGATGGTCGGGGGGCGGCTCTACGTGAACATGCCCACCTCCGTGGGCGCGGCCATCGACGCGCGCACGGGCGGGACGGTCTGGGTCTACAACCCCAAGACCTACGAGGCCGGCACGACGACGATGACCGCCCGCTGGAACCAGCGCGGCGTCGCCTACTGGACCGACGGCGCCGAGGAGCGGATCCTCTGGGGCACCAGCAACGGCTACCTCGTGGCGGTCGACGCGGCGACCGGCCGGCCGGTGGAGAGCTTCGGCGACGGCGGGCGCGTCGACCTGATGGAAGGGCTGCCGCAGGCCGAGCGCGGCGCGCGCGACTGGCTCAACGCGCTGACCTACTCCGTGCAGTCGCCGCCAATCGTCGTCGGCGACACCGTGGTGACGCCCGCGTCCATCTCGTCCTACAACATCAACCGGGAGCAGATCCCGGGCTGGACGCGCGGCTGGGACGTGCGCACGGGCCGCCGCAAGTGGACCTTCGAAACGGTGCCGCAGGCCGACAGCTTCGGCAACGACACGTGGGAAGGCGACTCCTGGCGCTACACCGGCAAGATCAGCGGCTGGACGATCTACAGCGCCGATCCGGAGCTGGGGTACCTCTACATCCCGCTCAACACCGCGGCGCCGGACTACTGGGGCGGGCACCGGCTGGGCGACAACCTGTTCGCCGAGACGCTGCTCTGCCTCGACCTCGAGACCGGCCAGCGGGTCTGGCACTACCAGTTCGTCCACCACGGCCTGTGGGACTACGATCTGCCGGCCGCGCCGAACCTGCTGGACATCGTGGTCGACGGCCGGCCGATCAAGGCGGTGGCGCAGATCTCCAAGCAGGGCTTCGTGTTCACCTTCGACCGCGTGACCGGCGAGCCGATCTGGCCGATCGAGGAGCGGCCCGTGCCGGCGTCGGACATCCCGGGCGAGCGGGCGTCGGCGACGCAGCCGTTCCCCACGCGGCCGGCGCCGTTCGAGTATCAGGGCGTCACGGTCGACGACCTGGTGGACTTCACGCCCGAGATCCGCGAGATGGCGCGGGAGGTGATCGAGCCGTTCCGCATCGGGCCGCTGTACACCCCGCCGTCGCTCGTGGTCGAGGGCGGCAACCAGGGCACGCTCGGACGCCCCAGCGCTGGCGGCGGCGCGAACTGGGGCGGGGCGGCCGTGGATCCCGAGACGGGCATGCTGTACGTCCCCTCCAACAACACGTTCTTCGTCTTCCGCGTCCGCGAGCCGCGCGAGCACGAGCGCGGCACGCTGCGCTACTTCCAGGACCGCGAAGGCGCCTATCCCACCATGCCCCGCGGCCTGCCGCTGTTCAAGCCGCCGTACTCGCGCATGACGGCCATCGACATGAACACCGGCGAGCATGCCTGGATG
>CAYGCV010000022.1:0-22030 GCA_964348425.1 uncultured Vicinamibacteraceae bacterium | reverse complement strand
CTTCACCGTGCACGCCGGCGTGCTGCTGCGCTACGTGCCGCTCACGGCCAGGCGCGTGACCGGGATCGTCTCGCGCGGCGGCTCCATTCATGCCAAGTGGTGCCTGGCGCACCATCAGGAGAACTTCGCCTACACCCACTTCCGCGAGATCTGCGAGATCATGCAGCGCTACGACGTCTCGTTCTCGCTCGGCGACGGGCTGCGCCCCGGCTCGATCGCCGACGCCAACGACGAGGCGCAGTTCGCCGAGCTCCGCACGCAGGGCGAGCTGACGCGCATCGCCTGGGCGCACGACGTGCAGGTGATGAACGAAGGCCCCGGGCACGTCCCCATGCATCTCATCAAGGAGAACATGGAGAAGCAGCTCGAGTGGTGCGACGAGGCGCCCTTCTACACGCTGGGACCGCTCACCACCGACGTCGCGCCGGGCTACGACCACATCACGTCGGCCATCGGCGCGGCCATGATCGGCTGGTACGGCACGGCCATGCTGTGCTACGTCACGCCGAAGGAGCATCTCGGGCTGCCCGACCGCGAGGACGTCAAGGCCGGCGTCATCGCCTACAAGATCGCCGCCCACGCGGCGGACCTCGCCAAGGGGCATCCGCGCGCCCAGGCCTGGGACGACGCGCTCTCGAAGGCGCGCTTCGAGTTCCGCTGGGAGGACCAGTTCAACCTGTCCCTCGACCCGGTCACCGCGCGCGCCTACCACGACCAGACGCTGCCGGCGGAGGGCGCCAAGGTCGCCCACTTCTGCTCGATGTGCGGTCCGAAGTTCTGCAGCATGGAGCTGACGCAGCAGCTCCGGGACTTCGCGGCCGAGCGCGGGCTGAGCACGGAGGCAGCCGTCGAAGCCGGCCTGGACGAGAAGTCGGCCGAGTTCAGGACCCGCCGTGAGCTCTACGTGACCCGCGACTGATGCGGCCGACGGCTACCGCCTTGGTGCCGCCGCCGGCGCGGGCACGATCTGGATGATCGTGCGGTACCGCTCCGGGCCGGCCTCGCCCGCGTGCAGGTAGCCTTCGGACCCGTTCCAGGTATAGTCCTTGATCGTCACCCCGGGCGGGAACGCCATGGTCGACTCGCGAAAGCGCCCCACCTCGAAGATGTGGGTGGCGGGCTCGTCGAAGACGCGGTCGCCGCGTTCGTCGAGCAGGAGCCGGTAGTAGTTGACCATGTCGTTGAAGCTCGAGTTGGTGCCGAACAGGTAGTAGCGCTGGCCCCGCCCGGCGTCGTACGACGTCAGGAAGCGGGCGGTCGGGTAGATGGGGAAGCCGAGCGTTGCCTCGGTCGGGACGCCCTCCTGCTGGACGCGGCCAGCGGCGCCGGGCGTGTCGCCCGGGCCCGGCTGCTGCGCCCGCGACGCGCCCGTCAGGAGCACGGCGCAGACCAGCGACAGGGTGACGGTCCGCGAGGCGCCGGACACGGGGGCAAT
This sequence comes from uncultured Vicinamibacteraceae bacterium, assembly GCA_964348425.1. Classification (GTDB taxonomy): domain Bacteria; phylum Acidobacteriota; class Vicinamibacteria; order Vicinamibacterales; family UBA8438; genus JAAXGX01. The sequence goes on along the minus strand of CAYGCV010000022.1, from coordinate 20,595 downwards.
TATGCGCAGCCCGGCGGCCTGGCGCAAGCCGGCCGGGGCACGCGCCGTCGAAGGAAGTGTCGAATGTCCGCTGACGACATGGCGCGGCTACTGGCGTTCTGCACCGCGCGCCGCGCGTGGCTGCTCGAGACCACGACGGCGCTGGCCGGTCTCGAGTCGCCCACGCCCGACAAGGCCGCCGTGGACCGTTGCGGCCGGGAGCTCGCACGCCGCCTGGGGGCGCTGGGCGCCGCCGTCGACAGCGTGGAGTCGGCCGCGACCGGCAACCATCTCCGCGCCGCATTCGGCACCGGGGACGGCCAGTTGCTGCTGCTCGGGCACTTCGATACCGTGTGGCCGGTCGGCCAGGTCGAGCGCATGCCGGTGCGCCGGGACGGCGGTCGGTTGTACGGGCCCGGCGTCTTCGACATGAAGGCGGGCATCGCGATCGGCATGCTGGCGGCCTCCGCCGCGGGCGAGCTCGGCTACCGGCTCCGCCGCCGCGTGGTCATGCTGCTGACGGCGGACGAGGAGCGCGGCAGCGGCGCCTCCCGGGCGCTGGTCGAGGCGGAGGCCCGCCGCTCCGCGGCGGTCCTGGTCCTGGAGCCGTCGCTGCCGGGCGGCCGCGTCAAGACGCAGCGCAAGGGGGCGGGCGAGTTCGAGCTGACCATCGGCGGGATCGCCGCGCACGCCGGCCTCGAGCCGGAGAAGGGCGCGAGCGCCATCTCGGAGCTCGCCGTCCAGATCGCCGCGCTCGACCGGCTCGCCGATCCGGGGCGGGGCGTCACGGTCAACGTCGGCCTGGTGGACGGCGGCAGCCGGCCCAACGTCGTGGCGGAGCGCGCGCGCGCCGTCGTCGACGTCCGGGTCGCGACAGCCGCCGACGCGGAGCGCATGCACACGGCGATCCACGCCCTGCGGCCGGCCTCGCACGGCACCTCCGTGGCCGTGCGCGGGGGCTTCTCGCGGCCGCCCCTGGAACGGACGGCGGCGGTGGCACGGCTCTACGAGCTGGCGCGCGAGGTGGCGCGCGGACTGGGCCGCGACCTCGACGAGGGGGCGGCCGGGGGCGGCTCGGACGGCAACTTCACCGCGGCGCTCGGCGTGCCCACGCTCGACGGCCTCGGCGCCGTGGGCGACGGCGCCCATGCGCTGCACGAGCACGTCGATGTCGACGCGCTCCCGTGGCGCGCCGCGCTCGTCGCCGGTTTGATGCGCCGCCTCGACGCAGCTTAGACTTGAGATTGGGACCGGCGGACAAAGGCACATGGGAAACACCTTCAAGACGGCGTTGCTGTTGACCCTTCTCAGCGGCTTGCTGCTGCTCATCGGGGAGCTGCTGGGCGGGCGGAGCGGCCTGCTGATCGCGTTCGTGTTCGCGATCGTGATGAACTTCGGCTCGTACTGGTTCTCCGACAAGGTCGTCCTGCGGATGTACAAGGCGGGAGAGGTTGGCCCCGAGCACCGCTTGCATCGGATGACGGCGCGGCTGGCGCAGCAGGCCGGGCTCCCGACGCCGCGCGTCTACGTCATACCCGACGCCTCGCCCAACGCGTTCGCGACGGGGCGCAACCCGAGCCACGCCGCGGTCGCGGCCACCGAGGGCATCCTGCGGCTGCTCGACGAGCGTGAGCTCGAGGGCGTCATAGCCCACGAGCTCGCGCACATCAAGCACCGCGACATCCTGATCGGCACGATCGCCGCCACCGCGGCGGCCACCATCATGATTGTCGCGAGCATGGCCCGCTGGGCCTTCATCTTCGGCGGCATCGGCGGCCGGGACGACCGCGGCGACTCGAATCCGCTCGCCATGCTGGCGATGGCAATCCTGGCGCCGCTGGCCGCGACGATGATCCAGATGGCCATCTCGCGGTCGCGCGAGTTCGCCGCGGACCGCGGCGCGGCGCAGATCGTCGGCACGCCCTACGGGCTGGCCGACGCCCTGCGCAAGATCGACGCCGCCGCCCGCCGCGTGCCGCTCGACGCCAATCCGGCCACGGCCCACATGTTCATCATGAAGCCGTTCGCCGGCCGCGGGATGGCGGCGCTCTTCAGCACCCATCCGCCCACGGAGCAGCGGATCGCGAAGCTCCTGCAGCCGGCGTAGGAGTCCGGTTGCTCCCGCCGAGGCGCGCTGTGCGCGCCTTGCGGAGGCTGCACGGGGCTACGGAGCAGACTCCCGGAGTTGCTGCTGGCGCCACGCAGGGCGCTCGGGCACCGTGGCGGCCCGCGTCTCCGGCGCACGCAGGCGCATGGAGCGGCCCGCCAGCCCGTAGCGTGAGCGCAGCGTTCCCAGCACGGCGTTCACCTGCTCCGTGTAGCGTGCGGCCGCGTACTTGCCGGCGTAGAGCCGGCCGTAGCCTTCCACCAGCGCGGGATACTCGCGGGCGAGGAACTCCAGGAAATGAGCGCGGGCGCCGCCTTCGAGGTGCAGCAGGCCGGCGCCCACGAACCGCGCGCCGTGGTCCGCGATGGCGCGGACCGTCGCTTCGAGGCCGGACCTTGCGGAGCTGATGCCCGGCACTATCGGGGCCATCAGCACGCCCGCGTCGACGCCCGCGTCGTTCAGCGCCCGCACGGCGCGCAGCCTCTGGAGCGGATGCGCGGTGCCGGGCTCCAGCCGTCGCCAGGCGTCCTCGTCCACGGTGGGCACGCTGACGTTCACGGTGCAGGAGGTGGCGCGGGAAAGCGCGGCGAGCACGTCGATGTCGCGTACCACCAGGGGGCCCTTGGTGACCAGGCCGAGCGGCGTCGGGTGGTCGGCGAGCGCCTCGAGAGCGCGCCGCGTGAGCCGGTACCGGCCCTCTATCGGCTGGTAGGGATCGGTGGCCGTGCCGAACGCCACGAGCTCGCCGCCGTGCGCCGCCCGTCGCAGCTCCCGCCGCAGGACCTCGGGGAAGTTGACCTTGACCAGGATGACGGACGAGAACTCGTCGCCGGGACCCATCTCGAGCTGGGCCTGATAGCGCCGCGCGAAGCAGTAGTGGCAGCCGTGCGTGCAGCCGCGGTACGGATTGAGCGTCCACTTGAAGGGCATGCCGCGCACGGGGTTGAGCGCGGTGCGGCAGACGATCTCCTGGTAGGTGGCGTCGTCCCCCCGGCGCACGGCGTCCGGCAGCCCGGCGGCCCCGTGCCGCTGCCAGAGCCTGGCGACGTCCCGGGTCGTCGGCAGACCGGGCTCCCCGAGCAGGTCGCGCGAGGTGGGTGACATGATATTCGCCTTATGTTCGCCCGCTGTGCGCCAATGATGCGCCGCCCGGCGCGCGGCTGTCAAGTCCGTGCAGGCGTCCGCGCCGTGCTACGGCGCCGACTCCCGGCCGCCGCCGTATTGCTGCGCGTAGTACGCGCGGAAGGCCGGATCCTCCTCCTTGATGGGACGCCACCACCACTCGTTGTCGCGGTACCACTCGACGACCGCGCGCAGCCCGGGGCCGAGCTCGATCCGCGGCGTCCAGCCGAGCGCCCGCAGCTTGGCGGTGTCGAGACGATAGCGGCGGTCGTGCCCGGGGCGGTCCGCCACGTGCCGGACGAGCGACGCGGGCCGGTCGAGGAGGTCCAGGATCAGGCGCGTGAGCGCGACGTTCTCCAGCTCGCCGCCGCCGCCGACGTTGTAGGCCTCGCCGGGCTGGCCGCGCTCGATGAGGACGTCGAGGGCGCGGCAGTGGTCGGTGACGTGCAGCCAGTCGCGGCGCTGGCGGCCGTCGCCGTAGAGCGGCAGCGGACGATTGTCGAGGGCGTTCGAGACGAACAGCGGAATCATCTTCTCGGGAAACTGCCGCGGGCCGTAGTTGTTCGAGGCGCGCGCGATGACGACCGGCACGCCGTGCGTGGCCCAGTAGCTGTAGGCCAGCCGGTCCGCGCCGGCCTTGCTCGCGGCGTACGGGTTGCGCGGGCGCAGCTCGTCGGTCTCGGTCGAGGCGCCGGCGGCCACGCTGCCGTACACCTCGTCGGTCGAGATCTGCAGGAAGCGGCGCAGTCCCGGCGCCTCGCGCGCCGCGGCGAGCAGCACGAACGTGCCGTACACGTCCGTCCGGATGAACGCCCCGGCGTCCCGGATCGCCCGGTCGACGTGCGTCTCCGCGGCGAAATGGACGACGATCTCGGCCGCGGCCACGAGCGGCCCGGCCACCGCCGCATCGGCGATGTCGCCGCGCACGAAGCGATGGCGCGGGTGGTCCATGACCTCGCGCAGGTTCTCGAGGCGGCCGGCGTAGGTGAGCTTGTCCAGCGTGGTGATCCGCCAGTCGGGGTGCGCCGCCAGCGCGAACTCGACGAAGTTGCTGCCGATGAAGCCGGCCCCGCCCGTGACGAGGACCTCAACCATCCTTGCGGCTCCAGTCGTACGGCAGCGTGCCGTGCGGCGCGAGGCGGTACTCGTCCGGATCGTCGTAGCGGTACACCTCCGTCGGCACGTTGGCGACGATCGCGACCTCGCCGCCGATGCACTTCCAGCCGTGATAGACCAGATTGGGCACCTGCACGAGCAGCGGGTTGCGCGTGCCCACGAAGAACTCGTTGACGGCGCCCGCGGTGGGCGAGCCCTCGCGCGTATCGACGAGCACCAGCTTGACCATGCCGCTCACGCAGGCGAAGTTGTCGACCTGCCGCTTGTGGTAATGCCAGGCCTTGACCACGCCGGGGTAGGTTGCCGACACGTACACCTGCCCGAACCTGTCGAAGAACTCGGCGTCGTCGGCTCGCAGGATCTCCATCAGCCAGCCGCGCTCGTCCGGTATGAGCCGCAGCCGCTTCGTCTTCACCCCGGCAATCAGGGGCGTCTTGCCGCCGGTCGCGGCGAAGCGCGCCGGCTGGTCGACTGATCCGCTCTCTACCATCGCATGCCCACCTCGGAATTGTCGCCGAGCATGAACCGGTACGCCGACGGCTTGGCCGGCTGCCGGGAGATCCGCACGTTCCTGCCGATCAGGCTGTCGACGATCCGATTGGCCAGATCGGCAATCTCCGCGCCCTCGAGCACGATGCTGTGCTCGATCTCCGAGCCCCGCACGAGCACGTCGTTCATCATCGCGGTGTACGGGCCGACGTACGCCTGCTCGATGCGCGTCCCCGCGCCGATGATGGCCGGCCCCCGCACGACCGACTGCCGGATGCGGGCGCCGCGCGCCACGACGACGCCGCCCTCGATGCGGCTCTCCGCGTCGATGTCGCCCTCGACGCACCGGCCGCGGGTGGCCAGAATGAGCCGGTTGGCCTCGAGCAGGTCCTCAAGCCGGCCGGTGTCCTTCCACCACCCGTCGACGACGTGCGGGCGGACGGTCTGCCCGTGGTCGATCAGGTCCTGAATGGCGTCGGTAATCTCCAGCTCGTCCCGGAAGCTCGGCCTGATCCGCTTGACCGCGTCGAATATCCCGGGACCGAACAGGTAGACGCCCACGAGGGCGAGATCGCTGCGCGGCTCGCGGGGCTTCTCGACCAGCCTCACCACGGCGTCGCCGTCCAGCTCGGCCACCCCGAAGCGCTCGGGGTTGGGGACGCGCGCCAGGAGGATCTGGGCGGCGGGCGCGGTCGCCAGGAACTCGTCCACGAACGGCGCGATCCCGCGCGCGAGCAGGTTGTCGCCGAGATACATGACGAACGGCTCCCGCTGCAGGAACGGCTCGCTGATCAGCACCGCGTGCGCCAGACCCCGCGGCGCGTCCTGCTCGATGTAGGTGACGGCGACGCCCCAGGTCGAGCCGTCGCCGACCGCGGCCTGGATCTCGGGCCGGGTGTCGCCGACCACGATCCCGATCTCGCGAATGCCGGCGGCAGCCAGGGCCTCGATGCCGTAGAAGAGGACCGGCTTGTTGGCGACCGGGACGAGCTGCTTGGCGCGCGTGTAGGTCAGCGGACGCAGGCGCGTGCCCTTCCCGCCGCTCAGGATGAGTCCCTTCATTGCACTCCCTGGCCGAGGCCGAACGCGCCCAGGACGTTGGCGAACGTGCCCAGCCCGGCGAGCGTGAACGACAGGCTCAGGCGCACGTCGCGCGGTACGCGGGCGCGGGCGCCGAGCCCCGCGAAGTTGAAGGTCTGCAGCTCGCCGCTGATGCCGCAGCACTGCGCGTTGTAGTAGACCAGCACCCGCTGCTGCAGGTAGCGGCCGCGCTCCACGTCGTAGTGAAAGGAGTAGGCGCCGCCCAGCGTGTTGTCGCGCGTCCGCAGGCTGGTGAACGCGTTGAGGTAGTGGTCGAGCCGGCGCGGGTCCGTGAAGCCGCGGAGGCCGTCCACGAAGCGGCGCTGGCTCCAGCCCGCGGTCGTCCGCAGCCAGCCGCCCAGCCCGATCGTGCCTTCGGCGCTCACGGCCCTGAGCGCCATGTACTGCGTGTCGTACTCCGCCCGCAGCGATCCGGAGAGGCGCCGGGTCAGCTCCGTGCGCACGTCGAGCTTGACCGGCGACAGGTGGCTGGGCGGGGTGTCGCTGAAGCTGGTCTGGAACCTGGGGTCGAACTGCGCGGCGTTGGCGTCCGAGTAGTAGGCCTGGGACACGATGACGCTGAGGATCTCCCGCGCGACCGAGCCCTGGTCGCCTTCGGCGCGCCTGGCGTACAGGCGGTTGCTGACCCCGTAGCGGATCTGGGTGACGTTGCCCGGGATGGCGTCCAGCGCCTCGAGCTGCACGATGCGGTCGAAGTCGTCCACTGCGGTCGTCCGCTGCAGGATGACCCACGGCTCGATCAGGTGCTTCATCCGCTCGGCGTAGCCGCTGTCGGGCGTATCCCACACCTTGACGAGGCTCGGGCCCGTGATCTGCGACCGCAGGTCGAAGAACGCGCGCCCGATGCCTTCGTCGACCTGCGCGGCAAATCCTCGCGGGGCGCCCGCACCGGCGTCGAGGCGGTGGGTCCAGTACGTGCCGCGCCAGGACACGGACGAGTCGATGCTCAGGAAGGGCCAGCGCGTGAACGGTATCTGGAGGACCGGATTGACGTCGAAACGGTCGAGCCCCGAGTCGAGCGAGATCGCGGTCAGTCCCGGCACGGCCCCGTCGGTGAACGGATCGAGATCGAGGTCGACCGTGGAGCTGCGCAGCAGGTGCGCGTACTCGGACTGGAACGAGAAGTAGAACGGCGTCGAGAGCACCTGGCGCTGGCTCTGATCGAAGGTCACGCGCGGGCCGGCGCCCCAGAGCGTCGACTCGCGGGCGCCGAAGAACGTCTCGTTCATCTCGAACGTGCCGCTCAACTGGTACAGCCCCCACGCGCCGGCGATGTTGGCGCTCATGCTGCGCTGCCGGCTCGACGCTTCGAGGATGTTGGTCTGGTAGAGCTGCTGCACCGTCACGTCGGAGAAGTAGTCGATCTGGCCCCGGACGGACAGGTTGGACGCGATGCGCTGGCGGGCGTTCCCGCGCAGCTCGTAGCTCTGGCGCGAGGGAAACTCCCGCTCCACGCCGCCCACGGTCAGGCTCGTTTGGCGCTCGTTCAGGAAGTAGGCCCGCAAGCGGCCCTGGGAGCCGCCGCCGCGCGTGTAGCGGTACTCCGCGCCGCGCCCCTGGCCGGAGCGCGGGAACCAGTCGTGGTAGAAGGTGGCGTCGTGGCTGCGGCCCGCGGCCCAGAAGAACGCGTTGCTCAGGCTCTGCCCGCGAAACGTCGAGGCGCCGTAGGTCGGCATCAGGAAGCCGGTCGCGCGGTCCTCCTCCGGAATCGGGTAGTACATGAACGGCAGGTACAGGACCGGCACGCCCTTGACCTCGAGGACCGAGTTGCGGAGCAGCGCGTGCGAGTCGAGGTCGAGCGTGAGCGTCGAGGCGGTCATCTGCCAGCGCGGCGTCGGCTGGACGCAGCTCGTGAACCCGCCCCGGGTCAGCCGATAGCTGCGCGGTCCGAGCTTCTCGATCACCTCGCCGTAGAAGAGCATGTCCGGCTCCTGCGTGCCGAACATGCTGCGCTCGATGAGCTCCTCGCCCAGGGTCACCGAGCCCGACGCGTCGTAGAACGTCGCCGTGCGGTCCTGCGTGTTGAACACCGCGCGGTCGCCCGCGACGCGGTCGCCGCCGCTGCCCGCGTACACCACGTTGCCGACCGCGACCAGCCGCGATTCGTCGACGTACACGTCGACCTGATCGGCGAAGAACTGGTAGTCGTCCTCCGTGATCTCCACCTCGCCCGTCAGGCGCACGTGGTTGTCGCCGAGCTGCTCGATGCGGAACTGCCGGGAGTTGAAGGGCAGGGCAGGAAGCAACTGAGCCTGAACGCCTCCGGGCGCGCAGGCGAGCCACAGGCAGACGAGGCAGGCAAGGCGGATCATCCGGACCGGACGCTCGAAGAATACCATTCGTCTTTCCGCGCCCGCAACGCCGGCTCGGCGAGCAGCTCGCCGACCAGGTAGGTGGACCCGACCGCCCCGATGACGTCGCTGCGACGCCAGGCCGCGTCGAGCGCCGCGCGCAGCGAAGGCGCCGCGGTCACGCTCAGGTCGGGGCGTGCCGCCCGCATCCTGGCAACCGCCGCGTCCGGCGGCAGTGCGCGCCGGCTGGCCAGCGGCGGGCAGATGGCCGCCGTCACCGCCGCCCCGAGCGCGCGCGCCATGCCGCCGACGTCCTTGTCGCCGAGCGCGCCGAACAGCAGCGGCAGGCCCTGCGGCCACACCTCCCCGACGTAGGCGGCGAACGCGGCCGCGGAGGCGACGTTGTGGGCGGCGTCCAGCACGATGAGCCGGCGCCCGCCGGCGCGGAGCACCTCGAGCCGCCCCGGCCAGCGCGTGCCCGCCAACCCCTCGCGGACGGCGTCGCGGGAGACGCGCAGTCCGTAACCGTGCAGCTCCTCGAGCAGCCGCACCGCGACCGCCGCGTTGCCCGCCTGGTGGCGGCCGCGCAGCCCCAGCCGCAGCGGCCCGTAACGGCGCCGGGGCGTGGTCATGGTCAGCTCCGTCCACCCGTCGCGCAGCGCGACGCGGGACTGCACGTCGCGCGGCGGCTCGACGAGCCGGCAGCTCCGCTCGCGGCAGGCGCGCCGGAACACCTCCACCGCCTGTGGCTTCGTCTCGCCGACCACGACCAGCGCGCCGGGCTTGATGACCCCGGCCTTCTCGCGCGCGATGGCGGTCAGCGTGGGGCCCAGGAACTGCTGGTGGTCGAGGTCGACGGACGGGATCGCCACCGCGATCGGCGAAACGACGTTCGTGGCGTCGAAGCGTCCGCCCATCCCGACCTCGAGCACCGCCACGGCCACCCCGCGCCGGCGGAACAGCGACAGGGCGACGGCGGTGGTCGCCTCGAAGAACGTCGGCGGCGCCGCCAGCCGGCCGTCGGCGAGCAGCCGCGCGGCCACGGCCTGCAGCCGGCCCGCCTCTGCCTCGAGGCTCTCGCGGGCGACCGGCCGGCCGGCCACGGCGAAGCGCTCCTCGAGCGCGACGAGGTGCGGGGAGGTGAAGCGTCCCGTCGCGTAGCCCGCCGCCCGCAGGGCCCCGTCGAGCATGGCGGCCACCGAGCCCTTGCCGTTGGTGCCGGCGACGATGATCGAGCGGAAGGACCGGTCCGGATAGCCCAGGGCCGCGCGCAGGGTCCGGATGTTGTCGAGGCCGAGCTTGACGCCGAACTGCTCGAGGCTGAACAGGTAGTCGATCGAGCCGTGCCTGGCGCTCGTCATGGCGCGGGAAGGTGGCGCCGCGCTCCGGCGGCGGGCCGGTTCAGGGCGACGCGTCCCCGGTCCGCGGCACGTAGTAGCGCGTGCCGCGGCCCATGTCGCGAAACTGCCTGACGAGGTCGTCCATGGCGCCCGCGTCCCAATCGGACGCGAGCTGCGACGTCTCCACCACGAGCAGCGGCGTGTCGCCGTAGTGGAAGAAGAAGTGGTTGTACGCGTCGTTGAGCTCGCCGAGATACTCGTCGTCCGGCAGCGGAGCGGTCGCGTCCCGCTGGCGCCGGCGCCGGGCGCGCTGGCGCAGGACGTCGGAAGGAGCCTGGAGATAGACGACGAGGTCGGGCGCGACGACATCCCCCGCCAGCAGGTCGTAGAGCCGCTGGTAGATGAAGAGCTCGTTGTCGTCCAGGTTGAGATAGGCGTAGATCTTGTCCTTGTCGAACAGGTAGTCCGAGATCGTGACCTGGTTGAACAGATCGGTCTGGCGCAGCTCCGACTGCTGCCGGTGGCGGGCGAGCAGCGAGAAGAGCTGAGCCTGGAACGCTGCTCCCGGCCGGCCGCTGTACAGGTCCGCGATGAAGGGATTGTCCGGCTCGTCGAGGATCGTCGCGGCGTCGAGCCTGAGCCCCAGATGCCGGGCGAGAGTGGTCTTGCCCACGCCGATGGGACCCTCTATCGCCAGGTAGCGGAAGTCCAAGATGCAGCGGAGTATAGCAGTCCCCCGGCGCGTGCTACCATGGCGCGTGGTTCGTCGTCTGGCGGCGATTCGTGCGGCGATCCGGCTGTCTCCGCGGGCCCGGTGGACGGGGCTCGTCGCCCTCCCGCTCGTGCTCGGGGCGGTGGTCGCCGGATGCGGCGGCGGGCCGCGCGTCGCGCCGGTTCAACCGCCGACGCTCGCCGACAAGCTGGCGTGGATCCTGCGCCTCGAGGACCAGCGCCTGCTGCGCGATCCGGCGCCGCCGGCCGACGCCGCGGCGGAGCCGGCCGCGGCCGCCGCGGCCCCCCGCCCGGCGCGGCCCGATCTCGTCGAGCTGCTGGCGGACGCCTCGCCCCGCGTGCGCCGGCGGGCGGCGCTGGCCATCGGCCGCGTCGGGCGCCTGGAAGGGGTCGCCCCGCTGGTCGCGAGCCTCGGCGACGCCGAGGCCGAGGTGCGCCAGATGGCGGCGTTCGCCCTCGGGCTGCTCGGGGACGAGTCGGCTGCAGAGCCGCTGCTGCTGGCGCTCGACGATCCGTCGCCGCTCGTGCAGGGCCGGGCGGCGGAGGCGCTGGGGCGCATCGGGGCGGCCGGCGCCGCCGGGGCCATCGGCGGGCTGGTCGAGGGCTACGTCGCCGCGGCGTTCGAGCTGGACCCGGAGGACCTCTCGCATCCCCTGGCGCCCGAGGTGGAGGCCTTCCGGCTCGGGCTCTACGCGCTGGCCGACCTGCGCGCGTTCGAGCCGCTGGCCGCCGCGGTGCTGCAGCCCGACGGCCAGCCCATACTCTGGTGGTGGCCCGTCGCGTACGCCCTGGCGCGGGTGGACGATCCCCGCGCGCTCGACGCGCTGGCCACGCTGGCCGGCGTGCAGGGCCGCATCGGCGTCGCGCTGGCGGCCGAGGGCCTGGGGGCGCTCGGCAACCCCGCGGCGGTCGAACCGCTCAGCAGGCTGCTCGACCCGCGCCAGCGCGGTACTCAGGTGCTGGGGTCCGCGTTGCGGGCGCTGGGCCGCTACGAGAGCGGGCCGGCGACCGAGGCGCTGCGGCGCTTCGCGGTGACCCGGGGCCTCGACCCGGTGCTGCGGCGCGACGCGCTCGATACGCTCCGCGGGCGTCCCGTCATCGTGGACGTGGCCGTCGAGCTGCTGACCGACGGCTGGCCTCCGCTGCGCGCCGCCGCCCTGCGCGCGCTGGCGGAGGCCGACCCTGAGCTGTTTCTGCTCGTGCTGTCCGGACTGGACCCGGACCCCGACTGGCGCGTGCGCGCCGCGCTGGCCGACGCGCTGGCGCACGCCGAGCCGGGCGTGGCGCTGCCGCGCCTCGAGCAGATGCTGGCCGACGCCGATCAGCGTGTCGTGCCCAGCGTGCTGGCGGCGCTGGTCGCGCTGGATGCGCCCGACGCCGGCGCGATCCTCGCCGACCACCTCGCCAGCGACGACGTCGTCGTCCGCAAGACCGCCGCGCGCCTGCTGGGCGAGGTCCGGCCCCCGGGGGCCGCCGGGCAGCTCAGGTCCGCCTACCTGGCCGCGGCCGACGACCCGCCCTACCTGGCGCGCGCGGCCGCGGTCGACGCCCTGGCCGAGATCGGGGGGGCGGTGGCTCGCGAGACCCTGACCGAGGCGCTGGCCGACCGCGACTGGGCCGTGCGCGTCCGCGCGGCCCGCTGGCTGGATCGCCTCGCGCCCGGCGCGGACCACGACGCGGCCATCCGGCCCGCTCCCGGCCGCGGCACGGACTACGCGGCGCCGCACCTCGTCGAGCCGCCGGTGTCGCCGCACGTGTACATCGAGACCGAGCGGGGCACCATCCAGATCGAGCTCGCGGTCCTCGATGCACCGCTCACGGCGGACAACTTCGTCAGGCTCGCGCGCCGGGGCTTCTACGACGGGCTGACGTTCCACCGCGTGGTGACCAACTACGTCGTCCAGGGCGGCGACCCGCGCGGCGACAGCGAGGGCGGCCCCGGCTACACGCTGCGGGACGAGATCAACCAGTTGCCGTTCCTGCGCGGCACGGTGGGCATGGCCCTCGACTGGGAGGACACCGGCGGCAGCCAGTTCTTCATCACGCGCTCGCCGCAGCCGCAGCTCGACGGGCGGTACACGGCGTTCGGCCGGGTCATCGACGGCATGGACGTCGTCGACGCGCTGCGGCCGGGCGATTCGATCGAGCAGGTCCGCGTGTGGGACGGCAGCGAGCCGTAGGGTACAGGAGCCCCCCCCCGCCGTCAGTCCAGGCTGGTGCGCAGGCGCTGCTTCTCCGCGTGCCGCTCCAGCGCCAGCTCGACCAGCCGGTCCAGCAGCCGCGGATAGTCCAGTCCCGAGGCCTGCCAGAGCTTGGCGTACATGCTGATGGTGGTGAAGCCGGGAATGGTGTTCACCTCGTTCAGATAAAGGCTTCCCGTCCCGCGCGCAACGAGAAAGTCGACGCGCGCCAGCCCAGCCCCGTCGAGGGCGCGGAACGCCTCGGCGGCCAGCGCGCGCACGTCGCGGGCCTGCTCGGCGGGGAGATCCGCGGGGATGACGTACGTGGAGCGATCGTCCACGTACTTCGATTCGTAGTCGTAGAACTCGCCGGCGGGCAGGATCTCCCCCGCGACCGAGACCTCCGGCACGTCGTTGCCGAGCACGGCGCACTCGATCTCGCGCACGTCCGCGACGGCTTCCTCGACGACGATCTTGCGGTCGAACTCGCGCGCCCTGCCGATGGCCCGCCGCAGCTCGGGGCGCGTGCCGGCCTTCGAGACGCCAACGCTCGAACCGAGGTTGGCCGGCTTCACGAACAGCGGCCATGCCAGTCGGCCGGCGACGTCGTCGAGCACCGCCGCGGCGTTGGCGTCCCAGCGCCGCGCCGGCACGACCAGGTGCCGCACGATGGGCAAACCGGCGGCCGCGAACAGCGTCTTCGCGACCGCCTTGTCCATGGCCACGGCCGACCCGAGCACGCCCGCCCCGACGTAGGGCACGTTGGCGAGCTCGAGCAGGCCCTGCAGCGTGCCGTCCTCGCCGTACGGACCGTGGACGACCGGGAAGATCACGTCCAGGGCATGCAGGGCCACATCCGCGCGGACGCCGCTGCCGGCCTGCCCGACGCCCGGCCGCAGGGTCAGCAGCGGCGCTGCCGACGGCTGCGCGAGAAAGAGCGCGTCGCGACGGTCGGCGCCGGGCGCGGCGCCGTGGGCCGCCCGCGCGGATGCAATCGTCTCGGCCACCGGCCGCGGCGCGGGAGGCTCGTCCGCGAGCGACCAGCGGCCGTCGCGGCCGATGCAGATCGGGACGGTCTCGTAGCGCCGGGGATCGAGGTTGGCGATGACGGCCGCCGCCGACGCCAGCGAGACCTCGTGCTCGCTCGAGCGGCCGCCGTAGACCACGCCGACCCGCAGGCGCTGCGTTGCGGGGGCTGCTCGATCCATGGTCTGCGCGGCGGAGGGAGGGCCGGGAATGACGGTAGTATACCGCGGTGCCGGCGCCCCTCGAGTTCCGTGTGAGCCACACCGACGGCCGCGCCCGCCGCGGCGAGTTGCGGACGCCGCACGGCGTGGTGCAGACGCCCGCCTTCATGCCCGTCGGCACCCGCGGGGCGGTCAAGGCGGTCACGCACCGCGACCTGCGCGAGCTGGGGGCGGAGATCGTCCTCGCCAACACCTACCACCTGCTGCTCCGGCCGGGCGACGCGCTCATCGCGGACGCGGGCGGGCTGCACCGGTTCATGGGCTGGCCGGGACCGCTGCTCACCGACAGCGGCGGCTACCAGGTGTTCAGCCTCGGCGCGCGGCGCACGATCGGCGAGGAGGGGGTCCGCTTCCGCTCGCATCTCGACGGCGCGGCGCACCTGCTGACGCCCGAGCGGGCGACGGAGATCCAGGTCGGCCTGGGCGCCGACATCGCCATGGCGTTCGACGAGTGCACGCCGTATCCGGTGGACCGGGACGCGGCCACCCGCTCGCTGGAGCTGACCACGCGCTGGGGGCGCCGCTCGCGCGCGCGGTTCCTCGAGCTGCACGCGCGCGGCGGCGGGCGCGCGCCCACGACCCCCGGCCAGGCGCAGTTCGGCATCGTCCAGGGCAGCGTCTTCTCCGACCTGAGGGAACGCCACGCGGGGGAGACGCTGGCCACGGGCTTCGACGGCTACGCCATCGGCGGCCTGAGCGTCGGGGAGCCGAACGAGGTGATGCACGACGTCGCGGGCCGCACGGCGGCGCTGCTGCCGGCCGATCGGCCCCGCTATCTGATGGGCGTCGGGCTGCCCGACGACGTGGTGGAGATGGTCGGCCGCGGCATCGACCTGTTCGACTGCGTCGTGCCGACGCGCAACGCGCGCAACGGCCAGCTCCTCACGCGCACGGGGCGCATCAACATCCGCGGCGCGCGGTACGCGGCCGACGAGCGGCCGCCCGATCCGGACTGCGGCTGCTACACCTGCCGGCACCATTCGCGGGCCTACCTGCGGCATCTGCACCTGGCGAACGAGATCGGCGCGGCCACCCTCGGCACGCTGCACAACCTGCACTTCTACCTCGACACCATGCGGCGGCTCGGTGAGGCTATAATGTTCGGCACGTTCGAGGCGTTCAGACAGGGTTTCCGCCAGACGTTCTCCCGCCGGCCGCGGTCCGGCGGCGGTGGGACCGCACGATCTCAATGACCAGCGAGAGCTTCACGGCCATCCTCGCGATGGCGCAGCCTGCGGGGCAGTCGCCCCCGCTGCTCGTCCAGTTCCTGCCGTTCGCGCTGATACTCGCGATCTTCTACTTCATCATCCTGCTGCCGATGCGCCGGCGCCAGCGGAAGGTGCAGAGCTTTCAGGCGAACCTGAAGGTGGGGGACCGGATCGTGACGACGAGCGGCATCTACGGGGTCGTCTCGAAGATGGGGGAGCGCTCGGTCCATGTCCAGGTCGCGGACAAGGTGCGGATCGAGGTCTCCCGGGCGGCCATCGGCGGGTACCAGGGCCAGGAGCCGGTGGTGCCGGAGTCCGGCGGATCGTAGCGGCCGCCGGCCGGGCTGCCGGCCGGCCGAGAGGTGTTGCCCATGAAGCAGAACGTGCAGTGGAAGGTGGTTGCCGTCGTCGTCGTGGCCGCGCTGTCCGCGCTGGCCATCTATCCGCCCGAGGAGCGCATCCGCCTGGGTCTCGATCTCGAGGGCGGCGTGCACATGGTGCTGCGGGTGCAGACGGATGACGCGCTGCGCGTGGAGTCGGAGACCGCGGCCGAGCAGCTCGGCGAGCAGCTCGATCTGCAGGGCATCGAGACCGCCTCGGTCGTGGCCGTCGAGCCCACCACCATCCGCGTGGAGGGCGTGCCGCCGCAACGGGACGCCGAGTTCCGCGACATCGCGGAAAACCAGCTCACGGCGACGTACGACCGGGAGGTGGGCGCCAGCGGCACGTACACGTACAGGATGCGCGCGCCGATCGAGAGCACCCTCCGCGACGAGGCGGTCCGCCAGGCGCTGCAGACGATCGAGCGGCGCGTCAACGAGCTCGGCGTGGCGGAGCCCATCGTGGCGCCGTACAGCGTGGGCGGGTACCAGATACTGGTCCAGTTGCCGGGGGTGTCCGACGTGGCGCGCGCGAAGGAGATCATCCGCAACACCGCGCTGCTCGAGCTCAAGATCGTCGAGGACGGTCCGGCGATCTCCCGGGAGGCGCTGCTCGAGACGCGCAACGGCGTGCTCCCGCCGGAGATGGAGGTCGTCTCCGGCGTCTCGGACGTGCTCGATTCCGGCGGGCCGGGGGGCACGGTCTACTACCTGGTGCGGCGGGTGGCCGCGGTCACGGGACGGGATCTGCGCAACGCGCGGCCGGCGCTGGACGAGTTCAACCAGCCGGCCGTCAGCTTCTCGTTCAACAGCGAGGGCGCGCGCAAGTTCGGCGACGTGACCGGACAGAACATCGGACGCAACCTGGCGATCATTCTCGACGGGCGCGTCCAGACCGCGCCGCAGATTCAGAGCCGGATCAACGCCGAGGGACGCATCACGGGCACCTTCAGCCAGCAGGAGGCGGCGGACCTGTCGCTGGTGCTGCGCTCCGGCGCGCTACCCGCGTCGCTCACCTACCTGGAGGAGCGGACGGTCGGTCCGACGCTCGGCGCCGACTCGATTCGGGCGGGCGTGGCCGCGTCGGTGGCGGGTCTGCTCGCCGTCGCCGTGTTCATGCTGTTCTACTACCGGCTCGCCGGCATCAACGCGATCGTCGCGGTGGCGATGAACCTGCTGATCCTGATGGGGTTCATGGCCTACATCGGCGCCGTGCTCACGCTGCCCGGGATTGCGGGGCTCATCCTGACCATCGGCATCGGCGTCGACTCCAACGTCCTGATCTTCGAGCGCATCAAGGAGGAGCTGCGCTCCGAGAAGGGGGTCAGGGCGGCGGTCGCGGCCGGATTCGATCGCGTCCTGCTCACGATTCTGGACACGCACGTCGCGTCGCTCATCGCGGCGGCGTTCCTGTTCCAGTTCGGGTCCGGTCCGATCCGGGGCTTCGCCACCACGCTCGCCATCGGGCTCATCTCGAACGTCTTCACCGCGATGTTCGTGTCGCGCACCATGTTCGAAGTGTTGCTCGGGCGCCGGCGGGCGGTCACGCTGAGCATCTGAACCTCGATCGGGCAGGAGAAGGGGATAGCGCGCGTGCAGCTCTTTCGCAAGGAACCGAGCTTCGATTTCATCGCCTGGCGCTGGCAGGCCCTCGCGCTCTCGCTGCTCGTCATCGCCGGCGGCGTGATCCTGCTGGCGGTCCGCGGGGGGCTCCCGCTCGGCATCGACTTCTCCGGCGGCACGCTGATCGTGATCGAGTTCGAGGAGCCGATCACCGAGGACGCCGTGCGCGATGCGCTCGCCTCGGTCGAGGGCGAGAAGGTCGTGCAGCAGTACGGCGCGGCGGACGCGAACCAGATCATGGTGCGCCTGCCGCAGACCGGGCCGGAGGTGGGAACGAGCCTCGAGGAGGGGGCCGAGGCGGTGCGGGCGGCCCTGCGCGACAGCGCGGTCGGCGGCTTCGCGGTCGTCGGCCAGGAGCTGGTCGGCCCCGTCATCGGCGAGGAGCTGCGCCAGCGCGGGATCCAGGCGTTCGTGTTCGCCATGGCCGGCATCCTGGTGTACATCGGCCTGCGGTTCCGATTCAGCTTCGGGGTCGGCGCCATCGTCGCCGTGGCGCACGACATCATGATCACCGTGTCGCTCCTGATGTTCTTCGGCTACGAGCTGTCGCTGAACGTGGTGGCGGCGATGCTGACCATCACCGGGTATTCGGTGAACGACTCGATCGTCGTGTTCGACCGCGTTCGCGAGAACCTGCGCGTCATGCGGCGGGACCAGTTCGACCACCTGGTGAACCGGAGCATCAACCAGACGCTGGCCCGGACGCTCATCACGTCCGGCACGACCGGGTTCGCCGTGCTGGCGCTGTACGTCTTCGGCGGGGAGGTGCTGCGGGGCTTCGCCTTCACGATGCTCGTCGGCGTCTTCAGCGGCACGTACTCGACCATCTTCATCGCGGCCTCGATCGCGATCCTGATCACCCAGCGGCGCGCGGCGCAG
Organism: uncultured Vicinamibacteraceae bacterium; assembly: GCA_964348425.1. GTDB lineage: Bacteria > Acidobacteriota > Vicinamibacteria > Vicinamibacterales > UBA8438 > JAAXGX01. The sequence continues at coordinate 2,801 of CAYGCV010000022.1, read as the reverse complement.
CGCTACCCGCATCCGGCGACCGCCACGCAGGCGCCGTCTCGCCCGCGCTCGAAGCGCCAGGGGGGACGCCGGGCGCGGGCCTCCTGATCGATCTGCGTGACCGCGCTGCAGGCCGCGCTGCTGGGCGTCGTGCAGGGGCTGACCGAGTTCCTGCCGATCTCGAGCTCGGCCCATCTGATTCTGGCGCGCGCCTTCTTCGGGTGGGAGATCGAGCCGCGCTTCGCGGTGGCGTTCGATGTCGCCTGCCACCTCGGCACGCTGCTGGCGGTGCTCGTCTACTTCCGCCGCGACGTGACCGGGTTGGCGGCGACCGCGGCGGCGCCGCGCGCGTGGCGCGGCCCGGGCGACGACGCCGTCGTGCTGCGGGCGATTGTCATCGGCACCGTGCCGGTCGCGGTCGTCGGGCTGGCGGCGGCCGACGCCATCACCGGCTCGCTGCGCACCGCCGGTGTCGCCGGCGTCACCCTGGCCGCGGGCGCCGTCGTGATGCTCGTCGCCGAGCGCCTGCGCACCCGCACCCGCCGCGAGACCTCGCTGGGTCCGTGGGAGGCGCTGGGGCTCGGGGTCGCGCAGGCGTCGGCGCTGGTGCCGGGCGTCTCGCGGTCCGGCGCGGTGCTGACCGTGGCCATGCTCCTCGGCCTGCGCCGCGAGCGCGCCGCCCGCTTCGCCTTCCTGCTCGGGATTCCCGCGATCATGGCCGCGGGCGCCCGGGCGACGCTCGATCTCGTGACGGCGGGGATCCCGCCCGGCGGCATCGTCCTGATGGGGATCGGGGGCGTCTCGTCCGCGATCGTGGGCTATCTCACGATAAGCTACTTCATTCAGTCCGTCTCGCGGCGGTCGCTGGATCCGTACGCCGTCTACCGGCTCGCGCTGGCGGGCGCGGTCGTCTTCCGGGCGGCCGGGTCGTGAGGCGCCCGCCAGGAGGAACCGATGCAGTGGCTTCGTCGCAGCCTGATTGCCGGCTTTGTCGTCACGGTGCCGCTGATCATCACCGTGGCGGCGTTCGTGTGGCTCTTCCAGTTCATCGACGGCGTCATGAGCCCCGCCTACGCCCGGTGGATCGGCCGCGAGGTGCCGGGGCTGGGGCTCGCGACGCTGCTGGTGTCCGTGCTGTTCGTCGGGGTGTTCGCCACCAACGTGCTCGGCGGCCGCCTGCTCACGCGGGGCGAGACGTACCTCATGCGGCTGCCGGTCTTCCGAGCGGTCTACGTGCCGGTGAAGCAACTGGTGGCCGCCTTCTCGCCCGACAGCCGGATGGGCTTCAAGCAGGTCGTGCTCGTCGACGACCCGCGGCGCGGCCTCGTGCTCGGCTTCCTCACCAAGCGGTTCGCGCTCGATCGCGGCCACGGCGCCGAGGACCTCGTGGCGGTGTACGTGCCGACGAACCACATCTACTTCGGCGACATCCACGTCTACGAGTCGTCCGTGGTGTCGTATCCCGAGCTGAGCGTCCAGGAGGGGGTGCAGATCTTCCTGACGGGCGGCATGGCGCTGTCCGCCCAGCTCCGCATCGATCGCGGGGGCGCGGCCGGCGCCGCTCCCCCCGCGTCTTGACAGCGGGAAATGCGGGTTGGTACGCTCGTCCGTTTCGTCAAGGCCCGTGAGTCGGCATCGTTGAGGTTCGAATGGAACAGCAGCTCTACTTCGTGTTGGGCTGGGGGGCGCCGGTTGTCGCAGCGCTCTTCGCCTACTTCCTGATACGCGGCATCGGCGGCCGGGACCCCGGCACGGACAGGATGCAGCGGATTGCCGCGCTCATCCGGGCGGGGGCCATGGCCTTCCTGCGGACGGAGTACACCGTCCTGGCGGGCTTCGTCGCCATCATGTTCGTGATCCTGGTGGCGTTCCTGCCCGGGGACTCGTGGCTGACCGGCATTGCCTTCCTGGTCGGCGCCCTGCTGTCGGCGGGCGCGGGGTGGATCGGCATGCGGACCGCGACGAGCGCCGCCGTGCGGACGACGCACGCCGCGACCACCAGCCTCTCGAGCGCGCTGCGCGTGGCCTTCTCCAGCGGCGCGGTGATGGGCCTGACCGTCGTCGCGCTGGGCACGCTCGGCATCGCCACGCTCTACTACGCGTACGGCGGGTTGCAGGGAGCCGGCGCGAGCGCCGTCGAGTCGCTGTTCGGGTTCTCGCTCGGCGCCTCGTCGATCGCGCTGTTCGCCCGTGTCGGCGGCGGCATCTACACGAAGGCCGCCGACGTGGCGGGCGACCTGTCCGGCAAGGTCGAGGCCGGCATCCCGGAGGACGATCCCCGCAACCCGGCCACCATCGCCGACAACGTCGGGGACAACGTCGGGGACGTCGCGGGCATGGGCGCCGACCTGTTCGAGTCGTACGTCGGCAGCATCATTTCCTCGATCGCGCTCGCTTGGGCGCTGGGCGCGGCCTCGGCGACCGCGCTGTGGGGCGTCGACGCGGTCGCGTTCGAGGCGCTCCAGTCGCGGCTGGTCATCTTTCCGATCCTGCTGGCCGGCGTGGGCATCGTCTCGTCCATCCTGGGCACGTTCGTCGTCAACACCGACGACGAGACGAAGATTGGCAGCGCGCTCCACCGCGGGCTGCTGGTGGCATCGGCGCTCGTCTTCGCGGGCGCCGGCGCCCTCGTCGTGGTGCTCGACATCCCCGCGGCCATCCTCTGGTGCGTGGTCGCCGGCGTCGCGGCCGGCGTGCTGATCGGCCAGATCACCGAGTACTACACCGGCAAGGACAAGCCGCCCGCGCACGGCATCGCGCAGCAGTCGGAGACCGGTCCGGCCACGAACATCATCGCCGGCCTCGGCGTCGGGATGATGTCG